>JAJUGN010000004.1 GCA_029265975.1 Clostridiales bacterium
GTACACGCCGCCGGAAATGACAGATTTGACTTTTTTCCGCCATTCGTGGCGGAAATTCTGCGAAGCTTTTTTGCTGTAAACAGGTTCTTTGACAAGCTGATAACGGTACGGGGCGTTTTTTCGCCCCGTACCGTTATTTTATGTAAGCTCACTTCATCTTTTCCAGAGCGAGAGCCTTTATGGCGGCAACCGCTCCCTCAATACCGGTTCTGGAGGTGTTTATGCAAAGATCGCTTTTGCCGATATCCAGCCAATCCGAGCCGGTGAAGGTCCTGTAATAAATTTCCCGGCCCTTGTCTACCTGCTTGATCTGCTCCCTGGCTTCCTTTTCGCTTAACCCGTACTCTCCGACTATGCGGCGGAGCCGGTCGGACTTGTCGGCGTGCAGAAATACGTTGATGAGGCGGGTATAGTCGCGCAAAATATAGTCCGCGCAGCAGCCGATTATCACGGCGCTTTCCTTTGAAGCGATTTCGCGTATAATGTCGGCCTGAGCCTTGAATATTTCGCCGTTCGGTGTCTGGTCGTAGGTGATTATCGGCATGGCGAAGGCGCTCATCGCCTGGCTCAGATTGAAGTAGTAGCTTGAGGCGGCGTTAGTTTCAAGGTTTTCCATCAGCTCGGGGCTTATGCCGGTTTTTTCGGCAGCCCTCAGAATTATAGCCCTGTCGTAGTAATTGAAGCCGAGCTCCTGAGCTAGCATAAGACCCGCCTTCCGGCCTCCGGAACCGAACTGCCTGCTTATTGCGATTATTATATTGTTATTCATCTTCATTACCCCTTATCATCACCAAAAAATTCACTTCCGCCTATAAATTCGCGAAGCAGCGAATTTGCACCGACTATCGTGGGATTTACGGGCTCAAAGAACTGGAACGCCGCGAGGATGGCCTCAAGCTCATCCTGGTTTTGGAATTTGCAAGGCAGCCTGCGGAGCAAAGGCTCGGCATAGCGTTTCATTAAGGAGACCTCATAGGGAAGGGCTGTATCGAGAGCGATGTTCGCCTTGTATACGTTTGGGTTTATATAGAGATTCTCTCCGCGCAGCACATTGGGCCACATTCTGAGCGTGTACTCGGCGCTGGAGCCCCTGAAGTTGTCGTCCCGGACTATGCGGCGTATGAGCCTCAGCCATGTGCTTTCGAAAAACGGCTTGCCGTCCCTGCTGATATCCGAGCTTGCGCTTATATACAGCTTCAAAGCCTCCGGATGCACTTTCGTTATCTCGTCGTTCAGCGCATGTATGCCCTCAAAAATCACTATTTCGTTGTCCCTCAGACGCAGAGGGGTAAAGCGGCTCGTGCTGCGCTTCTGAGTGGAGAAGTTGAAATGAGGTATGCGGATGATCTCGCCCTTCATGATTGACGTGAAGTGTTCGTTTATAAGCTCCATGTCGAGGCATCCGGGAGATTCGAAATCGTATTCCCCGGTGGGCGTCCGGGGCGTCGTTTCAGGGTCTATGCTCAGAAAGTAGTTGTCCATGGAAATGGCGACGGTGCTTATTCCCTGGGACTCCAGCTCCCTCTCGATCATTCTCGACATGGTGGTTTTTCCGCTGCCGGACGGGCCCGAGAGCAGTACGATGGGACAGGTCTTCATATGAACCCTGATGCTGTTTGCCGCCACAAGCACGCACTGCTGCAGAAGAGCGTCGCAGTCTCTGACGAATTCCCTGGGATCCTCCCGGATCCTTCGGTTGATTTCCGACAAATCATATGCGGACATAGATACACCTCACCTGTATTTTTCCAGAAACTCTTTTATAAATTCTTTTTTGCTTATTTCCTCTTCGATGCGCTCAATATATTCATATGGGTACTTCGCGTTAAAAATACGCTCGATCCTCCCCGATACCGGCGCGACGAGCTTCGTCACTCCTCCGGCGCCCAGAGATACTATGGTCTGAAGCTCCTCCATAATGCATATGTTGTAGATGCTCTCGGCGCCTTCCCTGCACCAGCCCAGGTTTTCGAAATTTCCGGCCGTGAATTTTTGCCGGTAAAGATAATAGGGAAAATAGCCCGAACTGCGCAGTTTGACGGCGCTTTCCTCCAGCATTTCCCGGACGTCGCTCTCGGAAAGCAGGAAGCCTCCTTCATTAAGTCTGGAGCCTCTTTTTACGGCGAGCGTATGAACCGTGATATTCTCCGGGGAAAGGCCGAGCAGCACATCGAGGCTTTCCCTGAAGCTTGACGGGGTGTCGGTGGGAAGGCCCGCTATAAGGTCCGAGTTTATCACCCTGAAGCCGACTTTCCGGGCGGCCCGAAAGGCGTTTTCCACATCCTTTGCCGTGTGCCTCCTGCCGACGGCGCGAAGCACCTCGTCGTTCATCGTCTGCGGATTTATGCTAATCCTGTCCGCTCCGCCGGACTTTGCGGCCAGAAGCTTTTCCTCGTCGACCGTATCGGCGCGGCCTGCTTCAACTGTGAATTCGCGGAGCGCGGAAAGCTCAAACGATGCGCTTATTTTGTCCAGAAGCGCCCTTAGCTGTTCCGCGGAGAGCGTCGTGGGAGTCCCTCCGCCGATATAGACCGAAATTACGCGAAGGCCCGTGTCCTTTACGAGCGCCGCGGCGGCTTCGATTTCCCGGTACAGCGCGTTAAGATAAGGCTCAACAAGCCTGAGCGACTTTTCGACTGAATTGCTTACGAAGGAGCAGTAGCTGCACCTTGTGGGGCAAAACGGAATCCCTATATAAAGCGATATGTCGCGTTCTTCCAGCGAATTTTTGACGGAGATGGATTTAAGGGCGGCTTCCAGCGCGAGAGAGGCCTTTTCGGGCGCCACAAAGTATTCTTCCCGCAGTATCCTCTCGGCCTCCTTTTCGGGAACGCCGGACTCTAAAAGCCTTGTCGGTATCTTGACGGGCCTGATGTTGGTGACTGCTCCCCAGGGAGCGGTTTTTCCCGTCGCCTTAACCGCGGCGTTATAGAAGGCCAGCTTAAGGTATTTCTGAAGCTCCCTGCGGAGCGTGAGCCTGTCGGCGGCGGAGGGCCTGAAGACCTCCGCGGACCTCTCGACAGCTCCTTTAAGGTGTATTTCGGCCTCGGCGACGTACTCTCCCTGCGACTGGCTGAGAGAAACGACGATGCGGTCGCCGCTCTCCGGCGGCTTTTCCTCGTACTGCGGCTTCTCGCCGGGGAAGAAAATAAGAAATATCTGCTCCACGGCGTATTTATAATCGTGTCCAAGCAGGCAGAGCTTCATGCATTCCCCCGAAAAGTATCCTTATTATTCGTTTTCGTCAACCGCGTACCGCATGTAATAGTTGAATCTTCGCTCGCGCGAGAGGGTGCTCTGATCGGCATGGCCGGGGTAGACCTCAAAGTCGCCCTCAAGCATATAGAGCCTTTTCAGCGATTTCAGAAGCACCTCCATGCTGCCGCCTTCGAGATCGGTTCTTCCGCAGCTGTCCCTGAAAAGGGTGTCGCCCGTAAAAAGCGCGTCCTCGCATTTCAGGGTTACGGAGCCTGGAGAATGCCCGGGGGTCTCCAGAACCTCGAACCTCAGGCCCGAAACGCATATGACGTCGCCCTCGGAATAATGCTTTGTTCCCGGGGGCGCGCTGTACTGCATCGGCGCCGGCGTTCCCGTCCGGCAGTCGAGCCGGCTTATATATACTTCGGCGCCCGTCGCCTTGACGAGATTTTCGACGCCTCCGGTATGGTCGAAGTGCCCGTGAGTCAAAAATATAGCCCTGGCCTTGAGCTTGTTGTCCTCCAGATAGTCGAGGATAACCGAGGATTGTGCGCCCGGATCGATCACCGCGCAGTCGAGCGTTTTCTCGTCGGTGACGATATAGCAGTTTGTCTGGAGCTGTCCGACCTGAAGGGTTTTGATATACATGGCTTTCCTCCTGAGCGTTAAAGCGCTTCCGTGTCCATAATTATTGTAACGGGTCCGTCGTTTTGCGAGAACACCTGCATGTCCGCCCCGAACTCGCCCGTTTCAACCTTGAAACCGAGCCTTTCGCACTCGGCTATAAAAAGCTCGTACAGCGGCACAGCCGTTTCCGGTCGCGCCGCGGAAAGGAATTCCGGACGGCGGCCTTTTTTGCAGTTTCCGTACAGAGTGAACTGCGATACTACGAGCAGACCCCCGCCGGCGTCGGCAAGACTGAGGTTCATTCTGCCATCCGGGTCCTCAAATATCCGAAGCTTTGTTATTTTGTCCGCCAGCCTGACGGCGTCGGCTTCCGTGTCGTCATGTTTAATTCCAAGCAGGACAAGCAATCCATTTTCTATGCCGCCTCTTACGCTGCCGCCGATTTCCACACGCGCGTTTTTTACCCTCGTTATTACCGCCCTCAACTTGCTTTCTCCTTACATGCTGCTGCGCCTTACGTCCATGACTCCCGGAATTGAGGATAGCCTTGAGATCGCATATTTAAGCTCGTCCCGGTTCATGACCTCTATGGATATCTGCGCCGTCGCGAGCCCGTTTTCAGTGTCCCTGACAGAAAGGGCCCGGACCTTTGCGTTTATTGTGGCGAGAGTTGTAGCTATGTCGATGACAAGGTTGTTCCGGTCGGCTGCCGTAAGGGAGAGCACGGTCTGGTAAGCATCCTTGCCGGTGGCCGCCCATCTCACGTTTATCCATCGCCCGGACTCCTCGGGTCTCGCCTTGGAATTCAGATAATTAACGCAGTCCTTCCTGTGCACCGAAACCCCGTAGCCCTTGGTGATGAAGCCGATTATCTCGTCGCCCGGAACGGGGCTGCAGCAGCGCGAAAATTTGACAAGGCAGTTGCTCACGCCCTCGACTATTATGCCGTTTGAGGCCTTTCCGGGCTTAGTAAGATCGTCCGACTGATGGTGGTTGATTCTTTCAAGGAGGGCCTTGTCGGGCGAAGCCTTGGCGCTTCGGACAAGCTCGTCCTTAATCCTGTTCACCGCCCTGGTGGCGGTCATGCCGCCGAAGCCTATCGCGGCGTAGAGGTCGTCGAGAGAATTGAGCGCAAGCTTTTTAAGAATGAGGGGCAGCGCGTCGTCGTGCTCCAAAACCGTCGGTTTAAGGTTCTGCCGGCGCATTTCCGCCTCAAAAATCGCCTTGCCCTGAATGATGTTCTCCTCGCGCTTTTCCTTTTTGAGCCACTGCTTGATTTTGCTTCGCGCCTCGCTGCTTTTCGCGATGTTTATCCAGTCGCGGCTCGGGCCCTTCGAGGAATTTGAGGTGATTACCTCGACTATATCGCCGTTTTGGAGCTGGGTGTCGTATGGAACTATGCGTCCGTTCACCTTTGCTCCCGTCATCCGGTTGCCGACAGCCGAATGTATGCTGTATGCAAAATCTATCGGCGTCGCCCCCGCCGGGAGATTTATAACGTCCCCCTTGGGCGTGAAGACAAAGACCTCGTCGGAGAACATGTCGATTTTGAGCTCGTGCATGAAATCCGAAACGTCGGTGTCCTGCTGAGCCTCCAGGAGGCTCCGCACCCAGGCAAACTGCTCCTCGTGGCTGTGCCGGTCTATTCCCTGCTTGTATTTCCAGTGGGCCGCGATTCCGTATTCGGCGGTTCGGTGCATTTCCCAGGTGCGTATCTGGACCTCGAAAGGAATGCCTTCCGTGCCTATGACCGTCGTATGGAGGCTCTGGTACATATTGGGCTTCGGGGTTCCGATATAATCCTTGAACCTGCCCAGCACCGGCTTGAAAAGATCGTGGATATGCCCCAGCACGTTATAGCAGTCCGCCACCGTATCGACGATGACGCGGAATGCGCAGAGGTCGAAGACCTCGCTCAGCTCCTTGTTCTGGCTGTACATTTTCCTGTAAATGCTGTAAATATGCTTCAGGCGTCCGTACACCTTGCATTTGATGCCGTATTCGCCGAGGCGGTCCTCTATCTTTTGCTGTATGCTCGACATAAAGCTGTCGAGCACCTCCTTGCGGTTTTCGAGAGCATCAGTGATTTCCCGGTATCCGACAGGGTCCAGGTACAAAAGCGCGAGGTCCTCAAGCTCCCATTTTACCTTCTGCATACCGAGACGGTGAGCTATCGGCGCGTATATCTCCATGGTTTCCAGCGCTTTTTCACGGCGCTTGGTCTCGGATTGATAGGCCATGGTCCGCATATTGTGCAGGCGGTCGGCAATTTTAATGAGGATGACTCGGATGTCCTTGGCCATGGCCATGAGCATCTTCCGCAGATTTTCCATCTGCTCGTCTTCCTTGTTCGTATATACAACGCGGGTAAGCTTGGTGACCCCGTCCACGAGATTGGCGACGGATGAGCCGAATTTTTTCGCCATCTCCTCATACAAAACAGGGGTGTCCTCGATCACGTCGTGGAGCAGGCTCGCGATTATCGAATCCTCGTCCAGGCCCATTTCGGCCGTGATTTCGGCGGCTGCAATCGGATGGGTGACATAAGGGGAGCCGTCCTTCCTCTTCTGCCCCTTATGAGCCGATACCGCGAATTCAAAGGCGGAACGGAGCCGCTGCACATTCAGATTGGGGTTATACGCCAGGACCTTTTTTTCAAGGTTTTCGTACTCTTTAATCAAAGCCTCCATTTTTCCGCCTCCTTTTCGTAAATTTTTCTTATTATGTCCTTTGGAATTCTATGAGCGCAACTTTCTCAGTATTTTTGAGGAATTCAGGTCTGTCCTTCTGTTGCTGTGGACGGTTATCTCGATATTATTGCCTTTTTCCGCGATCGAGATCAGCCCGAGCTCGGAAAAAATCCTGAGACAGGCATATATTTTTGCCGGCGGAGTCGAGGGGATCGTAGCGCCTATCCCGTAAATAACCTCGGAAAGCTCGCCCGAAAAATGCGGGAGATTTTCGGATAGCCGTTCTATTGTATGCCATACGTCGATAAAATTACGCCTGTCCGGAAGGAGCTGTCTCTTTTCCTCCCTCGAAAGATACTCTCCGAAGCGCCCTATCAGCTCAAGCTCTCCTAAGCGCTGTTGCGCGGTTTCCGCGGAAGGTTTCACGTCCCTCAGTATAAGCTGTATGTATTTTTCGCCTCGGAATTCGTTTATGTGGGGATAAAAAGCGAGATCGGCTGTCTCACCCGGCCTGAGCCCTATATCGTAAAGCTTCTTTGCGAAAAAGATGCAGTCGAGCTGAACGCCGTCCTTTGAAACCCTCATTTTCAGATGCCGCTCGTCGCCTATGGGCGTTATCTGGTCTATTGCCGCACCGTACAGGCAGAAGACCGGATGCGGATTGCAGTTGCCCCAGGGCTCCAGCTCCAGAAGATCCTCGATGTTTTTCAGAGTGAAAAGGTTCGCGTCATCTATGACAAAGTTGATGTCCAGCGGCGGCGCGGTCCTCGAATCCGCGTTGCGGGTATAATATTCGCAGAAGCAGCGCCTGAAGTCGTCGAATTTGGAGCGCTTCACCGTAAGCCCTGCGGCAAGCGTATGTCCGCCGAAGCATTCCAGGTGCTCCCTGGAGGCTTCGAGCGCGGCGTAGAGGTTGAAGTTTCCGAAGCTCCTGCAGGAGCCGTGCCCCTCTTCGCCGTCGAAGCAGACTATTATCGTCGGCACAAAGTACCTTTCGCTCATACGGGAAGCCACGATCCCCGCGACTCCCTGATGCCAGGAGTCAGAGCCGAGCACTATCGGCTTTTCTACCGGAAGCTCCGTGAGCATGGAAATGGCATCGGCGAGTATGGCGGCTTCGATGCTCTGCCTTTCACGGTTGAGGTCGCAGAGCACGCGGGCAATCTCGCCCGAGTCCACCTTTCCTTTTGCGGACAGCAGGGAAAAAGCCGTGCGCGCCTTTCCCATGCGTCCCGCGGCGTTAAGCCTCGGAGATATCGTATAGCCCACCTTGTCTGCTGCAATTTTTTTTATGTTTTCGCCGGCGGCCTCGATAAGGCTGGCAAGCCCCTGCCGCTTGCCGCTCCGCACTATTTCCATGCCGCGCTTTATGAGAAACCGGTTTTCGCCCATAACCGGCATTACATCCGCAAGCGTTCCGAGGGCGACAAGGTCTCCGTACTCGTCAAGAAGCGCCCGGCAGCTTTCCCTGCCCTCGACTGCGCACAGCAGCTTGAATGCGACCCCGACCCCGGCGAGAAAGGGGAAGGGATAAGCGCGGTCCTTTCGTTTGGGGTCCACTACGGCAACGGCCCTCGGAAGCTCTTCCGAACATTCGTGGTGATCCGTAACGATAACGTCGACGCCGAGGCCGGCGGCTATTTCAAGCTCGCTGAACGCGGTTATTCCGCAGTCCACCGTTATAATAAGGGTTGCGCCCTTGGCGGCAAGCTCCCTTATGGCGTTCTCGTTTACCCCGTAGCCTTCGTCTATGCGGTCGGGAATATGGACTATGCATGAAAGGCCCTTCTCCGTTAAATACTCGTAGACAAGACAGGTGGCGGTGACTCCGTCAACGTCATAGTCGCCGTAGACGGCGACTTTTTCTTTGTTTTCAATAGCGGCGTTTATTCTGTTTACGGCCTTTTCCATGTCCGCAAGGAGGAAAGGATCCAAAAAAGAGTCGTATCCGCAGTCCAGAAATTCCCTCGCCAGCTCTGGAGTTGAAAAACCCTTGGAGCACAGCACGCCCGCAAGAAGGGGCGAGTAGCCCGCCTTTATAAGGTTTTCGACATCCTCCTTGCTGTAAGCAAGAACGTTCCAATTCCTAACAGCCATTGATAAAGTCCTGCATCCTCTCTTAACCGCGCGATCAGCGAAACGGCTTGAAATCGGCGACGCAAAAAATAATTGTACTCACCGATTCCTTTATTTTATATATTTTATCAAAATAAGATATGGAATTCAACAAAATATTCAAAGGCAAGGAGCCGCGCTCAAGCGCAATCAAAGCCGCTGGAAGGGCTTCGCCGTATAATGCTTATCGACAATGATAAAACGATATGCTATATTATACATAACTGATTAAATATGGCGGACCGCCCGGTCGAGAAAGGATTGAAAACGAATGAAAAAGCTTGGTTTTGGTTTGATGAGGCTGCCCAAACTTCCCGGAGGAGGGGAGAAGGACGTCGACAAGGCGCAGGTAGCCGACATGATCGACTATTTTATGAGCCGCGGATTTTCCTACTTTGACACGGCCTTTGTCTATCACAGCGGGGAAAGCGAGAAAATCGCCGGAGAGCTGCTTGTGGGGCGTTATCCGCGTGACAGCTTCCAGCTCGCCACCAAGATGCCGGTCATGGAAATGAAAAGCGGCGAAGAATGCGAAAGGATTTTCACTACCCAGCTTGAGCGCACAAAGGCCAAATATTTCGACAACTATCTGATCCACGGGATCAACAGGGGAACAGCGGGGAAGACCGAAGAGTTCGGGGTCTGGGATTACCTGAAACGCCAAAAGGAAAAAGGGCTTATCCGTCACCTGGGCTTTTCCTTCCACTCGACGGCCGACCACCTTGAGCAGATATTGAACGAGCATCCGGAAGCCGAGTTCGTGCAGATACAGCTCAACTACGCCGACTGGGAGAGCAAGGAGGTGCAGTCGCGGCTCTGCTATGAGGCTGCCGAAAAATTCGGCAAAAGAGTGCTCGTCATGGAGCCAGTCAGGGGCGGGGCTCTTGCGGCCATGCCGCCGGAGGTCAGGGAAATTTTCTTCAGAGCCGCGCCGGAGAGGAACCTTGCCTCATGGGCGCTGCGTTTCGCCGGCTCCTTCCCGCTCGTAGACGTAGTGCTTTCCGGAATGTCTGAAATGAAGCATATGATCGAAAACACCGAAACCTTTGACAATTTCGAGCCGCTTTCGAAGGAGGAGCTCGGGGTTATCGCGGAAGCGCTTGAAATGCTCTTGAAAATGCCGACGGTGCCCTGCACCGCCTGCAAATACTGCGTGGACAGCTGTCCGGAAAAAATAAACATACCCGGCATAATCAAGCTATATAACGACTACCACATATACAGGAACCTTGAAGCGAACAAAAGGCGTTACGATATGGTGACGGCGCGCGGCGGCAAAGCCTCGTCATGCGTCAAATGCGGCGAATGCGAGAGGCACTGCCCGCAGAATATCGGCATAAGGGATACGCTTGAGCTCGCGGCCGGGGATTTCGAGTGATTGAAAGCTTAATGCTTTTCTCCGGTGCACACGCCGTCGGAAAGACGATTATTTGATATTAAAATGTTTTCTGACAGGCTTAAAGAGGCTCCGCGGTCCCTGACCGCGGAGCCTCTTTTATTCGTCAAGCTTCAAAACGGCCATAAAAGCTTCCTGCGGTACCGTTACGGAGCCGAGGTTCCTCATGCGCTTTTTGCCTTCCTTCTGCTTTTCAAGCAGCTTCTTCTTTCTTGTAATGTCGCCGCCGTAGCACTTTGCAAGCACATCCTTGCGCATTGCCTTTATTGTTTCGCGGGCGATTATCTTGCCGCCGACAGCGGCCTGCACGGGGACCTCGAAAAGCTGTCTGGGAATGCTCTCCTTCAGCTTTTCGGCTATCCTCCTGCCCCTCGGATAAGCCTTGTCCTTATGAACGATAAACGAAAGCGCATCCACGATTTCCCCGTTCAGCAGGATGTCAAGCTTAACGAGATTAGACTCGCGGTATCCGGCAAACTCGTAGTCCAGAGAAGCGTAGCCGCGGCTGCGGGATTTTAGCGCGTCGAAAAAGTCGTAAATTATCTCGTTCAGGGGAAGCGCATAGCGAAGCTCGACGCGATCCTTGTCTATATATACCATTTCCTTGTATTCTCCGCGCCTGTCCTGGCAGAGCTCCATGATATTTCCCACATATTCGGTGGGGCACATTATGCCGGCGTTGACAAAGGGCTCCTCGGCGACGGCGATAACGGCCGGATCGGGGTAGTTGAGCGGATTGTCTATCATGAGCACCTCGCCGTCAGTCTTCGTTATCCTGTATATGACGCTCGGAGCCGTTGTTATCAGGTCGAGGGAATATTCGCGCTCCAGACGCTCCTGGACGATCTCCATATGGAGAAGGCCTAAGAAGCCGCAGCGGAAGCCGAAGCCGAGGGCGGCCGAGGACTCCGGCTCGAACGACAGGGCCGCGTCGTTGAGCTTGAGCTTTGAGAGGGCGTCGCGGAGATCGGGGTATTTGGCGCCGTCCGTCGTGTATATGCCCGAAAACACCATGGGGTGCGCCGGCCTGTATCCCGGAAGGGGCTCGGAACAGGGCCTGGCGGCCTCCGTGACCGTATCGCCCACCTGAGTGTCGGTGACGTTTTTAATGCTCGCGGTGAAATAGCCGACGTCGCCGGCCGAAAGGACATCGCAGGGCTCCATCCTTGTCGGACGCAGGTGACCCAGCTCGACCACCTTGTAAACCGCGCCGGAGGCCATCATTTTTATTTCCGAGTCCCTGCGTATTTCTCCGTCGATGACGCGGATATATACTATGACGCCGCGGAAGCTGTCGTACTGGCTGTCGAATATAAGCGCGCGGAGCGGATCTGTGCGGTCGCCCTTAGGCGGAGGGATAAGCCTTACTATGCTTTCAAGGACATTTTCGATCCCAATTCCCAGCTTCGCCGAAATTTCCGGCGCGTCCATGGCGGGGATTCCGATGATGTCCTCTATTTCGGCCTTGACCTTCTGCGGATCCGCACCCTGCAGATCGATTTTATTGATTACCGGCAATATCTCAAGGTTATGGTCAAGGGCGAGATAGGTGTTGGCAAGCGTCTGAGCCTCTATGCCCTGCCTTGCGTCAACTACCAGAACGGCTCCCTCGCAGGCGGCAAGGCTCCGGGAAACCTCGTAGTTGAAATCGACATGTCCCGGAGTGTCTATTAGGTTCAGAGTGTAGGTTTCGCCGTCCTCGGCCTTGTATTTCAGCCCGACCGCGCGGGCCTTGATGGTTATGCCGCGCTCGCGCTCCAAATCCATGTTGTCAAGTATCTGGTTTTCCATTTCACGGGGATCGACCGCGCCGCACTTCTCCAAAAGGCGGTCCGCAAGGGTGGATTTTCCGTGGTCTATGTGGGCGATTATTGAAAAGTTTCTTATCTTGGCCTGATCAGTCAAGAGAATCACCTCTGTTTTACTTTTTGTCCGCTTTCGAGGCCCCGAGCCGCCCCTCGATTTTAGAAATCACCGACTCGAAGGATTTGTAGCTGTTTTTTGATATTATGCCGCGCAAAATTTCGGGGGTGATTTTTATGTTGCGCCTGGCCAGCTCCTCGGATATTTCAAGGCAGAGCAGCTTCATGTCGACCTCGCTTAGAATTTCCGCTCTTTTCGTATCAGGGGAAATAAGCTCCGAATCGGGGCCCACAATTCCGCACAAAAGCCTGTATTCGGCGGAAATGATATAATTAAGGGCCGCTTCCGCGGCGTCGCCCCCGCAGTTATAAACTATCTTCAGTATGGCCGCCGCCAATACTACCGCGTCCTGAGCCATCCTGTCAAGAACAGAAGGGTTTTCGCCCTCGTTCCGGACTCCGCTGCCGGAGAGGACCGTCTCTCGGATACTGGTCCTGCCCAGAACATAATCCGCGGAAACCCCGTAGTAATCGCAGACTCGGACCACAAAATCCAGACCCGGTTCGCGTATGCCGTTTTCATAGTGCGATAAAAGCGCCTGCGAAATTTTCAGCTCGGAAGCCGCCTTGCGCTGGTTAAGACCGCGTTCCTTTCTAAGCTTGGATATGTTTTCTGAAAATCCCGTTTCCATGGCGTTACCTCCTGAAGCGATTGTTGATTACAGCCAGTATATTATATAGGCAAGGGGGGCATTTTGTAAACATAATATTGATAAATAAGTTAAATTTTTATGATGCTCTTGAACTTTAACAAGTATGGTGATAAAGTACACAGGTACAGTATAATAATCACGGAGGATAAAATGAAACAGCTTCAAGTAACGATAGAAGGTTCCGGGCGCCACATACATCTGACAAAAGAATGCCTCGAAACGCTTTTCGGCGCGGGTTATGAGCTCGAGCCTAAAAAATTCCTTTCTCAGCCGGGAGAATTCGCGAGCAGCTCCAAGGTGGACGTGGTCGGCCCGAAGGGCACGATCAAGGGGGTTTCCATTCTTGGCCCCTGCCGCCCCTTCACCCAGGTGGAGCTCTCGTTTACTGATGCCCGCATACTCGGAATCAATCCGCCCATCCGCCAGAGCGGCAATATTGCCGGCAGCGCGCCGGTGACGCTTATAGGCCCGGCCGGCAAGGCGGAGCTTAAAGAGGGCGCGATAGTGGCCAAGCGTCATCTGCACATTTCAAAGGCCGACGCGGACGAATACGGCATAAAGAACGAGGAAATCGTCCAGATAAAGGTCGGCGGAGAGCGCGGGCTGATTTTCGACGAGGTCGTCGCGAGGGTAAGCGACAAGTTTGAGACCGTCGTACATCTGGATTACGACGAGATAAACGCTGCGGCGCTTTTCGGCGACAACGCGGTCGGCACGGTTCTGAGATAAGCCCGTAAAAAAGATTTTCCAGGCGGAGGCGGTGATTGCCGCCTCCGCGAAAACATGCAGGGGGTGTTCGATTGGGCGGCGCTGCGATAAAGATCTTCGGCTACCTTGTGATAATAGCTCTCGGATATATTCTGAAACGGGCCGGGCTCTTCCGGACGGAACATTCCGAGGTGCTTTCGAAAATTATTCTGAATATTACGCTTCCAAGCGTCATCATAACCGGATTCCAGAACGTGTCACTGTCGGGAGAATTTGCCGCCGTCCTCGCAATGGGCTTTGCGTTTAACGCGGCGATGTTCGGTCTCGGCGTTTTTTTTGCAAAGCGGGCCGGAGAAAAAAGCGACAAGATAATGTACGGGCTTTTTATACCTTCCCAAAACATAGGGATATTCGGCGCCCCTATTGTGCAGGCCTGTTTTTCCCAGGTGGTTTCCGCCGCTATATTCATTTTTGACATAGGCAACGCCGTTATAATGTTCGGGCCGTCGTTTGTCATGGCCTCGGCCGTATCGGAAGGCGTCCGAATAACCCCGGCGTCGGTAATAAAAAAGCTTTTTTCCACGGCGGCCTTTGACGCATACATACTGGTCATAGCGCTCTCGCTTCTGAATTTGAAGCTTCCCGCTCCCGTTTTGACCTTGGCCGGCATCTGCGGCGCGGGCAACGGATTTATTGCGATGCTGTTTTTCGGCATAATGCTTGAGCCGAAGCTGGACCGAGCCGACATGCGGCTGGTTGCAACGATCCTGTCCGTCCGTTTGGCGGCAGGAGCGGCCGCGGCCCTCATCGTCTGGACCTTGCTTCCTATAACTCTGGAGCTTAAAATCGGCGTCACGCTCTGCCTTTCCATGCCGATAGCGACGGCGTCCGCCGCCCATGCCTCGGGTCTTGACTGCAAAAAGCAGAGGATATCGGGACTGTCGGCCGCGAGCCTGTTTATTAGCGCGGGACTGGCTATATTTATCGCCGCGGTTTTCTCGTAAATGCTTATGGTTCCGAATGCGCGGCTCCACAGATTCTTTTCCGTACCATTATAAAATTGTTTTTTATCAAAAAAATGGTACGAATATTTGAATATGTATGCTACAATGTATTCAAATAATCAGAGAAAAGAGGTCTTGTATATGAAGGTTACTGCATACACGCGTCCTGGAGACTTCGGGCTTATAATTTATGCCCTTGAGGCGGAAACAGACATAGGGGGGAGAGTCGAGGCTTCGGATTTTGAAATCAGCGGAAATTATGCCGAGCGCTTTACCGACAAAAAAGCCGAGGGAATAAAAGACGTGCGGCTTGCGGCAGGCGTCATAAGATTCGAGCTGTACGATTTTTATTACATGAGAAGCAGGTTTGAGATAAAGGGAAAAGGCCCGGCCGAAGGCTTCTCGGTCTCGAAAGACGATGTGACGGAGATTAAAACCGACATCGCTGACGAATTCGAATACTGCGAGGAGGACGGGATACTTTACAGGCTCCACGTTCCCTCGACAAAGGAAAAGAGGCCTTTGGTCCTGTTCCTTCACGGGGGCGGAGAAAACGGCTTTGACAACAAGCTGCAGCTCGTGGGCAGCATCGGCGCTCCGGCGATAGCAAAAAGATACCCCGACGCCTACGTTATGGCGCCGCAGGCGCCAGCAAGGCCTGGCTTTGACGGCGGACCCCCGATGCCGATGTCAAAGCAGCGCTTCCACGAGAACCTGATTTCAGCCACCGACAATCCCTACGGCTGGAACAGGACAAATCTTGCCGCCATATGCAATATAATAAGGCGCATGATTGCGCAAGGCAGGGTGGACGAGAAAAGGGTCTATGTCACGGGCCTTTCCATGGGCGGCGGCGGCACTATAATGTCGCTGTCGGTCGGAGCCGGGCTTTTCGCGGCGGCGGTGCCAATCTGTCCGACCATGACGCCGGACACATACAGGGTGCTTTGCGGGCTTACGAAGCAGAAGCTGTGGGTTGCGGCCGCCTTTGTGGACCACACCATCTACCGCCACAAGTACATAGTGGACGCGATACTTCAGCTGCGCGATGCGGGAAACAAGGACGCGAAGCTCACGCTTTTCGCGCCGGAGGAGCTTGAAGCGTACGGAATGGGAGTCGCGGACGGGATCCCGTATGAAAAGAAGTTCGAGGAGTATCACAACTGCGCGGCTCTGGTCTACCACAACGAGCACGGCATCATGGACTGGATGATGGACCAGACCAAAGACTGAAAATACCTTCAGAAAAGCAGAAATATAACGGGCCGTTTCGAAATGGAAATCGAAGCGGCCCGTTGGGTTTTTAGTTCCGCGTATCAGGAAAACAGAGCCTGAAGAACAAAGTTCAGCACGAAAAGGGCGGAAGCGACCCAAAGTATCGGGTGCGTGTTCTTGACGTCCTTTTTAGCAATCTTCACGATGCAGTAGAAAATGAAACCGGCGCCGATTCCGTAGGAAATGTTGTAGCAAAGCGCCATGAAGACGCCGCAAAAAAAGGCTGGTATGGCTTCCTCAAGGTCGTCCCACTTGACGTCGATGAAGGAGGACATCATCATTATTCCCACCACTACAAGGGCAGGCGCCGTCGCCGCCATGGGTATCGCGCTGACGAACGTCGCGAGGAAGGCGCTCAGGATAAAGAGCACGGCGGTTACGACGCTTGTCAGCCCCGTGCGGCCGCCTTCGCTGATGCCGGCTGCGCTTTCGATGTATGTCGTGGTGTTGGAAGTGCCGAAAATGGCTCCGATGGAAGTTGCGATGGAGTCCGCGAACAGAGCCTTGTCCATCTTGGATTTGAAGCCTGTGCTGTTTTCAAGGGCCCTCTCGTCCTCCTCGCTGAAGATGCCGCTGCGGCGGCCGGTGCCTATGAAGGTGCCGATTGTGTCAAAGGTGTCGGAAAGGCTGAAAGCGAAAATGGTGACGAGGGCTATCGGTATTTTGGAGGGATCCGAGAACAGAGAAACAAGACCCGCCTTAGTAAAGATGACCCCGAATGCGGAGGGCAGCGATTTGTACGCGTCCGCGAGGCTTATGGTGTTTGAAGTCTTGGTGACCCCGACGAATATTCCTATTATGGTAGTCGCGATGATGCCCCAGAGTATGGCGCCCCTCACCTTCATGAGCATCAGCAGAACAATCAGGAAAAGCCCGACAAGGAAGAGTATGAGCGAGGGCTTGTTGGGCATCGTCATTGCGGGAACCCCTGCCGCAAAGTTAATAAGCCCCGAGTCAACAAGTCCGATAAATGCTATGAATATGCCTATGCCGCCGCTTATAGCGTGCTGAAGGCTTTTGGGTATAGCCTTGATTATTTCCTTCCTTATCCTTGTGACCGTTATGAATATGTTTATAAGCCCGCAGATAAAGACCATCGACAGCGCCTGCTGCCAGGTGAATTTCAGACCGAAGCAGACCGTGAACACAAAGAACGCATTCAGCCCCATGCCGGGCGCCAGAGCGTAAGGCACATTGGCGAAAAGGCCCATGACGAGGGTGCCTACCGCCGAGGCGATGATTGTGGCGAGGAACACGGCGCCCCACTCCATGCCCGCCTGGCTCAGGATTGTAGGATTCACAACTATGATATACGCCATTGTGAAGAAGGTAGTGATGCCCGCGATGATTTCGGTAGAAACGGTTGTTCCGTTTTCCTTAAGCTTGAACATAATCTTTTCTCCCCGTATCGTATTTGCATAATATTCTAAGCGTTTCCCCAATTTTGAGCAATAGTAAATGCGACTTTGTTTTTTGAAGATATTTTGAGGAACTGCTAGATTTCATTCCTTATCCTGTCGACGATTATATCCGCAAGACGCCTGTCCGCCCCAAGCGTTTTTCCCATAGTAATCTTCACGCCGGGGTGCAGGGCCTTGAACTCCTCCAGCTCGGCGGGGATATCCTCCTTTATATGCACTCCCTCAAACAAAAAATACGGTATCACGCTGATATCGGTAACCCCTTTTTGTATGAGACTCTCAAGCCCCTTTTCAAGATTCCTGTCGCGGAACTGAAGGTACGCTTCCTCCACAAGGGCTCCTTCGAGACCCTGCCTTACATATTCCGTGATTTTTTGCATCGTTTTTTCCGTATCGCCCTCGCGGCTGCCGTGCGCCAATAAAAGTATTCCCTTCATATCTTTACACCTTGTCCTTTCGCATATCCTCGCCGGGAGCGCCGCCCCGGCGATTTTCTTCAAACAAATGCTTGATGGTCTTCCGCGCCTGTGAAATGGTCGAAGCGGTCGAGTCCAGATCGAGGCTGTCCCTGCTTCTCAGGATGCTCATAAGGTGGGTAATCCTCGGAAGGCGCAGGTTGTGCGCCCTCAGCAAATCGGGGCGTGAAAAAAGCGATTCCGGAGTGCCGCCGAAGATGACTGAGCCGCCGTCCAGCACATAAACTTCGTCGCAGTATAGGGGCACCAGGTCTATATCGTGAGTCGAGATAATCACGGTTATTCCGAGTCTCTGCTTTATTTCATCAAGAAGGTTCAGGATTTCGCTTACTCCCTGGGGATCGAGCCCCGCCGTCGGCTCGTCGAGTATTATGACGGAGGGCTCCATGACCAGTATCCCGGCGATCGCGACGCGCTTTTTCTGGCCGAAGCTTAAGGCGTGCGTCGGTTTGCCGACTATGCTCTCTATTCCCGTCTGCTTTACGACAAGCTCGACCCTTCTCCTTATCTCATCCTCCGAGAGACCGAGCTTCATGAGACCGAAGGAAATGTCCTTGACGACGCTGGAAGAAAAAAGCTGGTCGTCCGGGTCCTGAAAGACGATGCCTATCTTTCGCCTGATTTCAGTCAGGCCGCTTTTGCTGTAGCTTACCTCTTTCCCCTCGAAAAAGACCCTGCCGCTTTTGGGAGTCAGAACGCCGTTCAGGTTCAAAAAAAGCGTGGACTTGCCGGCGCCGTTTCCTCCGAGTATGGCGGTCGTTTTGCCGCGTTTTATCGACATGCTGACATTCTTGAGGGCGGGAGCTCCGTCCTCGTATGAGAAACAGAGATCGGAAATTTCTATAATGTTCATTTTCAAAGCCTTTCGATCAAGCCTATCGCCGTAAAAGAAACCGCGGCGAGAACGGTCAGCCCCGTGAGAAGAAGGCTCGGCTCCTCCTTTTCGGCGAGATAGTCGAAGTTGCCTTCAAAACCTCTGGAGTCAAGCGCGAGGCTTATGCGGTCAACGCGCCTGAGAGCCCTTATAAAAACCGTGGTCACAAGCTCCCCGAGCGAGGCCATGCTGTTTTTTAAGCCTTTGTAGCCTAGACGCGAGGCCTGCGCCGTCCGGATTCTCTGGGCTTCGTCCCAGATTATGAAAATAAAGCGGTAAATAAGCTCCATAAGCTCTACAAAAACGCCGGGCGTCCTTCTCCGCAGAAGGGAGAGGAAGGAGTTCATCGGGGTGTTGAGAGAGAAAAAGTAGAGGCATGAAACCGCCCCCAAAGACTTCAGCAAAAGGTTTACGCCAAGGCTCAGAGACTGCCGGCTGATACCGAAATAAGAGCCGAAGAGCCTGAAATAAAAAAGCGCCGCACCGGTGTCCGTTATTTTGTTTATCACTATCGTCACAACTCCGGTAATGAGGAAGGCAAACGGCACCAGCATCAGCTCCAGGTATTTTGAGGGTCGGCAGCCGCCCAGAAAAAGGGTGGCTGCCGACATTACAGCGATAGTCAGCAGGCTTATGGCATTCGAGCTGAACGCAAGGCAAATAAGCATCAGGCAAACGGAAAAGAGCAGCTTGCTTGACGCTTTGACGCCCGAGATTTTCGATTGGTATGCGTGTTTGTCTATGCCGCTCACTTTTTTTCGCTCGCCTTGTGCCTTTCCGAAAGCTTTCCGAAGCCGAAGCCGATAATTAAACCGCCTATCGAGGCCTGAAGCGCGAAAAGAAGAGATTCGACCTCGCCGCTCGGGGGCTCGTAAATCGATTTGAACCAGGGCTCGTATTCGGGCCTGATTTCGGATATGACGGATTCGGCCTTATCGTCCGCTCCGCCGTACTCTCCCTTCACGATTGCGAGGGGCACGACGCATATAAGCAGCGCAAGAGCCAAAAGAAGGAGATTTTTTTTCCAAAGCTTCATTTTACAGCCCTCCTTAATCCGCTTTAAGCGCCTGAAGCTCGGCGTTGCTGTACTTTTTGAGTCCGTTATAAACAATGACGGTCAAAATGCCTTCCGCAACGGCGAGAGGCAGCTGCGTAAAGGCGAAAATGCCAAGAAATTTCGCCGCCGAAACGAAGAAGCCGCCGCCCGAATCTGGGAAGGCCGCTCCGAGTTGGAGCGAAGTCACGATATATGTAAAGATGTCGCCAATAAAAGCCGCTATGAAAACCGAAACGGTGCTTTTTACGCCCAGCTTCTTAAGCAGGCGGTAGACGAAATAAGAGGCAAAGGGACCGGCTATGCCCATCGAGAAAGTGTTTGCCCCGAGGGTGGTCAGCCCGCCGTGAGCCAGCAGTATGGCCTGAAAAAGCAGAACGATGACGCCGATCACCGACATGGCGGTGGGCCCGAACATGATCGCGCCCAGTCCGACTCCCGTCGGGTGGGAGCAGCTCCCTGTCACGGAAGGCAGCTTAAGCGCGGAAAGAACGAAGGCAAAAGCGCCGCACATCGCGAGCAGAAGCAGCATTCTTGAATTTCCGCTTATCTTTTTCTTAATGGAGAAGAAGCCTTTCACGACGAAAGGGATGCAAATCGCGCCCCAGGCGACGGCCCAGCCGGGAGGGAGAAAGCCCTCCATTATGTGCATCGCTTTTGCGCCCATAACGGGAAAAGCCAGAACAACCGCCAAAACAACGGCGGCTTTCTGCATGTATTTTTCAATTAAAACGCTGTTTTTCGATTTTGACGCTCCGGTTTTTAAGCGCATTTTTACCTCCCGGAAAAAACAGCACCCTCCGTCGGGAAGGTGCGTCAATTCCGGCCTTCGATTGTTTGCCATTGAAATCGACCCTCCTTATGCTTCGTAAGGTTTGAGTTTTCTCGGACGAAAGATGAGCGACATCTCCCGCCCCGGTTCCGGCTCAGTATCCTGACTAATGCTTCGTCGCGCGGGCCGCCTTCCCGGTTTCATCCAGTGGCATAATGGCCGTAGCTCGGCAAATACAGTTGCGAGACAGCACGGGATTCTCACCCGTTTCCTGTAACCGAATCCGCAAATTATAATGTTTTGCAAAACATTATAATTATACATTAATTATTGAAAGAGTCAAGGCGTTTTTAAGTAAAAACGGCTTTCGGAGCGCCCGCGCGCCGAAATATTAAGAGCTTATGGATACCGGCTTATAAAACGGAGGCCTTTATTATGCCTAATGTACATATATGTTTTTACGGCTTCAAAAACCGCGGATGCCGTGATAAAATGTACCAAAATCGAGTGCAAACGCAATTAAAAATATATGTTTTGAATAACGCCCGCCGAAGTGTGAGGGAAGGCCTTCCGACTTCGGGAGACCAGGAAAGCGAGGAATAACATGAAAGAGATGCTTGAACGCATAGAGAGGATTAAAAAAAGAGTCGTTGTCGATCACTATCCGATCTGCATCGAGAAATTCCGCATAGCGATGGATATGATAGAGGAGACCAAAAACGACCCCGTAATTGTCCGGAGAGCGAAGATACTGAGCGCGACGCTTGAGCGGGTGCCCATAGCCATCGCGCCCGACGAGCTTATCGTCGGCATAGGCGCTTCAAAACCCATGGGGCTTGAAATCGACCCCGATTACGGAATCTGGACTCAGGACGAGATAGATTCGCTCATCGAGGACGGCTACCAGATGGATCCGCAGGATGTGATAGATCTCCAGGAGCTTAACAAAAAATACGATCCCCCCACGCTTATCGGGCAGATGGGAAACATCGTATATGAGAATGAACGCATAATTTCACTGCTTAAGGCGGGAATAATACTCCCGCCGTGGAAGGATAAGCAGGAGGGCAGGGGCGTCGGCGGCGGCTACTGCCAGTCCGGCCTCGGCCTCGGGCCTTCGCTTATTCTGCTTTGCATAGACTACACAAAGATGCTGCACCTCGGCACCAACGCGATGATCAGCCAGGCCAGGGAGGAGAGGAGCAGGCTGCGCTTCGACGAGAAGGGAGCCGTCGCCAAGTTCAATTATTACAATTCCGTGATCATGTGTCTGGAGGCCGCTAACAAGCTCGCGCTGCGCTATTCCGCCCTCGCCAGGGAAATGGCGGAAAAGGAGGCGGACCCGAAGCGCCGGGCGGAGCTTTTGCAGATAGCCGAAAACTGCGCCTGGGTGCCCATGAATCCCGCCAGAACCTTCCGGGAGGCCGTGCAGTGCTTCTGGTTCCAGTTCCTCATGCTCAGCCCCTCTACGACGCTGCCGGGAGCGCGCTTCGACCAGTACATGTACCCTTACTACAAGGCGGACATCGAAGCCGGGCGCATAACGAGAGACGAGGCTCTGGAGCTGCTGTGCCTGCTGCGCCTTAAGGACATGGAGCTTAACCGCACCTCGGGAAAAAATAACCGCAAGAAGAACGCGGGAATGGCCAAGTGGCACAACTTCACCATCGGAGGAGTCGACAGGCACGGCAACGACGCGACAAACGACATAACATATCTGCTGCTTGACGCGGCGGCCATAACAAAGGTGCCGCACCACACGCTCACGCTCCGAGTACACTCCGGGACGCCGGAAAAGCTGATGCTGAGGGCTCTCGAGGTGGTCAGGATGGGCATGGGAATGCCGGCCTTTGTGGGCGACGAAAGCTACATAAAGTGCTTTACCTCCCGCGGACTGCCCGTCGAGGACGCAAGGGAGTATGTAATGACAGGATGCCTTGACGCGAACGTGCCCGGCCTTTCACGCACCGGCCCGGTGCCGATGATAACCATTCCGCTCATTTTTGACATATTCAGGCATAACGGCGTCAACGTAAAAAACGGAGAGCTCTGCGGCATACGCACGGGCGAGTTCACGGAGTTTGAAACCTACGAGGAGCTTTTTGAAGCCTTCAGGAAGCAGCTCGACTACTGTCTGCGCATCGTGGGGGAAAAGAACAACATAGAGCTTACCATCACTCAGGAGCTGCTGCCCGACCCGATACGTTCCGCCACGATGTGGCGCGGCATAGAATCCGGGGAGGACACCTTCCGCCGAACCATGCCGTTTGAAAACGGAGCGGTGCTCAATCCCATAGGCATGGTGAACGTGGGGGATTCTCTCGCGGCAATAAAGAAGCTGGTATTCGACGAGAAAAAGTACACGCTAAAGGAGCTTAACGACGCGCTTGAAGCCAACTGGGTCGGATTTGAGGATATGCAGAGGGATTTCCTAGCTGCTCCTAAGTTCGGCAACAACGACGACTATGTGGATAAGATTGTAGCCGAATGCTATCAGATGTTCTGCGATATCGCGGCGACCATGCCGACGATACTTGGCGGCGTTCACATACCTACGGGCATATCAATCACGTCCCATCAGCCGGGCGGAGGACTCACGGGCGCTACTCCGGACGGCCGCAAGGCGGGGGAAATACTTGCAGACGGCACGATGTCTCCGATGCACGGAATGGACGAACACGGCCCGACGGCGGTGCTGCAGAGCGCCATGAAAATAAATCAGGATCCCTTCCAGGCCACGCTGCTCAATATGAAATTCCACCCCTCGGCGCTGAAGACCGAGGAGGATCTTATAAAGCTCGCCAGCATGATAAAGGTATATCTCACGAACGGCGGAAAGCACATACAGTTCAACGTAGTAGATAAGACAACGCTGCTGGCGGCGAAGTCCGATCCCAAGACCTACCGCGACCTCATAGTGCGCATAGCGGGATACAGCGCATATTTCGTGCAGCTGAACGAGCAGATGCAGGACGAGGTAATAGCCCGCGTCGAGCACAGGCTGTAACATAACCCTGAAAGGAAAGGGAGCTCCCGGAGAATTTTCCGGGAGCTCCCTCTTAATACATTTTTGCGGCCTAGACCACGTTTGAGGTGCGCTTGATTATCTCGTCCTGGACCGGCCTTGTGAGCAGGGTGAAGTATGTGCTGTACCCGGCTACGCGGACGATAAGATCCCTGTAGTCCTGGGGCTTTTCCTGGGCGGCCATGAGAACCTTGTTGTCAACGACGTTGAACTGGATGTGCTTTCCGCCGTTTGTGAGATAAATCTTAACGAGAGAGGCAAGCTTCATAAGGTCCTCCTCGGTCTTCAGCGCCGAGGGGTGGATTTTCATGTTGAGAAGCATCGCGTTGAAGGGGTCCTGATTTATTTTCATAGCGCTTCTGAGAGAAACGGTCGGCCCGCTTGTGTCCGTTCCCTGCATCGGGGAAACCGCGCCGTCGGAGAGCGTCTCGCCTTTTTTGCGCCCGTCTGGGGTTGCGCATGTATAGGAACCGCCGGGCGCGTGGGAGGTGATGGATATGCCGGTGACTCTCGGCGGCTCGCCGTAAATGCCCCTGAAGGTGTTCGCGCTGTCGGCCCAGAACTGGTAAAGGTCGGCGGCGAGATCGTCCGCCACGTCGATGCCGTTGCCGTATTTGGGAGCCTCAAGGCAGAGCGCGCGAATATCCTCGTAGCCTTCCCAGTTTGCTTCTATGGCCTTGTAGAGGTCCTCCATGGTGAACTTTTTCTGCTCGAAGACAAGGGTCTTGACGGCTGCCATGGAGTTGGCCACGTTTATTACGCCGACAGGGTTCAGCATTGAGGCGTTTTCGTAGGGCATTTTGCGGTCCATCATGTCACGGCCGGACTTTATTCCGTCATATGTAAACGCGGAATGGACGACGTCGTTCTGCAGCGCCCTCGTGCAGCGGCAGAGTATGTTGTGCTCCTCGTTGTACATGCTCATAAAATGGTAAAGCTGCTTTTTGAACGCCGCGTAGAAATCCTCAAAGGTCTTGAAATCCTTCATTTCGCCGGTCGCAGGGCCTATCTGCTCGCCAGTGGCCGTATTCACGCCGTTGTGCATCGTGATATCCAGCACTCTCGGCACTATGAACATGCCGAGCGCGTTTATGCGGGACTTTCCGGGCAGGTTGAGGTCAAGGCAGCCGGCAAGGGCGTAATCGCGCGCCTCCTCGAGAGGAACCCCCTGACCGACAAGCCCGCTTATATAGCTCTCGTCGGAGACGAAGGCGGGCATTCCAATACCGGTTCTGACCAGCTCCATGGCCTTTTTCATGAGCTCGTCGGGAGTGTCTTTGTTCACGCGGACCGTGATCGTGTACTGGGGCGTTCTGACTTCGTTAGCCGCCTCGATTATGAGATAGGAAAGCTCGTTCGTGGCGTCCTTGCCGTTCCTGTCGACGCCGCCGATAAGGAAGTTGTGCCATCTCGCCATGCCGGCCCACTTGTCTCGCTGCTGCTTGCCGCCGTTTACAAAATTGAACTGCATGATCTTGATGCGAAGGCATTCTATGAGCTCCAAAGCCTCGTCGCGCGTAAGCTCGCCGCTCTCGATGTCTTTTTTGTAATATGGGTACATTATCTGGTCGAAGCGCCCGCCGGGGGTGACTCCGTGAGCTATCATCATCCAGTAGAACCAGAAGGCCTGCATCGCGTCCCGGAAATTGCGCGCCGGGTGCTCGGCTATCCAATGGCAGCTGTCAGCCATGCGCAGGAGCTCGGCCTTGCGGCGCTGGTCTGAAGTGGACTTTGCCTTTTCCATGCAGACGTCGCCGTAACGGTGGTACATGCGGACCATTGCGCCGAGGGCTATTATAACGGCCTGCAGGTACTGGGATTTGTCGAAGGATTCGCTGTCGGTGTAACGAAGGTTCCTGAGCTCCTCCTCCGCGTCGTCGAGGGTCGCCTTGACTCCGTATGAGATTATCCTGGCATAGTCCGGAACAAAGAAGCTGAGTCCTATGCCCATGCCCCAGCCGAAGCCGGCTCCGCCGCCGCCGCGGCCCTTCTGCTTATCCGTCCAGGGCGGGCAGAGCACGCCGGACCTGATGAAGGGCCACAAGCGCGCGTCGTCGTAAAAAGTGCCCTGCCATTCATAAAACTGGCGGCCCTTTCCCGCCCAGAAGGAGTCGAGCTCGCGCAAAGCCTTCCGGTCCTCCGGGTCGATGGTGAAGTTGCCCTGCAAAAGGCCGTCCAAATCCTCGTCGTCCCAGAAGGGGCCCCAGCAGGAGGCCTCCATTCCCATGGGTTTTGAAGCGACGTTCCCCACGATCAGCTCGTCTTCGTCCACATAAATGGTTCTCTTGTCAAGGTAGTTTGCGGTTTCGTAGGCTCTCTGAAGTATGCTCGGAAGCCCCTCGTGAGCGCTCCATGCCTCAATGACAAGCTTCGCTTTCTCCGCGCATATGGGATACTTATCCACATTCAGCGCCGCCAACATTCGTTTGATCCTGTCGGTCATCGTATATTCCTCGCTTTCTGTTCCGTGTTTTTCAAAATACAACAAGTCTGAACTCAGGTGCGTATTGGTCTTTTTCAGCTAAAGTATATCATTCCGAGGCCCGTTTTCAAGGCGTTGGGGCGTAGGGGAAGCAAGTGTATGCAAAGCTGGCTATGCAGGCTTAAAAATAGCGGCACGATGCACAAAATACCTGAAAAACGAGATTTTGCTGAATAAGGGCAGCAATAATCGCGTAAGGATAACTTCGAGTCAGAATTCGAGGCGTTTTTCGGCAAATAATAAACCCCGCTCCGAGGGATTGTTCCGAAAGGCCGAAGGCGGGGTTTGGCGCTGCCGTATTAAGGCGTCAGAGCAGCTCCGCGAGCTGAGAAATGTTCTCAAGCTTTTCAAGATTTTTCACGGCAAGCTCAAGCCTATTAAGTTCGTCCGCGCTTCTGGGGTAAAGCGCGCCGGCGGCGCAGGCGCGCATTTTGGCTGCCATGCCCTCGGCATTCATAGGGTTTTCCGGTGTGCCGTAAGGCGATGAAACCATTTTGCTGAAAACTCCGCGCTCCGTAAATATTGTCGTTTCGGCCCATGTCTCCCTGCCCCTGCCCCAGTCCTCGCATATCTCGTGCGTAAACTTTTTGGTCAGGTCAAGGATGCGCGGGTCGGCATATTTTTCGGCGGAAAAGCTCGAGAGCGTTACGTCGCCGTTTATTATGGCCTCCGCGACGGTAAACGGTATGCTGAACTTCGCTATTATGGAGGCAGTGGGAGACTTTCTGATTTCCTCGGGCTCAAGCAGTATGCGGTTGAGCTGCGCCGCCTTTACATGAATGCGGGTGATTTCTTCAGGCGCGATTTTATGCTCTTTTACGAGCTGCAGAGCGGCGTCTATGCAGGAATGCGTTCCGAAGCAGCTCGGCCATGCCTTGAAGGTGAGCTTCTCGCACTCAAAGTCCCTGCCGAGACCTTCAAGCACGCGCGACTTTGTGTATTCTCCCCGCAGATATGCTTGATAGAAGCCGTTTTTGCCCTCCAGAGGCTCCGCAAAGCCCTTCAGCCCGCGCTTCGCCATATAGCAGGACAAAATCGCCGACTTCGAGGTGAAGCTCTCACGGACCGAGCGCACTACGGTGTCGGAGTTGTTCAGCAGCTCCGAGCTGCAGGTCGCCTGGCACAGATTAAAGGAAAAGGCGTTCACCGTTTCCTCCGGGGACAGGTCGAGCAGCCTGGATACCGCGGCGACGGCGCCGAACGAGGAGTAGATGGTGGGGATATAAAAACCGTAGGAGGTCGTGTTTATATCGGCGCCCATGGCTATGCGGCAGGCGGTCTCGCTTCCCACCACCAGGGCCGTCAAAAATTTCTTTCCGCCGATATTTCCGAGCTTTTCGGCCACCGCAAGCGCCGCCGGGAAGGAGGAGGAGTTTGAATGTATGGTGCTCCTGCTGTGCGTGTCCCCGAAGTCGAGCGAATGAGCCATGGAGCCGTTGGCGAAGGCGGCCCAGGGCGCGGGAAGCTTTTTTCTGAAGCCTATAACCGTCGCCTCCGGCCTGCCGCCTGCCGACAGCTCCTCGGCGAGCTCAACCATTTCCCGGCAGCCGTCGCCGAGCGTCGCCGCGCCGAGCGTTATCGCGATCGCGTCCATGACGGATTTTTTCTGCGTTTCGATCACAGATGCGGGGATATCCTCAAACTGGGTTTTAGAGACAAATTCGGCCAGCTGATAAGACAGTCCCATTCCGGTGTTCCTCCTTTGATTATGATAATAACGGCTTAAGAGCCTGCGCGGTTTCCCGGCCGGGCGATTATAGAATGCCGGCTCGGAAGATCCGAAAAAGCGCCTATACCTTGAAGCAGGCGGCCTGATGCCCGTTGCCGTAGTCCGAAAGCGGCGGGGCGGAGCGCCTGCACCGCTCGTCGGCGTGGGGGCAGCGGGGATGGAATACGCAGCCGTCGGGACGGTTTATAAGGCTGGGGACCTCGCCCTCGATGCGGGTTCTCACGCGCTCCTTTTCGACAATCGGGTCGGGGATGGGTATGGCCGACAGCAGGGCCTTCGTATATGGATGAAGAGGCTTTTCGTAAAGCTCGTTCCAGGGGGAGATCTCCACCACCCTGCCGAGATACATTACCACTATTCTGTCGCTTATATGGCGCACGACGGAAAGGTCGTGCGCGATGAACAGATACGTGAGCCCGCGCTTTGCCTGAAGGTCTATCAGGAGGTTTATTATCTGGGCCTGGATCGACACGTCGAGCGCGGATATTGGTTCGTCGCAGATGACGAAGCTCGGTTCGGACGAAAGGGCGCTCGCTATGCTGAGGCGCTGCCTCTGGCCGCCAGAAAACTCATGGGGGACCCTGTTCTTAAGAGCGGGATCAAGCCCTACGGCCATAAAAAGCTCATCAACTTTCCGCGAATACTCCTCCGGCGTTTTTGCAAGCCTGTGGGCCTTTATCGCCTCGCCCACTATGCTTCCCGCGCTCTGGCGCGGGTCGAGAGAGCCGAAAGGGTCCTGGAAAATAAACTGGACCTCTCGGCGGACGTCCTTAAGCCTGCGCTCCGGAAGCTTTGAAATATCCCTTCCGTTGAAGATTATGCTGCCGCCGGTTACGTCGTAAAGGCGGAGTATCGTTTTCGCGAGAGTGGTTTTGCCGCAGCCGGATTCCCCTACCAGACCGAGGGTTTCGCCCCTGTATATCTCGAAGCTCACGTCGTCGAGCGCTTTAACGTCAGCTATCTTCCTGCGGGTTACGCCTTTGAAGACCGGAAAGTATTTCTTTACGTTTTTCAGCTCAAGAATCTTCTCGGAAGAGATTCTTTTAGTTAAAACGCTTTCGGCGGCATCGGGCCGCCTATTTTTCAGCTCCTCGGGCCTGAACCAGCAGGCGGAGGCGTGAGCAGGGGAATATTCGATATAGGGAGGCATGGAGTCCTCGGAGCACTTTTCGGCTGCGAAGGGGCAGCGTTCCCAAAAGGGGCAGCGCCCGCTTTTTTTCGCGGGATTGGGCGGCAAGCCGTCTATTGCGACAAGACGCCTTGACTTGTCGCTGTCAAGCCTGGGTATCGCTTTGAGGAGGCCCATGGTATAAGGGTGGCTCGTTTCGCGGAATATTTCCTCGCTGGTGCCCCGCTCGACGATATTGCCGGCATACATGACGTATACGCGCTGGGCGTACCTCGCGACTATGCTTAGGTTGTGGGTGATTATAATAAGAGCTGTGTTTGTTTTTTTGACTATCTCCCGCAGAAGCTCCAGTATCTGCTCCTGGGTGGTGACATCAAGCGCGGTTGTGGCCTCGTCGGCGATGAGTATCTTTGGGCTGCTGGCCATAGCCATCGCTATCATTATTCGCTGGCGCATTCCGCCGGAAAACTGCGTCGGATAATAGTTTATCCGGCTTTCACCGTCCGGAATGCCCACAAGGCGGAGAAGCTCTATCGCGCGCTCTCGCGCCCTGGCCCTGGAATAGCCGAGGTGCAGCATTACGCTCTCCTCTATTTGCTGCCCCACTGTAAGCACGGGGTTAAGCGAGGTCATTGGCTCCTGAAATACCATGGATATACCGCCGCCGCGGACCTTTCGTATCTCGCTGCTTTTAGTGTCATAAGAGAGGATGTTTTCGCCCTGAAATATTGCTTCGCCGCCGGCGATTTCGCCGGGCGGCATTTCTATAAGCTTCAAAACGCTCATCATGGTCACGGATTTTCCGCTGCCGGACTCTCCGACTATGCCGATTATTTCGCCCTCGTCCACATAAAGGCTCGCATCGTCGACAGCGCGCATAACGCCTTCTCGCATGCGGAAAAGGGTCTTAAGATGCCTTATTTCCAATAAATGCTCGGACATTTTATGCTCCTTTCCGCCGTCACAGCGCTCCGCGCAGACGCGGATCGAGCGCGTCGCGCAGCCCGTCGCCGAATATGTTGAAGGCCAGCACGAGGATAATTATTGCGAAGCCGGGCGCCAGCGCAAAAAGGGAGTTTGTCGTCAGATATCTGTACCCGTCGTTCACCATGGCGCCCCAGGAGGCGGTGGGCGGGAGTATGCCGGCTCCGAGGAAGCTCAGCGCGGCTTCGGCAAGAATCGTGTTGCCTATGCTCTGAGTCATGATCACAATCATCGGGGAAAGACAGTTGGGGAGAATGTGCCTCAGCATGGTGACGAAGCTCCTGTTCCCGCGAATCCTGCTGGCGGAAACATAGTCCAGGTCGCGCACGGTGAGCACCTGGCCGCGCATCATCCGGGCGAAAGGCGGGATGTTAGAGACCGCAAGCACCACGGTAAGCATGGTCATGCTGCGCCCGAGTATGGCCACAAGGGCGAGCGCGAGGATAAGCGGGGGGATGGCCATCATCGCTTCGACTATCCTCATGATGACGTTGTCCACCCATCCTCCGAAATAACCGGATAAAAGGCCGAAGACCGTTCCGACTATGCCGGACATTATAACAGAGAAAATTCCTACGATAAAGGCTATCCTGGTGCCGTAGACTATGCGGCTGTATACGTCGCGCCCGTACTGGTCGGTGCCTAGCCAGTGCCTTGAGGAAGCGCCCTGAAGAAATTCTGCCAGGTTCTGCTGGTTGGGGTCGTGAGTCGCAAAAACGGGTGAGGCCACCGCGCAGAGCAGGAAGAAAAGTATGACGAGCGCGGAAACAACCACAAGCTTCCGGGAAAACAAGGTCCGGAAGAAAATTTTCGCTTTGTCGTTCATCTCCGCGCCTCCTATTCCAGCCTGATGCGGGGGTCCGCATAAGCGTACGCTATGTCTACAAGAAGATTGCATATACATGTAACCGCTGCGAGAAGCAGCAGGCTTGTCTGCAAAGTTGTATAATCGCGGTTGTTGAGCGACATCACCATTACCTGCCCGAGGCCGGAAATGTTGAATATCGTTTCGATGATTGCCGAGCCGCCGAAGCTGTTGCGAAGCGTGAGACCGATGAGCGTGAGTATCGGTATGAGAGCGTTTTTGACGGCGTGGCCGTAAATGATTTTAGATTCCTTCAGCCCTTTGGATCTCGCTGTGCGTATGTAGTCCTGCCGGATAACCTCCAGCATGCTGGAGCGCGTCTGTCTTGCGTATATGGCGACGCCGCCGACGCTCATGCATATGACAGGCATTATCGTCTGCCTTAAGCTCAGTACCGGGTTCTCCCAGGGGAGGGTGAAGCCGTGCACCGGAAGCCATTTCAGCTTGAGCCCGAAGATGAGTATGAGGATCACCGCCAGCCAGAACGTGGGCATTGCTATGCCTATGTTTGCAAGCACCGTTATCACGGAATCGGTCTTCGAGCCGCGCCTTACCGCCGTCACGATCCCGAAAAATATGCCCAAAATCACGCTGAAAACGGCGGAAACTATGCCCAGATAAAGAGTCGTCGGAAGGCGGTTCATGACCACTTCCGCAACCGTCTGCCGGAAGTAATAGGAATATCCCAAATCTCCCTTAAGTATGTTGCCGAGCCAGAAGAAATACTGCTCGACAAGAGGCCTGTCAAGTCCCATCGTGTGATATACCTGGTCGTGGTACTCCTTCGGGATCTCCGAGCCGAGCATGGCGTAAACGGGATCGCCCGGGACAAGGTGTATAAGCGAAAAAGCGATCACGGATATGATAAGGAGGATCACGACGGTCTGAAAAAGCCTGTTTATTATGTATTTAGCCATAGCTGCTCCTTATGCAAAATTCGGGAACCGCCCAGGATGCCTGTTAGCCGGGCGGTTCCCGAATTCTATTGCGGCATTATTTGGTGATCTTGACGGTCTCGGGAGTCCATGTGTAGATCGCGGTGGTGGCGATGCCGTGATCCTTTACCTTCGCTGTTCCGGCATAGAGGTTCTGAGTTATGTAAAGCGGGAAATACAGGCAGAGCTCGTCGATGTTCTTTTTCTGGAGATCCATAAGAGCCGTTTTCTGCTGGGCGGGATCCGTCCCGTACATGTACTTCGAATAAAGATCGATTACGCCCGCGGCCTTCAGGTCCATAGCGGGTCCGACCATGGTCGTCGGAGTGGTGGTGAAGTAGCGGGTCCAGCCCGTGGCGTTGGGCGGGGCTATCCACTGGGCCGTGCTGGTGTAGGGGGTGGGCTTGCCGACGATTATGCGGTCGCCGTATACCGCGGCGTCGACCTCGTCCAGCTTGACGTTGAAGCCGGCGGCCTGGAGATAGCCCTGAATGGCGACATAGATATCCTTGAACTGGAGCTGATAGGTCAGGGTGACGGTAGGCTTGTTGGTATCGCTGTATCCCGCCTTCTTGAGAAGCTCCTTGGCCTTGTTGACGTCATACGGGTATCCGACTACCTTGTCGTTGTATTCCTGCGTGCCCGGCACCGCAAGCTGGTTCGTATATGTTCCGGTGCCGTAGGTAAAGGCCTTGATTATCGCTTTCGTGTCTATGGCGTGGCAGAAGGCCTGGCGCACGAGGAGGTTGCCCATCGGGTCGGTCTTGCTGCCGCTTGCAAAGAATATGCCCTGGAGAGTCGGAGTGATGCAGGTGTCAAGGCCGAAGCGCTGGAAGCCCGCGGCGATGAGGTCTGTGTAAACCTTGGAGTCCACGATGTTCAGCATTACCTGCGCCTCGCCGCTTTTGAGTATGTTGGCCGCGGTGTTTATGTCCTTGGCCGTGATTATCTTTATGCCGTCCAGGAAGGGCTGGCCCTTGATTCTGTAATTGGGGTTTTTCGTGTATTCGATGCCCTCGCCGACCTTTACGGATTTCGCGACGAAGGGGCCGGTGCCGACTATCCTGGTGTACATGCCTTCCATGCCGTACTGCTTGAACAGAGCAGGCTGGATCATCCATCCGGCCTCGATGAAGACGCGGCTCAGGGTGTCTGCCGCCCACTGGGTCAGCATAACGGTAACTTCGTTATTTCCTGTGGCGGAGTAGCTTTTAACGTTGGAGAATTTTGATGCGTAGCCGTTTGCCTTGTAGATGTCCCATACGTCCACTACCGTCTTTGCGTTGAAATCCGCTCCGTCGGAGAACTTGACGCCTTCCTGAAGCTTGACGACGATTTTAAGGTTGGCCTTGTCAACGTTTATTTCCTTTGCCAGCCAGGGTATGACCTCGCCCTTTTCATTGTAGCGGGCAAGGGTTTCGATTGCGGGCGCAGAGCAGAACTGCTCCACGAATCCTCCCGCTATCGGGAAGCCGGAAACATTTTTGAGAACGCCGCCGTTGACTATCGTAAGCGTTCCGCCCGTTCCAGCTGCCGTGTTTGCGGAAGGCGCGGGAGTGCTCTGCGTTCCGCCTCCGCAGGCGGTCAGAGCAAGCAGCAATACAGCCGCTAAAAGAAGCGACACCAGTTTTTTAGCTCTTTTCATCAAAATCCTCCTCATAAAAATAACTTTTACTATGTATTCAAGTGCGCGTAAAAATATGGCGGAGACTGTGCGGCCTAAATAACTAAATCGATTTAGCAAAAACGCACACCCAATAGCAATTATAAATTATAAACAAAAAAGCATAAAAAGTCAATCTGAAATCGGGTGCTTTGTGCGAAATGACTTGTGTAATATGGATTTTTATGTATAATGAGAACAGAGGGGGGAGACCGATGGCAAGTATAGAGGATGTGGCGAACAAGGCGGGCGTGTCGGTCAGCACGGTGTCTTTTGTTCTGAACGGACGCGCGGAGGAAATGAGGATTTCCGAAAAAACCATAAACAAGGTTTTCGCGGCGTCGCAGGAGCTGGGATATATACCGAACCTGGCCGCGAAAAAGCTCTCCAGCCGCGGCGGATCTTCGCTTCCGGAGGTTGCGCTGTTTTGGACTCCCGTTCAGAACTCTACTTTTTTGACAGTCTTTATTTCCGAGGCGCAGGCCCTTTTCGACGAGGGGGGAGCGCGCGAGATGCGTTTTGTGGTGGAGCCGTTCAGGACAGGGAAGCTTTGCCAGCTTGAGGACGTGCTTACGGGCGGGCAATACAACGGCGTAATAGTGCCTCCCGTATCCTTGGAGGACATAGAATACATGAATTCGCTCGACCTCCACATTCCCGTTGTGATGCTTCACGGCGGGACCGACAAGTATTCGATGCTCTCTCTTGACAACTATGAGGCGGGGCATAAGGCGGCCGAGATATTCGCCGCAAGGGGATTCAAGAAAGTCGCGGTTGTTAATCACAAGTGCAGCTCCGAGGATTACAACGTGATGAACCGCAGCAGGGGATTTCTGGACGCCTGCGACGAGTACGGGCTGACCGCCGAAATCATCGACGCCGAAATGAAGCAGATACCCGGGATGGCCTTTTTTAACAAGAACGCGGGGCTCGGCAGCATAGCGGCGGAAAATCTGCTCAGGAGGGGCAGCCTTCCGGAGGCCGTGTTCATTCAAAACGACAGCCTCGCCGCCAGATTTATGAATACAATGACGGACGCCGGGGTGAAAGTGCCGGGCGACCTGGAGATAATAACCTTCGGAAACGAATTTCTTTCTGAAACCTGCCGCCCATCGATGACGGCTATACAGTTTCCGACCGCCGAGCTCACCAGGGAGGCGATAATGCTTATGTCGGACCTGCTGGTAAATCCTCTGGCGCCGCTGCGGAGAAAAACGCTGATACCAAAGGTCATTTTCAGGCAGAGCTGCCCGAAGCCGCCGGGGTTTTGAGCGGACATATAAAGGGAAGCGGCTCGTAACGGGCATACGCAATCGTTTTTTGAAAATAATAATCTGCACGCCTTCTTATCTCAGCGGAGCTATGCTTTTGCGGGTCGGAGGCGTGTTTTTTCTCGCGAGTGTATACGAAGATAAAATATTTACACAACATATTGACCATTAGCCTGGAGTGAGCTACAATATATAGCACAGACTTGGAAATGGGGAGTGGTGATCGCATGGAGATCGGAGAAAACGCCCGCGTTGTGCTGGAAAAGCGTTACATCGCCAGGGACGCGAACGGAAATGCAACGGAGACCGTCGAAGGACTTTTCAGGCGCGTGGCCTCCGCCGTCGCAAGGGCGGACCTTAATTATGATAAAAATGCCGACATAGCGGAGGTGGAGAAGGAGTTTTTCGAACTCATGGCCAGCCTGCGCTTTCTGCCCAATTCGCCCACGCTCATGAACGCGGGCAAGGAGCTGGGGCAGCTGTCGGCCTGCTTCGTCCTGCCGGTCGAGGACTCGATGGAGAAGATATTCGACACTATAAAGCAGGCGGCGCTGATCCACAAATCAGGGGGCGGGACCGGGTTTTCCTTTTCGAGGCTGCGGCCGAAGGGGAGCGTTGTCAGGACTACGGGCGGAGTGGCCTCCGGCCCGGTGAGCTTTATGAAGGTTTTCAACGCGGCTACCGAGGCCGTGAAGCAGGGAGGAACGCGCAGAGGCGCCAATATGGGGATACTTAGAGCCGACCATCCGGACATTCTCGAATTTATATACTGCAAAGCCGAAAACAGCGACATAACGAACTTCAACATCTCCGTGGCCCTTACTGAGGAATTTATGGAGGCCGCTTCCAGGGGCGATGACTATGAGCTGATCGATCCGCACACCCGCAGGGTGACCGGACGGCTGAACGCGGCCGACGTGTTCAACAGGATAGTGGAAGCCGCCTGGCGGAACGGCGAGCCGGGTATTATTTTTATAGACAGGCTGAACCGCGACAATATTGTGCCTTCGAGGGGGGAAATAGAGTCCACGAATCCCTGCGGCGAGCAGCCCCTTCTGCCTTACGAGTCCTGCAATCTCGGCTCAATCAACCTTACGTCGGTGGTTAAGGAAGAGAACGGGAGAAGGTCGATAGACTACGCGCTTCTGGGACGGACGGTTGATGAGGCGGTTCATTTTCTGGACAATGTAATCGACGTAAACCTTTATCCGCTCGAGATAATTGCCGAGACAACCCTCGCAACGCGCAAGGTGGGGCTGGGGGTGATGGGTTTTGCCGATATGCTTCTGCTGCTCGGGATACCCTACAATTCCGATGAGGGCATCCGGACCGCCGAGGAGGTAATGAGCTTCATAAACGCCCGGGCACGGGCGATGAGCGCCAGGCTTGCCGAAAAACGAGGCGCTTTTCCGCTGTTCGCCGAGAGCATCTTCGCTTCCGGACCCAGGTACCGAAACGGAACCGTCACCACAATAGCGCCTACGGGCACGCTTTCGATAATAGCCGGCGTTTCGAGCGGCGTCGAGCCGGTATTCGCCTACGCCTATATCAGAAACGTGATGGACGGCACCGAGCTTCTCGAAACGAACCCTGTTCTGAGACGGGAGCTTGAGCGCAGGGGGGTTTACACGGAACAGCTCATGCGGAGAATAGCGCAGGAGGGGACTCTGGCCCGCGTCGAAGAGCTTCCCGAGGACATAAAGCGCGTTTTCGTCTCGGCGCACGATGTCAGCCCGGAATGGCATGTGCGAATGCAGGCGGCGTTTCAGCGCCATACGGACAATGCGGTTTCGAAAACGGTAAATTTTCCGCATGACGCCACCCGGGAGGATGTTGAGCAGGTCTATGTCCTTGCCTGGAAGCTCGGCTGCAAAGGCGTCACTATATACCGCGACGGCAGCAGGGATTCGCAGGTTCTCAATATCGGCGGCGTCAAAAGGGGAAAGCCGGAGGATGCTCCCCTGACGGAGCCTGAGCCGGCCGGAAAAATAAGGCCGCGCCCGAGGCCGGCGAGCCTGAGGGGAGTTACCGAGCAGGTATATATCGGATGCGGCAAGCTCTACGTCACGGTGAACTATGACGAGCATGGCATCTGCGAGGTTTTCACCAACACGGGGAAGCACGGGGGATGCCCGTCCCAGTCCGAAGCGGTGGGCCGACTTGCTTCGGTGGCGCTCCGCAGCGGCATAAGCACGGAAGAGGTCATAAAGCAGCTTAAAGGCATAAGATGCCCCTCGACCATACGCCAGAAGGGGCTCGGCGTTCTCTCATGCCCGGACGCGATAGCGAAGGTGCTGGAATACACGGAAAAGGCGATAGCCGGCGAGGGCGGAGCGGGCAAAGCCGGCGAAATGCCCGCCGGGGTGTCTGCGGAACATCGGAAAGGCGGAAGGGAAGCGGCGTTCGAGCTCGACAGGATCCGTTTCTGCCCCGAATGCGGCGCCGCAATAGTCCACGAGGGAGGCTGCGTAACCTGCCGTCAGTGCGGATACTCGAAGTGCGGCTGACAGGATCTGCGAAGCCTGTTCAAAGCATAAAATCCCCCGAAGCGTCTCTCTGACGCTTCGGGGGATTTTCATTCAATAATTGGAGCTGGACATTTGTTCGGGGGACGTGCGCTCCGGATTTTGCGGCGGGGCCGCTTTCGCCGCCATAAAGGTGCTTTATATTCCGAAAAACCGCTTCCCGTTTTCGGTTGTTAACGAGGCGATGCTCTCCAGGGAGGCGCCGCGGAGCTCGGCTATGCGTTCCGCTATGAACCTGAGGTTTCCGGAATCGTTCCTCCTGCCGCGAAAGGGCACCGGAGCGAGGTAGGGGCAGTCCGTTTCTATCATAAATCTGTCCTCGGGCATGAACGTGACGACCTCAGGCGCCTTCCGGGCGTTTTTGAAAGTGACCGAGCCGGTGAATGAAATATACCAGCCGAGCTTCACCAGCTCTTTAGCCATCTCAAGGCTTCCCGAGTAGCAGTGGAAAACTCCCTTCACCCCCGGGAAGGTTTTCACAATGGCCATGGAGTCCTCGTGAGCGTCCCTGTCATGCACTATCACGGGCAGCTTAAGCTCTCCGGCCAGCTCCATCTGCCTGACGAAGGCCTCGCGCTGTTTCTCGCGGGGGGAAAAATCGTAGTAATAGTCAAGACCGATTTCTCCGATCGCCCTGACCTTCGTATTCGAGGCGAGGGCGCGTATTTCGCCGAGGGAGTCCCGCGTCAGAGAGGAAGCTTCGTGAGGATGCACTCCTACGGCCGCGTAAAAGAAATCGTATTTTCCGGCGAGCTCCACAGACTTTCTTGAGGACTCGAGGCTGCTCGACGCGTTGAGGACCAGCGAAACGCCTTTTTCGGGAAGCCCTGAAATCACCGAATCCCTGTCGGAATCGAACGCCTCGTCGTCATAATGGGCGTGAGTGTCAAAATACATGCGTTTTTCACCTTAATTTCAAAAAACTATTGAAAATATTTTACGTATATGGTATCATGTTTCGTACGAAAAGACAACTCTGTTTACCGTCCCTTCGCCCACAAACGCCGGCACAGCGCCGGCATTCGAAAGGAATGTTTGCTTTGCGTCTTGCCATTACCATAGTTCAGCTTATATGCGGAATAGCCATAATACTTGTGGTTCTGCTTCAGTCCGGCAAAAAAGCCGGCCTTTCCGGCGCCATAGCAGGCGGCGTTGATACATTTTTGTCCAAAAACAAATCCAGATCTGCGGACGCCCGCCTTGCGCGCATGACGAAATGGGTCGCGGCCGCTTTCATCGTACTGACTATCGTGCTGAGCATTATCTGAGCTCTTTTGGATTGATTGTACGCGCCTTGCGCGCATCATTCGGTAAAACGGCTTGAAAATGAGGAGTTTCAAATAAAGAGGCGGGCGCTTTGCGCCCGCCTCAGCTTGTAGAAAAACTTGTTTACAGCAAAAAAGCTTCGCAGAATTTCCGCCACGAATGGCGGAAACAAAGTCAAATCTGTCGTTTCCGGAGGCGTGTACGTCGGAAATGACACCTCTCATGACGGGCGCGGCAGAGCGGCCGTCATTAAACCCCCTTGTCAAAAAAGCCCTTTTGTTTTTTTTGACAGTCTGAGGCGGGCGCTTTGCGCCCGCCTCGCGGTTTTATGGGAACAGAAAATCAAAAAGGCGAAAGGCGAAAAATTGTTTTCCGGAAGCGTTACAGAGGGAAAAATGCATATTGATTCGCGATGCGGGGCCGGACCGTCATATGAGCTCGCGTTTTTTCAGCCTGATGTCCCGGCCGCAGAAATTCAAAACCACATATTCGCCCTTTAGCCTCGAGGCCACCTGAGGCGTGTAGCGCTTATCCAGCTCGTCCCATGAAAGGTTTGAGTTGATGATGGTCTTTTTGCCGTTTATAAGCCTTGTGTTAATAAGCGTGTAAAGGGCGCTCGAAACCATGCTGGTGAGCATTTCCGTCCCCAGATCGTCGACTATCAGAAGGTCGCAGTTCAAAAGGCGGTGGACCTTTTCACGGGTTTCCGAGGCGTCCGAGCCTCTTCCGAACTTTTCCTCCTCGAAGGCTGCGAAAATATTGACCGCTGTGTCGTATACGACCGAAAAGCCCTTCTCGGAAACGACTTTGGCGATGCTTGTTGAAAGAAAGGTCTTGCCGAGCCCCGTGCCTCCGCTGAGGAAAAGGTTGGGGGAGTCCTTCCTGAACTCTCTGGCGTATTTTTTGCATTTTTCAAAGATCAGGGACATGGTCTCCCGGGGCGAAACGCCCGTCTGGTCCTTCACGTTGTCGTAATATTCAAGACAGAAGGTGTTGAAAGTCTCCTGACCGAGCTTCAGACAGGCCGAGAGCTCCTTGCGCTGCTCATCCCTGTAAATGTCCATAAGGCAGCCGCAGGGCTTTGCGCCCAGAAAGCCGCTGTCGCCGCATTTTTTGCAATTCGGCTCGTCGTCTATGTCCGACTCGCGGCAGCCCGCCGCCGCCAGTATCTCCGAACGCTCCGCCTGGAGCTTAAGGCTTCTTTTCCGGGCAAGGTCGATCTCCCTCTCCACGTCCAGGCTTCCCGAAACGGCGGTTCCGATCGCGTCCAGCATTATTGAGCGCAGCTCGGCGTCTATTTCCCGAACCCGCGGGTGTTTTTCGTAGACCATGGCCCTTAGCTTCGCCGCTTTCGCCGCGCGCGCCAGCTTTTCCTCGTTGAGCCGTTCGATTGCCTGCCTGAGCAGCTTGCCGTCCAAAGACATACCAGTTACTCCTCCCGCTCAGATCATTTTGTCCAGATATCGCCTCATGCGTTCAAACTCCTCCTGAGTCGGAGCCTCGGCTTTGCCGGACGCCTTTTTCGGGGGTTCACGCCTGCCGTCGCCCTCGTTTATTTCGGCGACGGTCAGAAGCCCCTTCGCGCGCCAGTTCTTGATAATTGAGTTCATGTAAGCCCAGCTCAGCTCGCCCGTTTTGACAACGGTCTTGTCGTAAGCCAGCTCGATCGCATCGCGCTCAAAGCCCATATCCATCCATGCCGTTAGATATTTTTCCTCTGTGGGCGAAAGCTCGCGGTTTTTTATCCCCAGGGCTCTCTTGAGCTCCTCGGTCTTCCTTTTCGTCTCGATTTTGCGGCGCAGGTGCTCCTCGGCCAGGTCCTGAGTGAAAATGCCGAGCCTGGCCCAGGCGTAAGCCTCTTTTTCGATGTAGCGCATGGTAGGCATTCTGCCCTCGCCGTAACGCCGCCTGTTTTCCTCTATGCAGTATGTAATGAGCGTCAGTATCACTTCCGCGGGAAGGCCGAGGTAATCGAATATGCCGAAAAGGATGGTGAGGTCCCCGCCCGAAAGTATTCTGCCCAGACGGCGCTGCATCTCCTGCACCAGCCCGCTGAACTCGGCGGAGTCGTTAAGGCGCATTTTTATGTCCTCCGCGCTGTAATCGGGCGGCGCATCCTCCCGGGCAAGCGCCGCTTTGCCGAGGACGCCCAGACCCGACAGCTTCAGGAACGCGGATTCGACCTTGTCGCGAGGCAGTGAAAGCGCCGAGGCTGCAGATTCGGAGTCGAAAACGCCGCCGTTTCGCAATATAAAAAGATACAAAAGCGCCGCGCTCCCGTCTCCGGCGCCTATCAGGGCGTCCGCGGCTGAGGGGCTTATACAAATCGATTTGTCGTGAACGCCGTCGCTCAAACGCAGCACATCCTTTCATATCTTAAAAAATCAAGCGAGAATATTATAGCAAAAAAGCGGAGGACAGGCAACGATAATCGGAATTAGCGTAAAAATTATGTTTAAAATACCCTTGGAATATGATATTATTATAGGACGAGGCAAGGCGACTGACGCCGCACAGAGAGAAATGAAGGAGGGGGGTTGCGATGCAGGACCGCGTATCCATTACCATTGACGGACGCAGATACGTTCTGGTCACCGAGGAAAGCGAAGATTATCTTCGCGTGCTGGCCGACTATGTCAGCGAAAAGATCCGGGAGCAGAAGCAGACCTTCCGAGTTTCAGAAACCGACGCCGCGGTGATGTCGGCGCTTATAATATGCGACGAGCTTTACAAATCCAGGCTGGCCGCCACAAACGCCTTGAACGAGATACAGAGCTGTCTTGAGGACGCCAGAAAGGCCAGAGCCGAGGCCGCCGAGCTCAAGCGCGAGCTTAAAAAGCTCCGGCATATGCTCAGATAGACGACTGTGTACGAAAGAGGAATCGTTGATGCTTGAACTTTTGGCCCCCGCCGGCTCTCCTGAAAGCGTGGTGGCCGCCGTGAAAAACGGAGCCAACGCGGTGTATATGGGCTTCGGCAGCTTTAATGCCCGCCGGAACGCAAAAAACTTCACGGAGAGCGAGTTTGCGGATATTGTCAGCTATTGCCGCGCCCGCGGCGTAAAGGTATATACGACGCTGAACACGCTTTTGACCGACAGGGAGCTCCCCGAAGCTCTCGACCTTGCGGAACGCGCATGTTCCTACGGCGCGGACGCGATAATCGTCCAGGATCTCGGGATTATGCGCGCGATAAGGGAGGCTCTGCCGGATATTCCCATACACGCGAGCACGCAGATGAGCATCCACAGCCTTGACGGCGTAAAAAAGGCGGCCGAGCTGGGCGCCTCCCGGGTAGTCCTGGCGAGGGAGCTTTCAAGGGAAGAGATAGCCTATATATGCCGCAATTCCCCTGTCGAAATCGAGGTCTTCTGCCACGGCGCCCTCTGCATGAGCTATTCAGGGCAGTGCTATATGAGCTCGGTTATCGGGCGGCGGAGCGGCAACCGGGGCCTTTGCGCCCAGCCCTGCCGCCTGAACTACGGCATGGGTCTCAAAACCAACGAATACCCGCTCAGCCTGAAGGATCTCTGCCTTGTGGAACATTTGCAGGACCTTGAAAAGTGCGGAGTATCGTGCCTCAAGATAGAGGGGCGGATGAGGCGGCCGGAATATGTGGCGATCGCGACAGGGATATATTCGCGGGCGCTGAGATACGGCAAAAATCCCACGAAGCGCGAGCTTTCCGACCTTGAGGCGGCCTTCTCCCGCCAGGGCTTCACGGACGCTTATTTTACGAACAGCAAGGGACCCGGCATGTTCGGGATAAGGGAGGAATCCGACAAAAAGGAGCCCTCGATATTCGCGGAGGCGAAAAAAGCGTACTCGAGCGGGGACGGCGCGAGCATACCCGTACGCTTTTACGCGGTGCTGCGCCGCGACCGCCAGATGTGCCTCGGAGTTGAGGACCTGTCCGGAAACAGGATTTCCGTAACGGGGCCGGTGCCTCAGGAATCCATTTCGCATCCTCTTACAGAGGAGACGCTTGCGGAGCAGCTTTCCAAGACCGGAGGGACGCCATACCGCGCGGAGAGCGTCCAGTGCATCGTCGATGAGGGGCTTTACCTGCCTCTGTCGGTTATCAACGAGCAGCGCAGGCTCCTTCTCACGAGGCTTTCAGAGAAGCGTTCGGAGATAAAACTGCGTCGCTACTGCGGATATAAATTCAGCCCCGAGTGCGAAAACATCAGCGGCCCGCCCAAGCTGAACATTTCGGTCATGTCGGCAAAGCAGCTTACTCCCGAACTCGCGTCATATAAGCCCGCAATTCTTTATGTCCCGCTTGAGGAGCTTTCCCACAATTTCAGCAGGGTGGCGCCCTTTATGAGAAACGGCGTGACGAAGGTCGCGGCAGCTCTGCCGCCCGTTTTTCACGACGATGAAAAGCCCCGGATCAGGGGCATGCTTGAAAAAGCCCGGGCCGCGGGAATAAGCGACGCGCTGGTGGGCAATCTCGGCCATATCGAGCTTGCCGCATCCATGGGTTTCATGCTTCACGGTGATACCGGACTCAATATTTTCAACTCCGAGGCGCTGAGGACGGCTCAGGAAATGGGTCTTATTTCCGCGGCCTTGTCCTTTGAGCTGCGCTTCAGGCAGATCCAGGACATCGCAAAGTGCATCGACACGGAGATAATAACATACGGGCGGCTTCCTCTTATGACCACGGAAAACTGCGTGGTGAAAACCGCCGGCGGCTCCTGCTCCTGCGACAACTCCCCGCAGCTCCGGGACAGGCGCGGACTCATGTTTCCCGTCGTGAGGGTTTTCGGCTGCCGGAATGTCATTTTGAATACTAAGAAGCTCTTCCTTTGCGGAAGGGAGCAGGATTACATGTCCATAGGTCTCTGGGCGGAACGGCTCAGCTTTACCACCGAAAACGCAAGAGAGTGCCAGATGGTGACCGCGCGTTATCTGGGTCTGGACACCTTCGACCCGCAGGGCGGCACCGCAGGGCTTTACTACCGCGGTGTAGAATGACCTGCAAAAGAAAACGGAGATGAGTATTTGAAGATAGTGCTTGCGTCGAAATCGCCAAGAAGGCGCGAAATCATGGAAATGCTGGGCTTTCGTGATTTTTTGATAATCCCCTCGGAGGAGCCGGAAATAGTGCCGCCCGGGCTGACGCCGGAGGAAACCGTGTGCGAGCTGGCCGGAAGGAAGGCCGCGGAGGCGGCTTCGAGGGTTGAGGGAGCGGCTTTGATAATCGCGGCCGATACGATAGTCTGTCTCGACGGACGCGTCATCGGAAAGCCCGAAAGCGAGGAAGACGCAAGGGCCATGCTGAGGAGCCTTTCGGGCCGCAGCCATATCGTCTATACCGGCATATCTATAGCCTGCGGCTCGCGTCTGGCATCACAGGCGGAATCCACCGAGGTGAGCTTCCGCGAAATGAGCGACCGCGAGATTTCTGACTATATCGCGACGGGAGAGCCTATGGACAAGGCCGGCGCTTACGGGGCGCAGGGGCTCGGAGCCCTCTTTATCAGAGAAATAAAAGGCGATTTTTTCAACGTGATGGGGCTGCCGGTGTTCAGGCTTGGCCTTATGCTGAGGGATTTCGGAATAGACGTTCTGAAGAATTGATTTGCTGGGGTTTTTGTTTTGAAAGACTTTTTAAGAAAAAAAGGATCGGTAATAATAGTAGTGGCGCTGGCGGCGGCTCTCTTAACGGGACTGACGGCGCATTCGCTCGGCGGAGGCAGGGGGCTTTTTTCCGGCGCCGTCGACTTGCTTATGAACCCGATAGGCCGGGGAGTGGCCGTTCTTGCGGACTATTTTGAGAGCGTATACGGCTATATGTTCAGATACGACCAGCTTAAGACTGAAAACGAGAGCCTGAAGGGCAGGATCGCCGAGCTTGAACGCCAGATGCGCGACAATTTAAGCGCGGAGGAGGAGAACAAGCGCCTTCGGGAGCTTCTCAAGCTCAAGCAGAAGCACTCCGATTTCGATCTTGAAACGGCTACGGTCATCTCCTGGGGAGCATCAAACTGGACATCGACATTCACGATAAGCAAGGGGAAAAGCTCGGGCCTTGAGCTTAACGAATGCATAATAACGGAGAACGGCTATTTAGTCGGCCAGATAATCGAAATAGGGGAATATACCGCCAAAGCAAGGACTATCATAGATCCCAGCATGAACATAGGCGCGATGATACACCGCACCGGAATTCCGGCGGTCGCGGGAGGGGACTTTGAAGCCATGAGGAAAGGCAATCTCAAGCTTTCGTACATCCCCGAGGGCGCGGCCACCGCAAACGGAGACGTAATTACCACCTCGGGCAAGGGAAAGACCGTTCCGAAGGGGCTCATGATAGGGAAGATCGTGGACGCCGGCATCGACGCCTCCGGCACTTCCCGCTACGCCATAATAAAGCCCGCGGCGGCTCTCAACGAGCTTTCTCAGGTTTTCGTAATAAAATCCTTCAACGTAGAGGACTGAAAGATGGACAAGCTTTTCTTGAAAAAAATTCTGCGGCTCGCCTTCTTTCTTTTTGTCCTTTACATATTCCAGGCGTTCGTTTTCACGCGCGTCGCGGTAAAGGGCGTGAAGCCCCTTATCATACCGGTCGCCGCAATAGGCGTCGGATTTTTCGGAGGAGGCGTAAAGGGCGGAGTTTTCGGGCTCTTTTGCGGGATATTGTGCGACGCGGCGTTTGATTCCGTCCCGCTCTTTGTGTTTCTGCTGCCCGTTCTCGGAATGTTCTCGGGATTGATTACGGAATATTATCTTATTCCCGGTCTGCCCTCCTATATAATCTGCTCGCTGGGCGGGCTTTTGGTGATATCGGTATTTCAGATGTTTTCCTTTGTAATGTTCAAAAACGCGAGCCTTGCGGTCGTGGCCGAAGCGGCGCTTTACCAAAGCCTCTACTCGCTTATTTTTGCGTTACTGCTTTACTGGCCCTCGCGGCTCGTTTCGGGCGGCAGGAAATAGTCGGCACAAGCCACATACCTATCTAAGGAGCAGTTATGAAGATCAAATCAGCGCGAATATCAGTCATCGCTGTATTCCTTGCAGCAGTATTGATTCTGTATACAGCCGCCCTCTATAATCTGCAGATAATAAAGGGAGCGGACTATTATTACGAATCTCTCAACTCAATAGTCACTACGAACACGGTAAAGGCTTCGAGAGGCGAGGTCTTCGACCGTTACGGCAACGTGCTGATATCCAACAGGACTATATACAATCTTACCATCAACCACTCGATACTTACAAACTCGGACAATCCGAACGCCACGCTTCTCAAGCTGAAAAAAGTTTGCGAGGACCACGGAATAGCCTTTTCAGACACCCTGCCCATATCCTCGGATTCGCCGTACGCCTATGTTTCTTTCCAAACGGACATCCAGAAAACCCAGTTTGACAAGTACCTGAAATACTTCGAGTTTAAGCAGACGCCGTCTGCGGAGGATTTCATGGCTTACCTTGTGAAGCACTACAAGATAGCCGGTTCATACAGCAAGGCGGAAGCGAGGACGATCGCAGGGCTCAGGTACGAGCTCGAGCTGAGGCTTATATTCCCGATGTCCGAGTTTATAATAGCGCGGGACGTGAAGATAGACCTAATTTCCGTGATACTGGAGCAGAATCTTGTCGGAGTGCAGATAGACAGCTCCACCGTGAGGGAATACCACACGCCCTACGCGGCGCATTTGCTCGGAACGGTCGGACAGATGGACGAGGCTGAATACGCGAAGTATTCCAAACTCGGCTACATGATGGACGACGTCATCGGAAAGGACGGGATAGAAGCGGAGTTCGAGTCTTATCTCAGAGGCACGAACGGAACTAAAACCTCCACCGTCAACTCCTCCGGGGCTGTTACCAACGTCATCTACAACAAGAAGCCCGAGCCGGGGAAGAACGTCGTGCTCACCCTGGACATAGGGCTTCAGGGAGCCGCGGAAAACATCCTGGCCAAACGTATCGCGGCGCTCAACTCGGCGCGAGGGGAAAAGGAGGAAAAGATACCCGGCGGAGCGGTCGTAGCGATCCAGGTCGCAACCGGAGACATTCTGGCCTGCGCTTCAAACCCGACCTACGACCTTTCAAAGTTTTACGAACAGTACGGCAGCCTTGTCAAGGATCCCGCCCTGCCTCTTTTCAACCGTGCGCTCCAGGGCACCTACTCCCCCGGCTCCACCTTCAAAATGGTAACCGGCGTCGCGGCGCTTCAGGAGGGCGTAATAACCCCGAGCACCAGGATATACGACGAAGGAAAATATACCAAATACCTCGATTACCAGCCGAACTGCTGGATATACCCCGACACGCACGGCTGGGAAAACATAGCCGAAGCCGTCCGCGATTCCTGCAACTTCTTTTTCTTTTCGATAGGCGACAGGCTGGGCATAGACAGGATAGCGTCTTACGCCTCCCAGTTCGGACTCGGCAGGGAAACCGGCGTGGAGCTTTACGAGGAGCTCGGCACTCTCGCAACCCCGGAATATAAGGAGGAGGCGGTAGGTGAGGAATGGTACGGAGGCGACACGCTTCAGGCCTCCATCGGGCAGTCGTTCAATCTTTTCACCCCGCTCCAGATAGCAAGCTATACCGCTACCATTGCGAACAACGGAATTCGGTACAAAACCCATTTCTTGAAGTCCGTCGTGAAATACGACTTTTCCTCGACCTACCTGACCGAAGACAGGGAAATCCTGAGTACGGTGAAAGCGGGCAAGGAGGCCTTCGACGCGATTCATCAGGGCATGCTTCTGGTGACCACGCAGGGCACCCCCGCGGCCGTTTTCAAGGACTTCGGTATCAAGGTCGCCGCCAAGACGGGTACGGCACAGCTGGGCGAGGACCTGCAGAACAACGCGATATTCATCTGCTACGCGCCCTATGAAAACCCGGAGATCGCGGTTGCGGTGGTTATCGAAAAGGGCGGCTCCGGCAACGCCATCGCAAGCATCGCAAAGGAGGTACTCCAGTACTACTTCAACGAAAAAGCCGAAAGGGAGAAAACGACGGGCGAAAACAGGCTGGTCAACTGATAAAATTGATATTGAAAATATTAGAAAATCAGATATAATTATATAGTTACCATTGGAGCTGAATAACAGATTCTGGAGGAAGTATGGGGAAGGTCTATGTCATAACCTCCGGCAAAGGCGGCACGGGGAAAACAACCACGGCTGCCGCTTTGGCCTCGGCTCTCGCGAAAAAAAATCTCAAAGTATTGTGTGTGGACGCCGACATCGGCTTGAAAAACCTCGATCTCAGCTTAGGACTTTCCGAAATGGCGCTGCCGGACATCTCCGACGTTCTCGGAGGAGGCGTTTCTCTTGAAAGCGCGGCGTTTGAGCATCCTCTGATACCGTCGCTCTATTTTTTGCCCGCGCCGTCCTTTTCCTCCGTATCCGATATCGACCCGGAAAAAATGCGCTCTTTTGTTTCCGAGGCAAAGCGGATTTTCGACTATTGCATAATAGATTCGCCGGCGGGGCTAGGGAGCGGGTTTCGTCTCGCGGCGCGCTTCGCCGACGCGGCCGTAATAGTCACAACGGGCGATGTAACGAGCTGCCGGGACGCTCAGCGGGTAGTGATGGAGCTGAAAGCTCTGGGGATATCGGATATATCCCTTATTGTGAACAGGGTGCGTCCGCGCATTTTCAGAAAGTCCGGACAGAACATCGACGACATAGTGGACGCCGTAGGCGCGCGTCTTCTGGGCCTTGTTCCCGAGGACCGCTCGGTTATAATATCCGCAAATCAGGGCAGCCCTCTTCTTCTGTTCAGCGCACGCGGCGCTTCGGCCGCATACGGAAGGATAGCGGGCCGGATTCTGGGCGAGCGCATACCGGCGGGCGATATGAAACCCATTATATAGAAAGGCGGAATATACATGAATATAGCGTTGCTCGCACACGACAACAAAAAAGAGCTGATGGTTCAGTTTTGTATCGCTTACTGCGGGATTCTCGCAGGACACAACATTTGCTCCACAAATACGACCGGGAAGCTGGTGGCAGAGGCCACCGGACTGCCGATAAAGCTCTATCTTTCCTGCAGCCAGGGGGGAGAACAGCAGATCCGCGCCCGCGTAGCATATAACGAGATAGACCTGGTCCTTTTTTTCTGGGACAGCCAGAGCTCGGATTCAACTGCCGACATCAACGATATGGCGAGGCTCTGCGACCAGTATAACGTGCCCTTCGCGTCAAACCTTGCCACTGCTGAGGTCCTTATCCGGGGGCTGCAGCGCGGCGACCTGGATTGGCGCGACATCGTGAACCCCAAAAAATAGCTGCGGGAGAATTCGGAACGGGGCGGTTTTTGCCGCCTCTTAAGGCGGCGCGAGACAATCCCGCCGCTTTTTAAGTTTTCTTTCCCGAAAGGAAGGTTTTATTTGTCTGAGTTAATACTGAAACCCAAGGGCACGAACGATGTCCTGCCCGAGGAAAGCTACCGCTGGCAGCATTTAGAGAGTGTTCTTCGCCGGGCGGCTGCGGATTTCGGCTACCGGGAAATACGCTTTCCCACTTTTGAATATACGGAGCTTTTTGTGCGCGGCGTAGGCGACACGACCGACGTCGTGCAGAAGGAGATGTTCACTTTTACCGACCGCGGAGGGCGCTCCGTGACCCTTAGGCCGGAAGGAACGGCGTCGGCCGTTCGAAGCTATCTTGAAAATTCTCTTTACGGAGCGGGTCTTCCCGTAAAGGTATTCTATATCGCGCCCAATTTCAGGGGCGAGCAGCCTCAGGCGGGCCGCTACCGCGAATTTCACCAGTTCGGCGTGGAATATCTCGGCTCCCCCTGCCCGGCGGCCGACGCCGAGGTGATAGGCCTCTATTCGGATATTCTCGACAGGCTGTGCATAAAAAACATAAGGCTCGAGATAAATTCGATAGGCTGCCCTGAATGCAGGCCCGCATTCCACGCCGCGCTGAAAGAGTATTTTCAGTCCAGGAGGGACAGGCTCTGCGGCTCCTGCATCGAGCGAATGGAAAAAAACCCTTTGAGGATACTTGACTGCAAGAGTCCCGTATGCGGCGAGATCGCAGCCGGTTCCCCTGTCGGGCTAGATCATCTTTGCGGCGAATGCAGGGACCATTTTGAAGCGACAAAGGCCATGCTAGACGCGATGGGCATCGCTTATGAAATAAACCCGAAAATTGTACGCGGGCTCGACTATTACACGCGCACCGTCTTTGAGTTCGTTTCCGGGGATCTCGGAGCGCAGAGCACCGTGTGCGGAGGCGGGAGGTACGATGGGCTTATCGAGGCTCTGGGCGGGCAGAGCGCTCCGGGGCTCGGCTTTGCCGCGGGCCTTGAGAGGATGCTGCTTGTGATGGACGCGCAGGGCATCTCAATACCAAAGCCCGAGGGCTGCCGCATATTCATAGCGTCGCTGGGCGCGGCGGCGGACAAGCCCGCGCAGAAGCTGGTCAACGACCTCAGAAAGCTCGGCGTCAAAGCCGAGAGGGACACAATGGGACGGGGGCTGAAAGCCCAAATGAAGTACGCCGACAGGCTGGGCGCCGCCTTCAGCATGGTGATAGGCGACAACGAGCTTGAGAAGGGCAGGGCGAATATTAAGGACATGGCGACCGGAAGCACCTTTGAATGCTTTCTTTCAGCCGAGGATATAAAGAACGCCGTTACCTGAGCCGCCCAAGGCGCTTCAGGCTAAAGCGGATATTTAAGAGGCGCGCCGCTGGCCGTTAAAGCGGCGTCCGCGAAAACGCCCACGGGGAGTGCCTTTTGAGGCTTCCTGCGGCGGCGCGCGGAACACGGAGGTAAAATTGGACTCACTGTTTGGTTTTAAGCGTACAAATTACTGCGGAGAGCCGAGAATGTCGGATGTCGGCAAAACAATATCCGTTTGCGGCTGGGTTCAGCGCAGACGCAATCTCGGAAGCCTTATATTCATCGATCTCCGCGACAGAACGGGAATACTGCAGCTTGCCTTTGACGATTCTACGGAACGCGAAATCTTTGAAAAGGCTTTTTCCGTCCGTTCGGAATATGTGCTTGCGGCGACGGGCAAGCTGCGCGAGCGCTCGTCGAAAAATCACGAGATACCCACCGGCGACATTGAACTTGAGGTTACCGAGCTTCGCGTGCTTTCGGAATCGGAGACCCCGCCGTTCGAGATAATCGACGAATGCAACGCCGGAGAGGCTCTCCGTCTCAAGTACCGTTATCTGGACTTAAGGCGTCCGGCCCTGCAGCGGAACATCCTGTTCCGGCACAGGGCGGCAAAGGTCACGAGGGATTATTTCGACGAGAAGGGCTTTGTGGAGATAGAGACGCCGATCTTAATCCGCTCGACGCCCGAAGGAGCGCGTGATTTTCTGGTGCCGAGCCGGATTCACAAGGGGAGCTTCTATGCCCTGCCTCAGTCCCCCCAGCTCTATAAGCAGCTGTCGATGGTCGCGGGCTTCGACAGGTATATGCAGATTGCGCGCTGCTTCCGAGACGAGGATTTGAGAGCGGACAGGCAGCCCGAATTCACGCAAGTCGACCTCGAAATGTCTTTTGTCGATATGGAGGATGTCCTTTCCCTTGTGGAGGGCTATATAGCGCGTCTTTTCAGAGAGCTGCTCGGCCTTGAGGTGCCGACGCCCCTGCCCCGCCTGACATATGCCGAGGCGATGTCCCGGTACGGCTCGGACAAGCCGGATACCCGCTTCGGAATGGAGATTTTTGACCTTTCGGATATCGTTTCCGAAAGCGGGTTCGGCGTTTTCTCCTCCGCCGTCGGCGCCGGAGGGAGCGTGAGGGGCATATGCGCCAAAAACAGCGTGTCGGCTCTGAGCCGCAAGGAAATAGACAAGCTCATTGAGTATATAAAGGGCATAGGAGGAAAGGGGATAGCCTGGATAAGGCTTGGCGAGGAAGGCGCCGCTTCGTCCTTTTCCAAATTTGTTTCGGAGAGCGAAATGTCCGAAATCCTCAGACGCGCTCAAGCGGAAAAAGGCGACGTCGTTCTCATAATAGCCGACGCCAAAAACTCTGCGGTGCTTTCCCAGCTGGGTGCCCTTCGCCTTGCTGTGGCAAAAAAGCTTGACATTATACCAAAGCAGAAGTTCAACTTCCTGTGGATAGTCGAGTTTCCGTTTTTCGATTGGGACGAGGAGGCTCAGGAATTCGTCGCCATGCATCACCCCTTCACCGCTCCGATGGACGAGTGCCTTCAGTATCTTGAAATCGATAAGGCTAAGGTCAGGGCAAAGGCCTATGACCTTGTTCTCAATGGCATAGAGCTTTCAAGCGGCTCCATCAGGATCACGGATCCAGAGCTTCAGAACCGGATATTCCGGCTTCTCGGGCTTAGCGAAGAAGAGGCGCACAGAAAATTTGGATTTTTGCTCGACGCCTTCAGGTACGGCGCGCCTCCCCACGGCGGTATGGGCATCGGCCTCGACCGTCTTGTCATGCAGATGCTGTCGGCCGAGAGCCTGCGCGACGTTGTGGCTTTTCCGAAGCTTCAGAATGCTTCGGAGCCCATGACAGGCTGCCCGGACGCCGTGGACGCAAAGCAGCTTGAGGAACTCGGCCTTTTTATGAGAAATAATTAACAACTTTTCTCACATATTTTGTACCACCATACAAAACGCAAAATATATACAATCTTTTCCTAAAAATAGTTGACTAATTAGGAAAACCGTTATATAATACAACCGTATTGTTTATGCTTATATTTGGCAAACCTGCGGAAACGCCGGGACGCAAAACTCTAGAGCCTAAGTCGCTTGCGATAAGGCAGTCAGTTGCATGTTCGGAGCCTGATAATAATGGGCGGCTTATGTTTTTCCGGGGGTGCAGCTGGGGTGACCTGATTGCGCCTCGTGTTTTGTCTTTGAAGCTCCCGTTTTACGATTTAATTGAATATTTTTCTTCTCATACTTTAATCCTCTCCCCAGGGAAGCGGCGCTATGCGCCGCTTCCCTGGCTTTTACACAAAAAATCGAAAATAATAGAAAAATTTAACATAAAACTATTGCATTTTACCAATTTGTATGATAACATCAGCTTAAATAAAGGCAAAGCAGGCGAAAGCCTGTGACGCAAAGCTATCAGGGCCCTCGACCTTCGGTCAGGGCAGCCAGTTGCTGCTATTGATTTTTCAATGGTGGCATTTTGCTTTTTAGAGCATCGAAGATAAGTAAAAAGGGCAAAGCAGGCGAAAGCCTGTGACGCAAAGCTATCAGGGCCCTCGGCCTCCGGTCAGGGCAGCCAGTTGCTGCTATCGTTTCTCCGATAGTGGCTTTTTGTTTATCATAGGGATGCTTCTTGCTGGCAAAAGCCTTACAGAAAAAGAAAGGAAGCGGCAAAAATGAGCGAGAACGAAATAATACTCGATAATATTCTCAGCGAGGTAATGGACTACATACGCCAGCTCAAGACCAAACGCTCCGCGTTCGGCGGCTACGACAAGGAATATGTATTGTATACGATTCAGGAGATCTGCAACCTTTACGAAAAGCAAATATCAAAAATATGCTCCGACAACAAGACCCACTTTGACATGCTGAACAAGGAGATTTCCGAGCTTCGGCAGCGAAACGAGGTTCTCTCACGCCGCACAACTGCCGATCCTTCCATAATCGACAAGGCGAACCAGTCGATAGCGGAGGCCAACTCCAGGATAGAGGCCGCAAACAACCATATTGCGAAGCTGCAGGCGCTCTATGAAGAGGCGGAGGCTAAGCTCAGGGAAAAGGAGGCCTACATCGGCAGCCTGCTTGCCGGAAGCCAGGCGCCCCTGAGCGGCGCAAGAGACTCCGGCAGGGAAGTTTTGAGAAATGACCGCGTCGTTCAGAATGCCGATACGAGCGCGGAGGTAAAGGCCTCTGCGGAGGAGATTATAAGGCGGGCGCGAGACGAGGCGGAAAAGCTCCGCAATTTCGCAAGATGCGAGGCGGAGTCGATTATACGCGAAAGGCGCGCGGAAATGCGTGCCGAAGAGCGGCTGCACGAGGAGCTTCTTTCCGAGCTTAAGAACAAGTATGTGAAATACAGGGAGTTCTTTTCCAAAATGCAGGAAGGGATAAAGGAAATTGAAAGCGAAATAGACCCCATGATCTTAAGGCACGACGAATTCAAGGCGGAAAACTATGACTCCTACGACAGGATTTCGCATCTGCCCTGGAATGACGATTTCCCCAACAATTTCAGAAAAGGAAATTAATATTTAAGGTTTGGCGACAGGAATGCGGCCAAACGGAGTATTTTGACGATGGCGGATGAAAATCCGCCATTTGTTTTGCTCCGGTTGACATATTGCTCGCGGCGGTTTATTATGAGTTTACATCTGGCAGGGGGGATGTTATGGCCAAAAAAGTAGGAGTCTATATTCATATACCGTTTTGCGCAAGCCGCTGCAAGTACTGCGACTTCTGTTCGCTCGCGGGTTTTGACTCCCTTATGCCCAAGTATCAGGACGCGCTGATACGCCATATGCGCGAATTCAGGCAGCGTGTGGCTTCCTATTATGTGGACACCGTGTATTTCGGCGGAGGAACGCCCAGCTACTACGGCGCTAAGCGCCTTGTGAAGCTTTTCGATGTTCTCAAGACATATTATAACGTCCTGCTCGACTCCGAGGTCACGGTTGAGGTGAATCCCGACAGCGTTTCCTTTGAGGATATGAAAATGCTCCGCCGCGCGGGCTTCAACCGTATTTCGATAGGGGCACAGTCCGCCAGCGATGAAATATTGGAATTCATCGGCAGGAGGCATAATTTCCGTCAGGTCGAAAAAACCGTTCTGGACGCGAGGAAAGCGGGCTTTGAAAACATAAGTCTCGATTTGATTTACGGTCTTCCGAACCAGACTCGCGACGACTGGGCTGATACGCTAAACCAGGCAGTTGCGCTCAAGCCCCAGCACCTTTCCTGCTACGGGCTGAAGCTGGAGGAGGGCACTCCTCTTTTCGAGCTTCGGGATACCGATATGATGCCCGACGACGATGCTCAGGCCGACATGTACCTGTACACGGTTGAGGCGCTGGAGCGTTACGGGTATTACCAGTACGAAATATCAAATTTTGCTCGCAAGGGCGTGGAGTCCAGACACAATCTCAAATACTGGGCGCTTAAGGACTATGTAGGCTTCGGGGCGTCGGCGGCGTCAAACCTCGGCAGCCAGAGGTACACATATATATACAGCCCGGCAGAGTACATAGAGGCTGTGCAGAGCGGCGGGGAACTCATAAACGAATACGAAAACCTTTCAAATTATGACCGCGCTTCCGAATACCTAATGCTGGGGCTTCGCACCGTGAACGGCATTTCCGAGGATGAATACCGAAAAATTTACAGATGCAGCTTTTCTCCTATCAGCGATCTGCTGAAGTCCTATATGGAAAAGGGCTGGTCGAGGTTTGTTAACGGTCGATGGAGCTTCACTCCGAGAGGGTTCCTCATATCGAACCGCCTTATAAGCGAAATACTGGATACGCAGGCAGATCAGAAAATATCCTCAAGCATACCATGGATGCACAGCGTTTATTATCAGGATCGTTTCGAGGGGTTTTAATTAAGCGGTAGAGCGCTTTCAATTAAAAGCCGGGCAGGGAAAGAGTCCTGCCATTTCCTCCGCCTGTCAGCAATAAAACTTGCGGATAATGTCTGCGTAATTCAGCCCGCCATCCGGCATTGGTCTGAGAAAAACAGGAGTGCCTCAAATTTCATTTTGAGACACTCCCGTTTTCAGCTCTTTTTATTTTTGGAAATAGTTTCGTCTATTCTGTCCGGCACCGGGATCCCGTAAAGCTGGGCGTAGGACTCCGCCGAGTCCTCGCACATAGGCATCGAGGGCGTAAGCCCGGTCAGCTCCGAAGCAGACGCTACCGAGCTTAGATTGTAAAACTGTTCAAAAAGCTCCATGCGGGCGGCATCGTCGGCGCTTTTGTTTTTGCTGTCCATTTTTTCACCTTACCCACTCAGTTTTCGCCTGTATTATTCCGCAAACGTGTTTTTTTATTTATGAAATCCCCCGAAAATTAAGCTTTTGCCTCGCAGGCAAATCCCGAAGCCCGGACATGACCCGATTCGGGGCTGAGTTTTTTGGGGGGCTTGCATACAAAGCTTGCTGAATGCTGATGCAGGGCGGCATGTGCCGCCCTGCATCAGCTTGTCGAAAAACTTGTTTACAGTAAAAAAGCTTCGCAGAATTTCCGCCACGAATGGCGGAAAAAAGTCAAATCTGTCATTTACGGCGGCGTGTACGTCGGAAATGACAGCTCTTATGACGGGCGCGGCAGGGCGGCATGTGCCGCCCTGCGTGTGTTTTCAGCTCCGGTCGTACCGCTTTTCGCGCTCGCGGAACAAAAGCGATATGCACCATATTCCGGCCAAACCGACTATGGTATATACAACCCTGCTTACGACGGCCGTCTGCCCGCCGAAAAGGGCGGCCACGAAATCGAACCTGAAAAGACCGATACTGGCCCAGTTGAGGGCGCCTATTATGACAAGCACCAAAGAAATCCTGTCCATGTTACACTCCTTTTATATTTTTCGCACTCTGCTTAAGATTAGTATTTTCCGCCGCCCTGCGTCTGCCTGGGCTGACCGTACTGCGTATTCTGGCCGTACTGCGAAGGAGCGCCGGACTGTGTGCCCGAAGCCGTATTCATAGTTCCGCCCGTCGTGCCCTGCTGCTTCATGCCGGAAATAATCTGTGGTATCTTGTCGATAAGATTTCCTCCCGCGGCGGAGGAGTTTACCGGCAGCATGAAGACGTTTTGTCCGTCCACCACTATGACGGCGTCCGTGCAGAGCTTTGCACCGAGTCCGTGCGCGCCCGTTCCGCTGCCGGATCCAATGTTGGCGGCGGAGCTTGTGGCGCTGCCCTTCATAGTGGCATTTCCGCCTCCGTAGCCTACCATTATCGAAACTACGGGAAGGAAGGTCTTGTCGCCCTGGGTTACGGGCTTTCCGATTATGCCCTCGCTTTGCGTAAAGCTCTCAAGGCTCTTGAACAAGGTGTCCACGTCGTTGTTCAGGATTGCCTGATCCATGGTATATCTCTCCTTTTCGTTCTGCTGAATCTTTGTTTAACAAGGTTAAGCGCTGTTCTGCCCAAGTCTATATCCGTATGCGCTTCTATTTTAAGGTACTCTCTCTGCGGGACATATTCGGGGTACTGCTCAAGCGCCGCCGAATCAACCAGAGAGGCTAAAAATGCCGAGGCGGCGTAAAATATCCCCGTAAGGTGAGGCGCGGTCAAGCCGTAAAATGTTTTGATCCGAGTGTCCCGCAAGCTTAGTGCGCCAGTAAAGCTCATATCTGTTTTTCCTTTCAGGATTTTTGAAAATACCCGCCTGCCCAGGAAATAGAAGGTAATATGCGGCGAGAAGCCGATAACCCGGACCTCGGCCCTTATCGCTTTGAGCCAGATTATATCCGCCATCATTTTCATCTCATCGCTGTCAAGCAGAAAAGCCACCTTCAGGGGTTTCTTAAAAAACAGATATGTCAGAGCGGCTGTCAGTATAATGAGAAGTATTAAATAATACATACGAGCTTACCTCGTTTTATATTGTGACCGCGAATCATTCTTTTATTTATGAACAATTTGACAAAAAAACTATGAGGCCAAGCCGCCGAACCGCGTTTTTCTTTTTTTCACGGCGATTAAAATATTAGGCTAGCGGATTAAAATCATAAGAGGGCTGAGGCGAATAAGATGTACTGTAATCTTCTTAGGAGCTGACTATATGCCTTCAAACATTTTTGGCGGCGGCACGGCGCCGAACAATCCCGCAAAACCCCCAGCGGCTGCGCCTGAAGCTGAAAACAGGCGGCAGCCGCCATTCAGGCCGCACCCCGCGCCTCTCATAAGCGCAAATCCCCCGCTCTTCAGCCTTACGGCCTTCAAGCAGCTTTCCGCATACCCGAATTACGGAAACCCCAGCCGGAACGCCGACATTCTTTACACGGGAACACGGGGCGCGTGGAATATCGAGCTCCCCCCGTTTATGCTTGTCCCGGGCAGATTCAGGGCCCAGCTTGTCATACGGGCGGTGCTAGACGACCATATGAAGGTTCCTGTGAGCAGGTACTCCGCAAGAATAACGATAAACGGCACGCAGGTCCATAACGGCAGGCTGCCGCTGGAGCACGGCGCTCCGGCGGGCGGAATGTTCGTGAACTGGGGGGAACTCACCTTCAACATACCAAACCCCGGCAAGGACGTCCGCATAATAATAGAAAACACCTCCGCAGCGGCCCCCGGAGACTGGATAGGCTTGGACTGGATAGAGCTCAGGCAGCACCCGAGATAAAGGGCGCCGCAACTGAAAGGCCTTCGGAAAAATCCGAAGGCCTTGGCTTGAAACGAGGCTTATTTCTATTGCGTTCCAGGCAATAAAATAATTGTTCTTAAATCTTGAACTTGAAAGATTTGCGGTTTTGTGATATATTATCTCTTAACGTAGTTGGGCATGCGCCCGTGGCTCAACGGATAGAGCATCAGATTCCGGTTCTGAGGGCTGGGGGTTCGAGTCCCTCCGGGCGTGCCAGAAATAGAAGTCCCGCAGTCGTTGAGATTGCGGGATTTTTCTTTATATATCAACGGTTTGCGGGCTTTTGATGCGAAAATATTTTTTCGATTTTGAAAGCCCGTTAGCATTTCCAGAAACATTATTTTCAACGATTTTGCTAACGAAAATGCTAACAAAAAACCGACGAGCATTACGCGCTCGCCGATTCGAGTCCCTCCGGGCGTGCCAGAAAGACATATCTTCCGCATACGGCAAGGTATGTCTTTTTATTATTGAATGTGTTATAATAAACCCAAAACGCAAGGCGGCCGAAGCAATTTCAACCTGCCTTTGCAGGGCCGCGCGGGTACTGGGGACAGCTGGGCCGAAAGGGAGCCGCGAGCCGGTCCCAGGGCCCTTGCTAATTCGAACGCGGCAAACCTGCGCCGAATAAGGCGGGCAGAGCATGCGGACAATGCCGCCGAGCGCTTGAGAGGTGAAATTATGCGGACGGTGCTCATAATAGGCGCCGGTGCTTCCGGTATGGCGGCGGCGATAACAGCTGCGGGCTGCGGAGAAAACCGGGTGATACTGATCGAAAAGCAATCACGCCCCGGGAAAAAGCTGCTCGCGACCGGAAACGGCTGCTGCAACCTTACGAATACGGACATTTCCGCTGAAAACTATTTCGGAGAGGAAAAGGACTTCGCAATCCCTGCGCTGACGCGCTTCGGTCTTGAATCGACCGTGGGATTTTTCAGATCCCTCGGGCTTCTGACCCGCAGAGAGCGGGGCGGAAAAATATACCCGTACAGCATGCAGGCCTCCAGCGTGCTCGACGTGCTGAGATTCGCGCTTGACAGGCCCAACGTCGAGCTTTATTGCGATACCGCGGCGGTTTCGATAGAGAAAAAGGGATCAGGCTTCAATGTGGCGACAGATAAGGGGTCTTTTTTCGCCGACAGGCTGATAGTGGCCGCCGGAGGAGCGGCCTCTCCGAAGCTCGGCGGAACATGGGACGGCTACAAGCTTCTTCAGGGGCTGGGACACAGCCGTACGGCTATTTATCCTTCCCTGGTGCAGGTGAAAACGGAAAACACATATCCGCGCGCTCTCAAGGGCATAAAAACGGACGCCAGAGCGGCGCTTTACAGCGGCAAAGCAGCCGTTTGCGTGAGCGAGGGCGAAATTTTGTTCACCGAATACGGCCTGAGCGGCCCCGCCGTATTTGAGCTTTCGCGGTTCGTATCGGCCGAGAGGGACCTTTCAATATCGCTTGACCTCATGCCGGAATATGAGGAAGGCGAGGTGGAAGCCCTGCTCCTGGAAAACAGAAAAAGCGCGGGCAATCTCGCGTGCGAGAACTTCCTGGCGGGAGTGCTGAACAAAAGGCTGGGACAGATGCTCATGAAGTACAGCGGAATCCCGTTTTCCGCGCCGGCGGCTTTGCTCAGGGACGCCGAAATAAAAAAGCTTGTCCGCAGCATCAAGAATTTCTCGCTGCCCGTCAAGGGAACGACGGGATTTGAGAACGCGCAGGTGACGGCGGGAGGGATAAGGACGAAGGAGTTCAGGAGCGACACGCTGGAAAGCAGGCTCTGTCCGAATCTTTTCGCCGCGGGAGAGGTTCTGGACGTGGACGGACGCTGCGGCGGCTATAACCTTCAATGGGCATGGTCGAGCGGAAGGCTGGCGGGAAAGCTGGGAGCCTTATGATCAGAATAAACGATATATTTCTTTCCCCGGACGAAGACGAGAGCCTGCTGCCCCGCAGGTGCGCGGAGCTTTTGAATATCCCGGAATCGGGAATCCTGTCCTGCAGGATAAGAAAAAAGTCGCTGGACGCGAGAAGGAAAGGCGAAATACGCTTCGTGTATGCGGTGGATGCGGAGACCGATTGCGAAGACGCAGTCCTGAAGCGTACAAGCAGCCCCAAGATTACTAGGGCCGAGGATTACGAATACGAAATTCCGAGGGCGGATTCGGACAAAAGACCGCTCATAGCCGGTTTCGGGCCCGCCGGAATGTTCGCCGGACTCGTTCTCGCGGAAGCGGGACTGAGGCCCGTAATCATCGAGAGAGGGCTTGACGCGAAGGCGCGCCGGGAGAAAGTGGACCTTTTCTGGAGAAACGGAAAGCTCGATCCGGATTGCAACGTGCAGTTCGGGGAGGGAGGAGCGGGCACCTTCTCGGATGGCAAGCTTACGACCGGCACGAAAAACGTGAGGATAAAATGGGTGCTTGAGCAGTATGTTTCGGCGGGCGCGCCCCGGAATATTCTATACGACGCAAAGCCACATATCGGCACGGACATCCTGGTGACGGTCGTGCAGAATTTAAGGAAGCGCATTGAGAGCCTAGGCGGAGAGGTGAGGTTCGGGCACAGGCTTTCGGGCTTTCATGCCCGAAACGGAGTATGCTCGGTTTCCGTAGAAGCGGCGGAGGGGGCATACGATTTGAGCTGCTCAGAGCTAATCCTCTCGATCGGGCACAGCGCAAGGGACACATTTGAGATGCTTTATTCGAGCGGCGTCGCGATGGAGCCCAAGCCGTTTTCGCTGGGGGTCAGGATCGAACACCTCCAGAAAAACATAGACAGAGCCCAGTACGGCGCCTTTGCCGGTCACGCCGCGCTTCCGCCCTCGGATTACAAGCTGTCGTGCCACCTTGAGAACGGCTCCGCCTACACCTTCTGCATGTGTCCGGGCGGCTACGTCGTCGCCGCCTCTTCCGAGGAGGGCGGCGTTGTGACAAACGGAATGAGCTTTTCGCTGCGGGACGGCAAAAACGCAAACGCCGCGCTGCTTGTCGCCGTCACGCCGGAGGACTTCCCGGACAAGACTCCTCTGGGGGGTATGTACTGGCAGCGCGAGATAGAAAGGGCGGCCTTTGCCGAGGGAGGAGGAAATTACAGCGCCGTGTCCCAGCTTGTCGGCGATTTTTTAAGAAAAAGGCCCAGCACAGGCCCGAAAAGCGTTGTCCCCAGCTATAAGCCCGGCGTGAAATACGGGGATATCCGGAAAGTCCTGCCTCCTTCGATATGCGCCGCCCTGGCTTCGGCGATACCGGAGCTTTCAAAAAAGCTGCGCGGCTTCGATGATCCCGAGGCGGTTCTCACAGCACCGGAAACGAGGAGCTCGTCCCCGGTGCGAATCGTTCGCGGTGAAAACAGGGAGGCCAGCGTGCCCGGAATTTATCCCTGCGGGGAGGGCGCGGGCTACGCGGGCGGAATAATGTCAGCCGCGGTGGACGGCATGCTGACTGCGGAAGCGGTAATAGAAAAGTATTTGAAAAAATAAGGGGCCGCGGAAAAACGTATCTGCCGCGGCAAGCTGCGCAAAGAAACAGGCCGGCGAATAAGAAAATGCGCTTTGAAATGGCTTTTTGGGCCAAATCAAGGCGCATTTTTTGTGCAATGTTTTTTCCGGCGAGGGCGTTTTGCCATAGCCGCGTTATTATAATTACTATCTTATTTTCGAGCCTGGCGCGACGTCGCCGTCGACAAAAATTACTCTTGCGGCGTCTCCGGAATCGGCGGCAAGTATCATTCCGCGGCTTTCCTCACCTCTGAGCTTTGCGGGAGCGAGATTTGAGACCAGAATCACGTTCTTTCCGACAAGGTCGCCGGGCTCGTACCACTTTCTTATGCCGGAAACAACCTGCCTCGTTTCGCCTCCCAGATCCACCTTCAGCTTCAGAAGCTTGTCAGATTTCGGAACGGGCTCGGCGGAAACCACCTTTGCCACGCGCAGCTCGGTTCTGGCGAATTCGTCTATCGTGATCTCCGGAGCCTGGGGTGCTTTTTCGGGGGGGTCTGCCGCCGGCCCGGCTTTTGCGGATTCAAGCTCCTCGAGCTTCTTTTGCATATCTATGCGGGCAAAGAGTATTTCGGGTGTTGCGATTTTATGGCCCGACTCGAGAGCCCCGAAGGCGTTCAGGCTTTCCCAGCTGGAAGGCTCTATCCCGAGCTGCCTGAAAATCTTGCTGCCGGTTCCGGGCAGGAAGGGGCTGATGAGCGTCGCGGCGAAGCGTATGGTTTCAAGGAGGTTATACAGCACGGTTTCAAGCCGCGCCTTGCTTTCGGGGCTTTTTCCAAGCACCCATGGAGAGGTTTCGTCTATATATTTGTTGGCGCGCCTAAGGAGCGTGAAAATTTCGTCTATGGCGTCCGCCACGCGGAGCTCCGACATTTTGGCCTCAACTTTTGCGGGCGTTGCCAGGCAGAGGGAAATAAGGTCGCTGTCGTATTCTCCGGCGCAGCCCGGGTTGTTGACGAAGCCGTCCGAATACTTAATGCACATTGCAAGCGTGCGGTTCACAAGGTTCCCCAGAATGTTCGCAAGGTCGGAGTTTATTCTCTCGATCAGAAGCTCGTAGGTGAAGGTGCCGTCGCTGGCGAAAGGCATTTCATGGAGCATGAAATAGCGGACTGCGTCCACGCCGAAAGCTTCCGCAAGGTCGTCGGCGTAGACGACGTTGCCCTTGGACTTGCTCATTTTGCCGTCCCCGACCAGAAGCCAGGGGTGACCGAAAACCTGCTTGGGCAGCTCAATGCCGAGGGCCATCAGCATTATCGGCCAGTAAATCGTGTGGAAGCGGAGTATGTCCTTTCCGATGAGATGGACGTCGGCGGGCCAGTACTTTCTGAAGGTTTCTCCGTGGTTTCCGTCCGCGTCGTAGCCGGGAAGCGTAATATAGTTTGACAGCGCGTCTATCCAGACATAAACGACATGTCTCGGATCAAAGGTGACAGGAATGCCCCATTTGAAGCTGGTGCGGGAAACGCAGAGATCCTGAAGCCCCGGCTTTAAGAAGTTGTTGATCATTTCGTTCCTGCGGGACTCAGGCTGTATGAAGGCGGGGTTCTTCTCTATGTGCTCCATAAGACGGTCCGTATATTTGGAAAGGCGGAAGAAGTAAGCTTCCTCCTCCGCTTCCTTGACGTCCCTGCCGCAGTCCGGGCATTTGCCGTCAACAAGCTGGCTCTCCGTCCAGAAGCTCTCGCAGGGGGTGCAGTATAGCCCTTTATATACGCTCTTGTATATATCGCCCTGCTCGTAAAGCTTGGTGAATATCCTTTGCACCTGCTTTTCATGCACGGGATCGGTAGTGCGGACAAAACGGTCGTAGGACGTGTCCATCACGTCCCAGATGCGCTTTATTTCAGCCGCGACTCCGTCCACAAAGGTCCGGGGATCGACGCCCGCCGCGGCGGCCTTTTCCTCTATCTTCTGCCCATGCTCGTCCGTGCCGGTCTGAAAGTATACGTCGTATCCGGTAAGGCGCTTGAAGCGGCAGATGGCGTCGGCAAGCACTATTTCGTAGGTGTTTCCGATGTGCGGTTTTCCGGAGGTATAGGTAATGGCGGTGGTAAGGTAAAATTTCCCCTTGTTCATGAATAATCCTCCTCGGGGTTTGATGCAGGTTGGACATTATTTTACCACCAAATTAAGTCAAAATGCAACAAAAATAAAAAGGCTGGGTATCCGGAGCGTATATCGTATTTTAATCGGCTTGGGGTCAGAACCATTTTTTCTTTTTGAAGTAAAGGAAACAGGCGCCCACTATGAGTACAGAAAGGCAGATTACCATGGGATAGCCGTATTCCCAGCCGAATTCGGGCATTTTCAGATTCATGCCGTACCAGCCGACAAGAAGCGTAAGCGGAAGAAAGACTGCCGTAAGCACAGTAAAAATCTTCATTATGTTGTTCAGCCCTATGTCCACCTCGGCCTGGTAAGCCTCCCGCACCTGGGTGACGTAATCGCGGAGGTTCAGTATCGTGCGGTAGCGCCTGTCCGCCTTGCCGTCAAAAATCTTAAAATATCGGAGGGAGGTTTCCGAAAGCAGGGAGTTTTCGTTTTCCAGAAGCTCGTCGAGCACGTTGAGAAGCTGCTCATAATAACGCTTGAGGACGAGAAGCCGCTTCCTCAAAGCCGCTATTTCCTTAACGAAGCTTCCTCCCCTTGATTCCAGCAGGGCGTCCTCAAGGTCGGCGATTTCCTGCTCTATGCTGTCGATCTCGCCGCAGTCCTCCGCTATGAGCCTTTCAAAAAAGTTGTTCAGCAGGCGGTCAAAGCCCGGAAATCCGCCCGGTTCGCTGAACCGAAGCAGTATTTTCTCGGCTCCGGGGGCGTTTTCAAGCAGAAACAGGATAAAATTCTCCTTCAGATATATGTGAACTTTGCCGACGGGTTCATCCGAATCGTAGGAGCCGCGTATATCCAGGCTCATAAAATCGTAGCCCTCCGAGTTTTCGTAAAGCATGGTTCTTGTCCCGGCGCACTCGACGGCATGATTCCCGCCGAAGCCGAAGCTTTCAGCTGCTCCGAGGCTCTCGGAATAGTCCAAAAAGCCAAAGTACTTTTCGTAACCCGAAAGGTCTATATTCCCGGGCTCGACTTCAATAAGCCTGCCGTTTTCGATCTTAAAAAACATAAAAGAAAACCTTCCTCGAGATGTCTTTAAAAAAGCAGAGGCGCTTCAGACGCAGGGGTGAGGGCAGTCGGGGCATCCTCTGAGGCTCTTCGCGGCCATTATGCGGAATTCGTTTCCGTCGTTCAGAATAACGGGCTTTTCGGCGCCCTTTGCGCAGACCACCGCCTCGTACGAAACTGTTTTGCCGGTGCGGTCTTTTGCGGTCAGCTCGAGGTGGTTCCTGACGAGGCGCCAGCCCTTTTCGCTCATTATGTGCACCGGTATTTTCACGCCTACCTGGGCTATCGCCTCCGGTTCTATCCGCGACCTCACCACCCTGGATGCGCAGGACCATATGAGGTCGGCGTTTTTCTGCATGGCGTCGGCGTTCGCCTCGTCGATGCCCGTCGAACAGAGCCCGAACTTGTAAATCGTCACCCCGTCCTTTTCGAGTCCCGATATCTCGTTAAGGAGTATGTTGTCCATCCACGCCACTGAAACGGCGATTTTTTTATAGCCCAGCGCAATCGCGAGCTTCACTCCCGCGAGCTGGTCTATAACTGCGGTGTGCGGAAAAACCGGGATAATCTTCGCCTTGATCGCCGTGTCCACGATTTCGCGGGACGGACTGGTCAGAAAAAGCCCCGTCATCCTTTTAACCGCGCCCTGCGTGTTGCTGTCGTCGGTCGTTATTATTGTTCCGAGATTATTGGATACGATAACCGCGGCGTCAAGAAGACCGCTTCTGAAGGCGGTGCTCATGGTTTCCGAGGCGCCGAACAGCACGTTTGCCTCACAGGAATTTAAGGGGCGCGAGGTGTCAAAATACCCGCCTTTTATCACTACCTCGTTTATGAGCCTTGTCATCAGCTCCGTCTGGTTGGCGGCGTCGCCGGACTCGACGGATGCAAGAAGGTTTTCCGCCGTTTTTCCGCCCACTTCCTTAAGCAGCTGGCGCATAAGCGGGCAGTAGCGAATCGGCACGGGGGTTGCTTTGCGCGCCTCCAGACCGCCCTTTGTCCGCTCTATATAGACAAAGCTGCCGAACATTCTTGTTATATGAATTTCGTTTTCCTCATAGAATTTCTCCAGAGCGTCGAGAAAGGCATTGATAAACGGCCGAAGCGCATCTTCGTTTTGGGAGTCCGTCTCAAGCGCAATCTCGTCCCTGCCGATTGCCGGAGCGGAAAAGGAAAAAGCTCCCTCTGCAAGGCTCATAGCCTCGCCTATAAGGCGGTTCAGAACCTCGCCGCTTATAGGCTCGGGAATTGAAAAATCGGAGAAGTACCTGGAAAGATCCCTGTTTTGCTTGCGAAAAAATACCCTGATCCCGCTTTCGGTTTTTTCGATTCTGTATTCAGCCGTTGTTTTTTTCATAATATTCACCCCGATGACGGCATGCGGAAGCCTCTGTCCCGGCCTGCGGCATCGCGTCAGGCGAGCCGGGAAGAGGAGCCCGTTTTTTTCCATTGTATCATTTCAAAGCCTTTTCGTATACGACGATTTTTTGCTATTAAAACATTAATTTTTTAATTTTACAATATCTTATTTACCGGGCTATATTATGGTATAATATCTGCAAAACAGATATTATACCATGCAGCTTGTCAAAGAACTTGTTTGCAGCAAAAAAGCTTCGCGGAATTTCCGCCACGAATGGCGGAAAAAAGTCAAATCTGTCATTTCCGGCGGCGTGTACGTCGGGAATGACACCTCTCATGACGGGCGCGGAAGAGCGGCCGTCATTAAACCCCCTTGTCAAAAAAGCCCTTTGGGCTTTTTTGACAGTCTGTGGTATAATATCTGCAAAACAGATATTATACCATGCGCATGCGCCCTCTCCGAGGGCGAGCCCGAATCAAACTCGTTTCGCTCCGCTCCTTTGAGCCGGAAGCAAAACACGGCCGCATACCATTTGGCAATTATACAAGGCGCAGCCCCAAGTCGGGGTTCCTGCCGCCGTGCTCGGCCGCGCCTTGCGCAGAAAGGGGAAAAATATGCTGACAAAAGTAAAAGTTGAAAACGGCCTTGTGGAAGGCCTGCCCGCCGCCGACCCCAGAATTACCTCCTTCAAGGGAATCCCCTTCGCGGCTCCTCCCACGGGCGAAAACCGATGGAGGGCGCCGCAGCCGGCCAAAAACTGGGAGGGGGTGCTGAAAGCGTACAAGTTCGGACCTATTTCCATGCAGCACAAGCCGGGAGAAGACCCGGACAACATCTATTCGCGTGAATGGAACGTAAACCCGGAAATAGAGATGGACGAGGATTCGCTGCACCTCAACGTATGGACTCCGGCAAAAAGCGCGGACGAAAGGCTGCCGGTATTCGTATGGTACTTCGGAGGGGGGCTTCAGGAGGGCAACACGGCTGAAATGGAGTTCGACGGCGAACGCATAGCGAGGCGCGGAATAGTGGTGGTAACGGTCAATTACAGGCTGAACGTTTTCGGATTTCTCTGCCATCCCGAGATAAGCGCCGAAAATCCCGAGGCGCCGGCCAATTTCGGAAACCTTGACCAGCAGTTCGCCACGCGCTGGGTAAAGCGGAATATAGCGGCGTTCGGCGGCGACCCCGAGAATATAACGATAGGCGGTCAGTCGGCGGGTGGCGGAAGCGTGATGTCCCAGGTCATGTGCCTGAATAACGAGGGGCTGTTTCAGAAGGCCATAGTTGACAGCGGAGTATCAAGGGCGGCTTATCCGGGGAGCATGTTCCGCCCGCCTAAGACACTGGCGCAGGCAGAGGAGGAAGGGGTCAGGTTCTTCGAGTATCTGGGCGTTTCATCCCTGGCCGAGGCGCGGGCGCTTGACGCGTTTTACATAAGGGACAAGGCGATAGAATACAAGGGGCGCTGGGGCACCGTTTCGGACTGCAAATTCAACTTCGGAAACAACAACGAGCTCTTTATTGAAAATAAGTGCATCCGGATACCTATGATGTTCGGGCATACGCCGGTCGAGTTTCTCGAAAGGCCGAACGTAAATACGGCCGAGGAATTCAGGGCGTTTGCAAGGGAAAATTACGGCGAATACGCGGACGAGTTCCTGAGGATATGCTCATCCTCAAACGGAGCCGTAACCGAAATGCTTTATAAAGCAACAAGCAGCATTCTGGAGCATTCCATACGTCTTTTCGCGAGGGCCAGGGCGAAAACGGGCAACGATACGCCGCTTTATTACTGGGTGTTCCAGCCGGAGATACCTGGATGGGACAATCCGGGCGCTTTCCACTCCTCGGACCTCTGGTTTTTCTTCGAGACGCTCGCGAAATGCTGGCGGCCCTTTGTGGGGAAACATTACGACCTGGCGCGGCAGATGTGTAATTACTGGGCGAACTTTATACGTTCGGGCGATCCCAACGGCAAAGACGCGGACGGCAGCGAAATGCCGTTCTGGAAGCCGTTCACGGAGGCGGAGCCTTACAGGATGTGGTTTAAGGACAAAGCCTTCCCGAGCGTCGATCCTCCGAGCGAGCTGATGAAATTCCTTCTTGACAGAAACTCAAAATAAAGCCGGGGACCGCCTTTTTGGGCGGTCCCCGCAGCTTGTCAAAAAACTTGTTTACAGCAGAAAAGCTTCGCAGAATTTCCGCCGCGACCGGCGGAAACAAACACAAATCTGTCATTTCCGGCGGCGTTTACGTCGGAAATGACACCTCTCATGACGGGCGCGGCATAGCGGCCGTAATGCAGCCCCCTTGTCAAAAAAGCCCTTTGGGCTTTTTTGACAGTCTTAGGGGACCGCCTTTTTGGGCGGTCCCCTAAATCATTGCGCTGCGCGGAACCGAAGCGGAACGCGGCAGAAAGGCGCGCCGGGCTCCGGCTATTGCCGTCCGCCCCTTTTCCTTTCCTCGGACTTTATTTTCTTGCCGAAAATAATCCCGCGCTCAATCTTCATCACATATTTTATTATCTCGTCCTGCTGACGGCCGTCGATGTTTACGAATGCCAGGCGGCAGGTGTAGTTGTTTTTCGTATTTCCGGAGGACTCGGAGGAGAGCACGATGCCCTCGACGGTAAGGAAGGCGTTTTCAAAAGAAAGGCGGCATAAGATGTGCTCGTTGACATAGAGCGGCTCGTCTGTCGTAAAGCAAATGCCTTTGCCGCTGATGTTTTTCGTAACGGCCCTGAAAACAGGCGGATTTTCCGCACTGTCGGGATCGTCCGGAGTCTGCATTAAAGTATATGAAAAGGGCAGGGTCACGTTCACCCTGTAATACTCGCGGCGCTGTATCTGTTCAAACTCGCCGACCTTTATTTTCATTAAGGTCACTCTGTCCTGCGTCAGGTATTCGGTTATTACGCCGTTTGCCTGAAGCAAGCCGTTTTGAGTGTAGAAAACAAAAACGTATTCCTTGTATATGGGGAAATTGATAACCTGGCCCTTGAAAATAGGAGCCTCGATAAGGAAGTTGTGCTCGTCCAGCACTTCTCCGACGCGGCTTGGGTATGAATGATTCGCGCGAAAGCCGGTCTTGGTGCTGACCGTCAGCTTGTCCCCCAGCTCTATCAAAGGCATGTCGCTCCCCCTCTGCAAGAGAATATACGATAAAGAAAAAGGTTTGACGCAAAAACGCACGCAGTATTCCGCTGTATTTATCGGATGTTTTTCTCAATTAATTAATATTTATAAGAATTTTCGTCAAATACTGCATAAATATTTCACACTACGGGGGACTTTCGGATTACCTCTCTCCGTATACCCTGTATCTGCCGCCGCCCTCCTTTTTTGCCCGGTACATCGCCTCGTCGGCCTTCTTGATAAGCTCATTGATTCCTTCGCCGTTTTCGTGCATGGCAACGCCGATGCTCAAACTCAGCGGCACCGACTGCTGACCGATCTGGAACGGCTGCAGCGAGGAAAGAATTCTCCCCGCGATCGTTTCCGCATCCCGGAGCCCGGTGTTGGGAAGGACAGCCAGAAATTCGTCTCCGCCGTACCTTCCCGCTATGTCGGTTTTCCTTACGGCGGCCAAAAGCGTCCGCGCCACGCGGGCCAGAACTTTGTCTCCGGCGTCATGCCCGTAAAGATCGTTTATCAGCTTGAAGCGGTCTATGTCCATCATGAAGACGGCGAGGCCAAGCTTCTCCCGGCGCGCCTTGTCGAATTCGTAATCGAGTCTGTAATCAAGGTAGTTCCGGTTATAAATTCCGGTTGTCTTGTCATAATGGGCCATTTCGGTCAGCTTTCGGCCCTCCACCCTGTCGGTAACGTCCACGCAGCTTCCGATATAGCCGCAGAATTCGCCCCTGTCATTGTAAAAGGGGACTCCTCTGTCGCTGATCCAGCGGGACTGGCCGTCAAAACGCTTAAGGCGGTACTCCATCTCGAAAGGCTCGCGTTTTTCAAAAGCCTCCAGATAGGTCTTGAGGCAGGCGTCATAGTCGTCCGGGTGAACGCCCTCGGCCCAGCCGCTGCCCAGCTCCTGCTCCAGAGTCTTACCGGTAAATTTAAGCCATGTTTCGTTGAAGTAATTGCAGTTCGCGTCTGTTCCGGCGCGCCAGATCATATTGGGTGAAGATTCCACAATCGCCTTGTACTCCGAATAGCTCAGGTCCATCATATACACTCCTTATACAAACAAGTCCGGCTTGCGATTCGGGAAAACAAGGACTTAGGCGAAATCGTCTCAGCTCAACAGAAGAAGGCTGAGCGCCATCGTCGCCATGCCGCCGACAAGGCCGTAAATTGAAAGGTGGGGGTTTCCGTATTCTCTCGAGGCGGGGAGGAGCTCATCAAGGCTTATATAGACCATTATTCCGGCGACCGAAGCGAAAATAAAACCGAACACAGCCTCGCTGAAAAAGCTGCGCAGAAGAAGAAAACCTATAAAGGCGCCGACGGGCTCGGAAAGGCCGGACAAAAAGGACAGCCTGAAAGCCTTCCGTCTGCTTCCCGTGGCGTAGAACACGGGAACCGCGACCGCAATGCCCTCGGGTATGTTGTGTATGGCGATGGCTACGGCAATAGAAATGCCGAGCTTCGGATCGCTGAAAGCGGCCGTGAAAGTGGCAAGACCCTCCGGGAAATTATGTATCCCGATGGCGAGCGCTGAGAAAAGGCCCATTCTCATAAGGTTGGACCTGTGCTCCTCGCTTTTGCCGTCCATCTCCTCCACGGTGTGAACCTCGTGGGGGTTTTCGGCGGAAGGAACAAGTCTGTCGATCACGGCTATCAGGAGCATGCCGAAAAAGAAGCCGCCCGCGCAAGCCCACGATCCCGAACCGTATCCCAGGGCGGATACCAGAGAGGCTTTCGCCTTTGCAAGTATCTCGACAAAAGAAACATAGATCATCACTCCGGCGGAAAAGCCGAGGGATAAGGAGAGGAAGCCCTTGTTTGTTTTTTTGGTGAGAAAGGCGAGCGCGCTGCCTATTCCGGTTGACAGCCCCGCCAGGAGGGTGAGCGCAAAAGCCGTCAGAACCCTTGAACAATCCATTGAATTGCCTCCCTTGTATGCAGCGTTTTTCGCGTTATCTGCGCCGCCCGTGACAGAGGCGTTCCTTAAGAAGCCTTTGAAATTTTATCAATTATACCATGTTTCGACAGAAATTCCTAGTATCTTCGAAGGAAAAAAAGGAAGGTTTAAATTAAATCAAGGCAAAATAAGGGCATTTTCACGGCCTCTTTGAGCGAATGCGGTTGAAAAGCTTCACTATCTCATACCACAGCACGGCTAGAGCCGCGATGCCCGCGGCGGCAAGCAGATCCGGAGCGGGGAGAGGAGCGAGCTTAAGAAAGCCCGACAGCGGCGTATACAGAATGAGGCCCAGAGCAAGCAGCGTGCCGATGTTCACAACCCACATTACCGGGTCTTTCATAAGGCGTGAGGCGGACAGAAGCACAAAGTCGCGGTTTGAGCTGTTCACCTGGACGAGAAACAGGTTTGAAAACATGATGACCGCAAGACCCATGGCGCGTGCGGCAGGCGCGTTCGCCGGATTGCCGGCAAGGACTGCAAAATATGTACCGAAGGAAGCCGCGAAAACGCAAAGCCCCTGAACAACGCTTTTCAGCAGCGTCCGGCCGTCCAGCAGCTTCGCCTTCGGGTCGCGCGGCCTGCGCGTCATGATGTCGGTTTCGGGCGGCTGACGCTCCAGCACGATGGAGCAGGTCGGGTCGATTATAAGTTCGAGCAGAACGACATGCAGCGGCAGAAGCATAAGAGCGTCCGGCGCCACGCCCATCAGGGGTGCAAGCAGCGACGAAAGCGCGATAGGTATATGGATTGTAAAGACATAACCGACCGCCTTCCGGATGTTGTCATAGATCCTCCGGCCGTCCTTAACCGTTTCAACGATTGTCGTGAAGTTGTCGTCCATTAGTATGAGATCGGCGGCTTCCCTTGAAACCTCGCTTCCGCGATTGCCCATGGCTATGCCTATGTCGGCGTACTTGAGGGCCGGGGCGTCGTTTACCCCGTCGCCTGTCATGGCGACGATTTCGCCGTTTTCCTTAAAGGCCTTTACGATCCTCATTTTGTGTTCCGGAATGACGCGCGAGAAAATCGACACCGTCTTGACAGCTTCGCGAAGCTCTTCATCGGACATTTTTTCCAGCATATCGCCCGTAATTATGTTTTCTCCGTGCTCCATGCCGATTTTCCGGGCTATTGCGGATGCGGTTATCCCGTTGTCGCCGGTGATCATGACTACTCGGATGCCGGCCCGGCGGCACGCCTCGATGTCCGCCTTGACGTTTTCCCTGGGCGGGTCGGCAAGGCCGACAAGGCCGCGGAGCTTCAGCCTGCATTCAGCTATTCCCGGCGGGATGTCGTTTTCCGACGCGGGCGCCGAGGCGGCCACAGCGATAACCCGCAGGCCCTCCTCCGACATTTCGGCTACCTTGCGCTCCGCGGTTTCCCTGTCCCGGTCGTTCAGCTCGCAGATTCTCAAAATGCTTTCCGGCGAGCCCTTGGCGGCGATCACAATCCCGCCGTTCCTGCGCCAGACGTGTCCCATCATCTTAAGCTCGTTTGTAAAAGCGTATTCTCCGATAAGCTCGCCTCCGAACAGAAGCTCCCTGGACATCCCGCGCATGCCGCAATAGTCGAGCATGGCCTTTTCCATCGGGTCATAGGCATTTGTCTCGCAGCCCAGCCCCATTGTTTCGATGAGTGAGTGTTCGTCCCCGTCCGGCGCCCAGATTTCCCGAACCGTCATCTGATTCATTGTGATCGTGCCGGTCTTGTCAACGCACAGCACCGAGACGGAGCCGAGAGTCTCAACGGAAGGCAGCCTGCGGACGAGCGACCGCTTTTTGGCAAGACGCCAGGCGCCCATTGAAAGGAAAACCGTCAATATGACGGGAAATTCCTCAGGAATCATCGCCATAGCGAGTGTGATGCCGGAGAGGACGCTTTCTATCAGACGTTCGGAAAACCCGTGATCGGGTATGTTGAAATAGGTGACCGCGCCTACCAGAACAAACAGCACGGCCGCAATGCCTGCGCACGCTTTGACCAGCTTGCCAGTCTGCTCCTGCAAAGGCGTCGGAATATCAGGGGCGGAAGCGACGCTCGCCCCGATTTTGCCGTACTCGGTGGCGTCTCCGGTTTTTTCGACCAAAACGGAGGCCGTCCCCTGCGTCACGAGAGTGCCGGCATAGCAATAGTCCTTGCGCCAGTAATCGCCGGACGGCTCCGCGTCCATGATTGCGACCTTCCACACTCCCTCGGCCTCGCCGGTGAGCGAAGACTCCTCCACGCAGAGATCGCTGCAGCGGACGACTACGCCGTCGGCGGGGATTTTTACGCCCTCGCATATGAGCATCAGGTCTCCCGGCACAAGCTCGGCGCTGGGGATCACCGTTTCTTTTCCGTCACGGATAACCGAGATATGCGGCGCGGACAAATCTTTAAGCGCGCTCAGCGTTTTGTCGGTTTTCCACTCCTGGATAAGGTCGATGCTGATGATGCCGATAACGAAAACGAGCATGATTGCCCCGTCCCTCGGCTCGCCGAGAATAAAATAAATGACCGCAGCGACAATCAGCAGAAGGAACATCGGCTCGCATACAATGTGGATTGCTTTTCGAAAAAAGCTCTCCTTTTTCTGCGGCGCAAGCTCGTTCCTGCCGTATTGCTGCTGCAATCTTTTCACCTCGTCGGAGCTGAGCCCCGACATATTTGTTTCTGCGCTGGTCATAAAAGAACCTCCGTGTCCGCCTTTCGGCGTTGTCAGATTTCTCTTATGGCACTCCATTCAAGGTCCGTTCCCAGGGTAAAAAAATTACACCTGTGGAACATACCACTGTCCCACAGATGTGCGTCTGACTGCAATCTGCTGCCGCTTTTAGGGCGGCCCGGCCCCATGCACCTCAAATTAGGTTCATCGCCTGCTCAGTTTGTACTGTTGATCTCGCATTCCTTTTAGAATGTAATGCAGTGCAAAGAGATTGGCTAATGGTAACATATATCTTTCCGGTTGTCAACAAGTATTTGTCGGCAAAACCAGTGCGCTTTCTGCCCGAATTCTTAAAAAGCTTGCAAACAAATAGTGCAAATGCTATTATTGTAAAATAAACGGATACATTTGGAGACAAGAAATGCAGGATTACGCATACACCGATTTTGAAATCATAGACGCGCATACGCATATCTACCCGCCGAAGATAGCGGTGAAAGCGGCGGAAAGCATAGGGACCTTTTACGGACTGCCCGCGGCGCATGAAGGGAGCACGGAGACTCTTCTGGCTGAGGGCGCCAGATACGGCGTCAGTAAATATCTTGTGTGCTCCGTGGCAACGGCGCCCGAACAGGTTTCAAGCATAAACTGTTTTATCGCCAAAGAATGTGAGGAGCACGGTGAGTTCCTGGGGTTCGGAACCCTTCACCCCAAAATGGACGGCGTTGAGCAAGAGGTGGATCGCATAATCAAGATGGGACTGCGTGGAATCAAGCTGCACCCCGATTTTCAGCTTTTCGATCTCGATTCACCCGAAGCTTACCGGATTTACGAAATAGCAGAGGGGAGACTGCCCTTTCTCATGCATATGGGAGATCCCAGGTATGACCGTTCGAGCCCTGAGCGCCTGAAGAAGGCGCTTGACGATTTTCCCAGGCTCGAGGTTATCGCAGCCCACTTCGGAGGCTACACCCGCTGGGAGAGCGCCCGCAGCATTTTAAGGCGCGACAACGTGAAAGTCGATACCAGCAGCTCGCTTTTTGCGCTGGACAAAGAATACGTTAAGAAGCTTATAAACCATTACGGGGTTGAAAACTGCTTTTTCGGCACGGATTTTCCTCTTTGGAACTACGGCGGGGAAGTCGAGGCTTTTTTTAGGCTGGATCTGCCCTACGGGACCATGGAAAAGCTCCTCGGAGGAAACTTCAGGGAATATTTCAAAATATAAGGGGGCCTGCGCGTGGACGACAAGGTGAGGGAGATTTTTAACAGGATCAGGGAGACGGCTACGGTCGCCGCGGACGCGGCCGAAACGGCGGCAAGGCAGCTCGGCCGCAAAACGGGCGAGACTCTGGAGATTGCGAAGCTCAACATGAGGATTTTCGACCTGGAAACCGAAATAGGAGCGAGCCAGCGGGAAATCGGCAAAATGGTGTACGACACGCACAGGGGCGGCGCCGCCGACGAGGAGAAGCTCGCCGAGATTTTGAAGGACATAGACGAAAAGTACGATGAAATAGAGGTCTGCAAGGCGAGGATTTCCGGGCTGAAGAGCAGCTCGGTCTGCCCCCGATGCGGTGAGCCTTGCGGAAAAGGGGACCTTTTCTGCAAAAAGTGCGGCTCTCCGATTTCATAATGATAAGGTGTCAATGAAAGAGTCGGGAGACGGACTGGGCTTACCTTTGCATGACGGGCATTAATCCCGGAGCCGGGGAATATATTTTTCCATACGGACAAATTATTCCGAACCGGGAGGACAACAAAGTGCCGGACAGAAAGAGCCAGAATTTCCTGCGCGGAGCCGCAACGCTTGCGGCCGCGGTAGCCGTGGTCAAAGCGGTTGGAGCGCTTTTCAAGGTCGCGCTCGGCAATATCATAGGGGACGAGGGCTTTGCCCATTTCACCGTTTCCTATAATATTTACAGCCTTTTGCTTACTCTTTCCACGGCCGGACTTCCGATAGCGGTTTCAAAAATGATATCTGAAGCGGAGGCCTTGGGCAGAAAACGGCAGGTGAGGAGGATATTTTCGGTATCTTTGCTGCTTTTCTTCGCGCTCGGCCTTGTCGGCGCCATGGCCATGCTGATGTTTCCGCGTGAGCTTGCCGCGGCTTTTAACGATATCGAAGCGGAAAAAAGCATATCTGCGCTTGGACCCTCCGTTTTCTTTGTATGTTTGATGTCCGCGTACAGGGGCTACACGCAGGGGCTTTCCGATATGAAGCTTACGTCTGTTTCGCAGATAATAGAGGTCGTCGTCAAAGCCTGCGCCGGGCTTATTTTCGCGCGCCTCCTTCTGAAGGACGGGCTCGCCTCAGCCTCCGCCGGAGCGATAGCGGGAGTTTCAGCCGGCTCGGCGCTGGCCTGCGTTTACAGCGCGCTCTATGTCAGGCGGGCGGGAAAGGGCCGCATGCGGCCGTACGCCGCTCCCGACAGGGCCGAGGCTCCCGGAAGCATCCTGAGGCGTCTTGTTTCCATAGCGGCGCCGGTGGCCTTCGGCGCCTCGGTGCTGAGCGTAATAAATCTCATAGATACCAGGCTCATCATGGGCCTTCTCAGGAACAAAGTCGGATGCAGCTATATGGAGACGAAGGTGCTGTTCGGGGTGTTCGGCAAGGTGCAGACTCTTTTCAATATCCCTTCCTCGTTCATATTGCCGCTTGCCATAAGCGTGATACCTGCTATTTCGGCCTCCTCCGCACGGGGCATGGAAAGGGAGGCCTCAAGGGCGGTTCAAAGCTCGATGAAGCTGGCGACGCTGCTCGGTATGCCGGCAGGCATCGGACTCAGCGTTCTGGCGGGGCCTATAATGGATGTATTGTATAAGGGCAGCGCGCAGGAGGGAGCGGGCCTGCTTGCGATCCTCGGCATTGCGTCATATCTCAGCTGCCTTGCGCTCATAACGAACGCGATTTTGCAGGCGTACGGGCAAGAGAGGCTTCCTGTGCTGACCGTCGCGGCGGGCGGACTCTGCAAGATTGCCGCCGACATCCTGCTCGTAGGGAACCCCGACATAGGGATATACGGGGCGGCGGCGGGCACCCTTTTATGCTATGCAGTCATATCGCTTTTGAACCTTTTATTCCTGAAAAGAGTGCTGCCCGGGGCGCGGGGCTATAAAGAAATATTTCTGAAACCCGCGGTATGCTCGGCTCTTATGGGCGCCTCCGCATATTTCGGATATCCGGTTTTTTCGGGGCTGGCAGACAAATTTTTGGCGGGAGCGGGAGCCTGGACGAGGTCGGCGCTTGCCCTCTCTGTCTCGATAGCGGCGGCGACGGCCGTATATGCGGCCGCAGTCGCAGCGACAAAAAGCCTTGCAAGGGAAGAGCTGCTGGCGCTTCCGGGCGGTTCAAAGCTGGCTAAAATGCTCGAAATTAGATAAAATAATTGAAAAATAGGCTTATAGACGTATAATTGTCTTGCAGAGGGATAAAAAATATGGTAGATTTTGAATATAAAAGCCGTTATGATGTCTTAGACCTTGAGAAAATCGTCGCGCTGCTCCGTTCGGAGCGCGGATGCCCCTGGGACAGGGAGCAGACGCACGAAAGCATAAGGCGCAATTTCCTCGAGGAGGCGTACGAGGCCGTAGAGGCGATAGACAATAAGGATCCGGCGCATCTCCTCGAGGAGCTTGGAGACGTTCTTATACAAATCGTCTTCCACGCGAGGATAGAGGAGGAGCAGGGCTCGTTCAACTTCGGGGACGTAGCCGACGCAATCTGCAAAAAGCTGATTTATCGGCACCCGCATGTTTTCGGCGACGTAAAGGCCGAGAACTCGGATGAAGTCATGTTAAACTGGGATCAGCTGAAGCGCGCGGAGAAGGGGCAGCCTACGACGGCGTCCGCAATGGATTCTGTCGCGTCAAGCCTGCCGGCGCTTTGGAGGGCCGAGAAGATTCAGGACAAGGCAAAAAAGGTCGGATTCGACTGGCCCGACGTATCGGGAGCTCTTGAAAAGGTCTTCGAGGAGGCGGACGAGCTCAAGGAGGCCGTTCAAAGCGGCGAGGGCGTGGAGGAGGAGCTGGGAGACCTGCTCTTCGCTGCGGTCAACGTCGCGAGATTTGCCGGAGTCGATCCCGAAGACGCGCTCCATGCGGCGTGCGTGAAGTTTGCGGGGCGCTTCAAATATGTGGAGCAGGAAGCCGCAAGGCTCGGCAGGGAGCTTAAGGACATGACGCTTGAGGAAATGGACAGGCTGTATACGGAAGCAAAAGGGCTGTAAGCCGAAGCGGTTACAGAAACAGAGCCGCAAAGGTTTTATTTATAAGCAAACAAGTAAATTTAGGAGGAGCATAACGTAATGAATAAGGCAGAGCTTATTAATGCCACGGCCGAGAAATCGGGATTATCCAAGAAGGACAGCGAAAAGGCCATAAACGCTCTCATTGAGACTATTACCGACAGCATGAAAAAAGGCGAAAAGGTTCAGCTCGTAGGCTTCGGCGTGTTTGAAGTCAAGGAGAGACCCGAGCGCATGGGCAGGAACCCGAGGACTAAGGAGCAGATCAAGATTCCCGCTTCCAAGACTCCCATGTTCAAGGCGGGCAAGGCGCTCAAGGATTCGATAGCGTAAACAGACGCTTTGAACGGCACGGGTAATGCCCGTGCCGTTTCGAATTGCGGCGGAGGTTTCTATGAGACTTGACAAATTCCTGAAAGTATCCCGGCTTATAAAGCGAAGGACTATCGCCAACGAGGCCTGCGACCATGAACGCGTGTCCGTAAACGGCAGGCCCGCGAAGGCCTCGTATGAGGTCAAGGTCGGGGACGTAATCGAGATCCGTTTCGGGCAGAAGACTCTGAAGGTTGAGGTGCTGACGATTTCGGAGCACGCCCTGAAATCCGACGCGCCCGCCATGTACAGGGAATGCTGATTTTCCGCAAAATCTACTCCGGAAGGCGGTTGGAGCCGTGAAGTACAGATGGGACAAAAAATATCTTCAGTGGGGCGTAACCGCTTTCTGCGTGATAGCCTGCAGCATTATATTCTACTCCGTGATAAACCACTGGAGCGCCGTGCACAGGGTGATAAACAGAATAAACGACCTGTTGAGCCCGATGGTAATCAGCCTGATAATCGCCTATATTCTGAATCCGGTGCTGACATTCATGGAAAGCAGCCTTCTGCTCCCCATGGCCAGAAAGGTCTACCCCAAGGATGAAGGCAAAGCCCGGGTTTTCGCCCGGGCGGCGGGCGTCGCGCTGGTTGTGGTGTTCGTCCTGATTTTGTTCGCGCTGATCATTGTCTGCGTGGTGCCCCAGCTTTATCTGAGCGTACAGCGTCTCGTTCACAAGATGCAGGACTATTACAACATAACGCTTTCATGGGTCTACGGCCTCCTGAACCGGAGCGCCGGCACGGAAACGATCTTTTCAAGCGTCCTCCTCAAAGCCAAGGACTATTTTATAAACTGGGTGAACACCGGATTGCTCCCGAAGCTCCAGGAGATCGTGATCGGCGTTTCCTCCGGAGTCCTGGGAGTCATAAAAGCCATATTTGATTTTTTCGTGGGCCTGGTTCTTTCGATTTATGTAATGTACAGAAAAGAAGAATTTATGGCAAAGGCCAAGAAGCTTGCATACAGCATTATGAGCAAGAGGGCGACGGACTCGCTCATACGGGCTGTCGGGCACATCCACAAGACCTTCGGGCAGTTTATTGTCGGCAAAATAATAAACTCCGTGCTCATGAGCCTTATCTGCGCGGTCTTCATGGTGGCTTTCAGGATGCCTTACGCCGCGCTCGTCAGCGTGATAATAGGCGTCACGGACATGATCCCTTTTTTCGGCCCGTACATAGGCTCGATACCCTGCATAATGCTTGTGCTTCTGGAAGACCCTTTCAAGTGCGCTATTTTCACGGTATTCGTGCTTATCCTCCACACGTTCAACGGCAACATCATGGAGCCTAAGATAATAGGCACGTCCACCGGTATGTCGGGCTTCTGGGTGCTCTCCTCCATATTGTTTTTCGGAGGCCTTTTCGGAGTCCTGGGCATGCTCTGCGGAGTGCCGGTCTTTGCGGTCATATACAGCGGCATAGGGACATGGTCCAGGCACAGGCTCAAGGAGAAAAACTTTCCCACCGAAACCGCAAGGTTCGAGGAAAAGGGGCCGATAAGCATTCGAAAAGAAGAGGAGTAAAAAATAAATCCGGCGCTCCTTTGAGCGCCGGATGCAGCTTGTCAAAGAATTTGTTTACAGCAAAAAAGCTTCGCAGAATTTCCGCCACGAATGGCGGAAACAAAGTCAAATCTGTCATTTCCGGCGGCGTGTACGTCGGAAATGAC
>JAJUGN010000060.1 GCA_029265975.1 Clostridiales bacterium
CCGCTCTGCCGCGCCCGTCATGAGAGGTGTCATTTCCGACGTACACGCCGCCGGAAATGACAGATTTGACTTTGTTTCCGCCATTCGCGGCGGAAATTCTGCGAAGCTTTTTTGCTGTAAACAAGTTCTTTGACAAGCTGAGGGGCATTTCATGCCCCCTGTCCACAACTGAGAGGCTAATAATTATGAGGGATGGTTTTATCAAAGTCGCCGCCGGCTCCGTCAACATAACCGTCGCCGACACGGCCGCGAATGCGGAGGAAATCAAAAATCGCATACTTGAAGCCGACAGCGCGGGCGTAAATCTTCTTGTGCTGCCGGAGCTTTGCATAACAGGCTACACCTGCGGCGACCTTTTCTATTCCGACGTCCTTCTGAGCTCGGCTCTGGAAGCCTTGAAGGATATAAGCCGTTTTACCGCGGACAAATATCCGGTTGTCGTGGCTTCCCTGCCCGTAAAATACAACTACAAGCTTTTCAACTGCGCCGCGGTAATCCACCGTGGCGTGATACTTGCGCTTATCCCCAAAACGCATCTTCCGTCATATTCGGAGTTCTATGAAAAACGCCAGTTCTCATCAGGCGTGGAGCTCGGAGGCGAGAAGGCCTCGGTACGGATTGACGGCCGCGATGTGCCGCTGGGGAACCGCGTCATATTCCGCCACAGCAGGCTGGAAAGCTACCGTTTCGGAGTCGAGGTGTGCGAAGACCTCTGGGCGCAGAGCCCGCCGAGCGAGGCTTTATGCAAAGCCGGCTGCACGATAATCGCAAACCCCTCCGCCTCCGACGAGGTGATAGGCAAGGAGGCTTACCGCCGCCTTCTTACGGCCTCAACCTCCGCGCGCCTTATCTGCGGCTATATCTACTGCAACGCGGGCCCTTACGAATCGACGCAGGACATGGTCTTTTCACAGCACCATCTCATATGCGAAAACGGCTCGATGCTCGCCGAGAACAGGCCATTTTGTGAAGTGAATCTCCTTTCCGCGGAAATAGATATTGAACGGATTGCCAGCGAAAGACACAAAATGACGAGCTATCAATCCGTAAAGGATAATTCATTTACAGAAATTGAGTTTGACCAGGAAGTAAGGGATACGAAGCTCACAATAAAAATCAGCCGCAACCCCTTTGTCCCTTCCGACGCCTCCCTTCTGAATGAGCGTGCTGAAACCATACTTCAGATACAGTCCAACGGTCTCAGAAAACGACTCGGGCATACGGGCGCCAAAACCGCCGTAATCGGGGTATCGGGGGGTCTCGACAGCTGCCTCGCCCTTTTGGTGGCCGTCCGCGCCATGGACATGCTGGGCCGCTCCAGAAGGGATGTTTTGGCCGTGAGCATGCCCTGCTTCGGAACCACCGCGCGCACAAGAGCAAATGCCGGGAAGCTCTGCGCCTGCCTTGGCGTAAGCTTCAGAGAGATAGATATCACTGAGGCCGTGAGCCGCCATTTTGACGACATAGGGCAAGACCCCGGAGTCCGCGACGTGACTTATGAAAACTGCCAGGCCAGGGAGCGCACGCAGGTTCTGATGGATCTCTCAAACAAGGAAGGCGGCATCGTGATAGGTACCGGCGACCTGTCGGAGCTGGCTCTGGGCTGGGCGACTTACAACGGTGACCACATGTCCATGTACGGAGTGAACTCCTCCGTTCCCAAGACTCTGGTGCGCTATATCATACGCTACGTCGCCGAAAAGTCCGGAGGCGAGCTCGCAGCGGTGCTCAGGGACATTCTCGACACGCCGGTTTCGCCCGAGCTGCTGCCCGCGGACGATTCCGGAAACATAAGCCAGAAAACGGAGGATATCGTCGGCCCCTACGAGCTTCACGACTTTTTTCTGTACTACACCCTCCGCTTCGGCTTCGCTCCCTCTAAGATATTCAGGCTGGCCAAGCACGCCTACGCGGGCGCTTATGACGATGAAACCATACTGCGCTGGCTGAGGGTGTTTATAAAGCGCTTCTTCTCGCAGCAGTTCAAGCGCTCCTGCATGCCCGACGGCCCGAAAGTCGGTTCTGCGACTCTTTCGCCGCGCGGCGACTGGAGGATGCCCTCGGACGCGTCCTGCGAATTGTGGCTGAAGGACCTCGAAAACATAAGATAAAGCGAAGCCGCCGCCCGGAACACCCCGAACGGCGGTTTTTCCGTTTTTTTATCTTTATACCTTGCCGACCTTTTTGCCCAGCACATAGTAGAGCGGCGTCATCACTATAAGAAGAGCGGCTCCGCAGGCGATGAAGCCGACAGCGGCGTTGAACCTGTTCGATATCGCGCCCGCAAAGACGTTTCCGAAGGGCGATATGCCTGCGAAAACCATCGTGTAAAGGCTCATGACCCTTCCCCGGAATTCGTTTGTCGTATTGAGCTGCATGGACGAATTTGCGCTCGCCATCAGCATCATGTTGAAAAAGCTGTTTATGCTCAGTATCACCGCGACGAGGTAATATGACCTTAATATGCCCACCAGCATGAGCGCTCCGGCGTTTATGAACGGCACGACATAAAGCATGAACCTCTTTGGCCCCGCCCTGCTTATCGAGGCCGTCAGCAGCGCCCCTCCCAGGGAGCCGAAGCCCATAAAGGACATGAGCAGCCCGAATGTCACCTCGGACTTTTTCAATATCTGAACCGTGTAGACGGGAACGAGCACCTGAAAGTTCATTCCGAAAAGGTTTACAACGGCCATTATTATAACAGTCGAGAGCAGAATCTTGTTCTGGTATATGTGGACAAGGCCTTCCCTGATGTTCGCGATTATTTTCTGCTCCGCCGGCGGCTTTCTCTCGACCTGATAGGGCTTGATCAGGAAAAGGCTTATCAGTACGGCCCCAAAGCTCAGCGAATTCCCGAAAAAGCATAGCGCGGGTCCGAAGTTCGCCATTATGACGCCCGCCAGCGCCGGCCCGAATATTCTTGCCACGTTGAACACCGCCGAATTCAGGGCTATCGCGTTCATCAGGTCATCCTTCCCGACGAGCTCGATTACAAAAGACTGCCTCGAAGGCATATCGAGGGTGTTTGTTATTCCCATCAGAGTCGATGTAATAAGTATGTGCCAGTAGCGGACCTTCCCGAGCCAGGTAAGCACGGCCAGCGACATTGTAATCAGCAGGAAGCAGGACTGGGTGAACATGAGAATCTTCTTTTTCGGGAACCTGTCCACGAACACCCCCGCAAACAGCGAAAGAAACAGTACGGGCAAAAACTGCAGCGCGCTGACCAGGCTGAGGAGAAAGGGCGAATCCGTAAGCCTGTAAGCAAGCCACGGCTGAGCTATGTTCTGCATCCACGAGCCGGTCTGGGAAACTATCATTCCGAAAAAGTAGTACCTGAAGTTGCTGTGCCTGAGAGGAATAAACGGGTTGTTAAATTTTGCGGCTCCTTCACTTTTCACCATAAAATCACTTCTTTACGCGGAAAATATATTTCTAGTTATTTATTTTATCTTTTATGTTAAGAAATTGCAATATAATAATTAAATATATGTAACGCCGCCCGTAAAGCCTTGCCTGCTCCGGCGGAAAAGGCAAAAATAATACTGTTATTTACCGGAAAAGTTTTATATAATGGTACGGGCAGTATTTCCGCGCATTCCTGCGGGGGCATCTGCCAAAGTATTTTCCGTTATTGCGGTTAAAATAGAACAAATCGAAAGGGTGAGTACATTGACTTGGATTATAATAGTCATAATACTGGTTATTGCCGTCTGGCTCGTTTCCGCTTACAACGGCTTTGTCAAGCTGCGCAACATGGTGAGGGAGGCCTTCTCCACCATGGACGTCTACATGAAAAAGCGTTACGACCTCATACCCAATCTTGTCGAGACCGTAAAGGGCTACGCTCAGCATGAGAAGACCACCTTGGAAAACGTAATATCCGCCCGCAACTCGGCGATAAACGCATCCTCCGTCAAGGACAGGATAGAAAGCGAAAACGCGCTCGCAGGAACTCTGAGATCGCTTTTCGCTCTGGCAGAGGCCTACCCCGACCTCAAGGCGAACACAAACTTTGTCGAGCTGCAGAAGCAGCTTCAGAGCGTCGAGGCTGATATCGCCAATTCAAGAAAATACTACAACTCCGTGGTCAGGTCCTTGAACACCAAGGTGGAATCCTTCCCCAGCAGCATAGTCGCCTCTATCTTCGGCTTCAGACAGGAGCCGATGTTCGAGATATCCTCCGACGAGCGACAGAACGTAAAGGTGCAGTTTTGAGCATGAAGGGAAAAAAGATAAGCAAGGACGGCGCTAACAGGCTTTTCCGCTTGTCTGTCATAATACCGCTTTTGGTTTTCTGCTGCATCGCCGTTCTTCCTGCGAGCGTGCGCGCCGCCGACAGCGGCTATGATATTACAGCATACAACGTAGACATCAAGGTGGGCGCCGACAATGTCTTCCATGTCACGGAAACGATAACTGTGAATTTCAGGCAGGCAAGCCATGGCATCTACCGCTACATCCCGTACAGGCAGGTCATGGACTGGAACAACGGCGGAGTATCGAGGCGCATAGTGTACAACACGCCCGTAACGTCTGTAAGCGTTTTCAGCGACTCTTATCAGCTTTCCAGACAGGACGGAAACGTAGTCATAAAGATCGGCGACGCCGGAAAACTTATCAGCGGAAAAAAGGTCTATAAAATCAGCTACGACCACATGCTGGGAAACGACCAGATAGCGACTCAGGATTTTGTATATTACAACATCATCGGCACAAACTGGAATTGCGCCATAAGCAACGTGACCTTCAACATAACCATGCCCAAAAGCTTCGACGCCAACAAGCTGTGGTTCTTTTCCGGTCCCGCAGGCTCCACCGCGAGCACTCCGGTTCAGTTTTTGATAAACGGAAACACCATATCCGGCACGCTCGGAAAATCGCTTAAACCCGGGGAGGCCCTGACCATACAAATGGATCTGCCCGAGGGCTATTTCACCATACCTAAGGAGTTCCCCTGGCAGCAGATAATAATCCTCGCCGCGGTTTTTGTCGCCGTCCTTGCGCTTGTTTTGTTTCTGCGCTTCGGAAGGGACGATTTTATTGTCAAGCCTGTCGAGTTCTATCCTCCCGACAACATCACCTCCGCCGAGGCGGGATATGTTATAGATACAATAGTCGACGACAGGGATGTGGTGTCGCTGATATTGTACTGGGCTTCAAAGGGCTATTTGACCATCGAGCAGCTTGAAAAGGACGACTTCAGGCTCGCGAAGATAAAGGATCTGCCCGAGCTTCCGAACAAGTACGAGAAGTACCTGTTTTCGGAAATATTCAAAAACCGGGACAGCGTCCTTATTTCGGAGCTAAGGCAGAAAACCTACGCCCACATTTCGGAGACAAAGACCATGATAAAGGCGCATTACGCCGAAAAGGAGCGCCTACTGTACAGCAAGAAATCCTCAGCGCTTGGAAATCTGGTGCTGCTTTTGTCGGGCCTCATTGTCTTCGGCAGCATTTTCAAGACCATTTACGTCGTGTACTTCTCGGTCACCTTCACGCTGGCGTTTTCGCTTATTGCAACGATAGTCGTTTTTATGCCCATAGTATATATCAAAAGCGTCGCTTACAGATGGAACGTCATGGGGGGAATAAAAAAGACAGCCATGCTGTTTCTCGGCGTTTTGCTTTCCGCGGCTGTTATGTTCGCTTACTTCTTCTACATGAGCCAGCAGGGCATGTTCTTCGCGGGGATAGTTGTCGCCGCAGCTACTTTGTTCACCGGAATAATATCGATTTTCATGCGCAAGCGCACACCTTACGGCAACCAGCTCTACGGAAAGATACTCGGTTTCCGCAATTTCCTGAATCTCGCGGAGAAGGAGCGCCTGGAACGCCTCGTCGAGGAAAACCCCTCCTACTTCTACGATGTTATGCCCTACGCCTACGCGCTGGGCGTAAGCGACAAATGGGCCAAGAAATTCGAGGACATCGCTATGCCTCCCCCCTCCTGGTATAACTACGGCCAGGCCGGGGCTTTCAATTCCTTCCTTTTCTACAACATGATGTTCCGCTCAATGAACACGATGCGGGCGGCCATGACCACTCCCCCAATCCAGACCGGCAAGGGCGGCTTCGGCGGCGGAGGTTTCGGCGGAGGCGGCTTCTCCGGCGGAGGCTTCGGCGGAGGCGGCGGCGGACGCTGGTAATTATTCTCGCATACCCTGAGCAAACAAAAAATGTGCCGCGCGGATTCACGCGGCACATTTGAGTGTGTCAAAAAACTTGTTTACAGCAAAAAAGCTTCGCAGAATTTCCGCCACGAATGGCGGAAACAAAGTCAAATCTGTCATTTCCGGCGGCGTGTACGTCGGAAATGACACCTCTCATGACGGGCGCGGCAGAGCGGCCGTCATTAAGCCCCCCTTGTCAAAAAAGCTCAAAGGGCTTTTTTGACAGTCTGAAATGTGCCGCGCGGATTCACGCGGCACATTTTTATTTTTACAGGCTCACTCCAGATTGAGCTTTCTCGTGAGCATGTATCTCGTTATGAAATAGAAGATGAAGAAGTTTATAAGCCCCCACGCTATTCCTCCCCACATAAAGCCGTGAGCGGTGTATATGTTGTACTCCATCTGCAGTTTGGAAAGAGCCTTAACCACCTGCGAAGCCGCCACCTGCCAGAGCATGCTTATCACTACGAAAGCGCCGAAGGAAAACAGCCCTCTGTGCTTGCTTACCAAAAGGCTCAGCGAGATGCAGGCGTAGAGGAACATTATCATGCCGAGAAGCATTATTATGCCCGCGAGAAGCGTCTCGATTGTGAACATGGCGAAATGGAATCCGCCTATTGGAAGCTTGTTCATCAGCCTTATCAGAGCGGGTATGATTTCACGCACGTCGAGCCTCACGGACGAAATGACCACAAGCGATACCATAAGGGCAATAAAGCTTAATATATACCAGACAAAGGCGGTGAAAAGCTTGCTGAGGATCAGCTTATCCGCGCTGACCGGCAGCGTGAACATCAGATAGCCCTCGTTTCCCAAAAGGTTTTTTCTGAATATCTGGAGCGTCAGCACGAGCGTGAGCACGCATACCCCGCCTAGCATTATCCCGTAAACGCTCGCCCCTATGGCCAAGGGCAGCGCTAGCTGTAATTTTGCCAATATGCTGTTGATTATTGAAACGGCTATAAACGCCCCGTAGAACGGAATGAAAACCCTTCCGAGCGCCTTCATGTCGTATTTCATGAGTTTTCTTAGCATTTGAATACCTCCCTGAAAAACGCGTCGACCGACTTCCCGTTTTTCTCTCTGATTTCGTCCACCGAGGATGTAAGCAGGAGCTTGCCCTTGGATATGAGTATTACGTCGTCGAGGACGGTCTCGATGTCCGCGATAAGATGCGTCGAGATTATGACCGTAGCCTCGGGGTTGTAGTTCTTTATTATCGTATTCAGGATATAGTCCCTCGCGGCCGGGTCAACTCCGCCGATCGGCTCGTCGAGCAGATAGAGCTTTGCTTCCCTTGCCATTACGAGAATCAGCTGCACCTTTTCCTTCGTGCCCTTTGAAAGCGTCTTCAGCCTGTCACCGGTCGCGATTTCAAGGTTTTTGAGCATCTCCAGGGCCTTTGATCTGTTGAAATCCCTGTAAAAATCCCCGAAAAAATCCACAAGGTCTGATACCTTCATCCAGTTGTTCAGGTAGGTCTGCTCCGGCAGATATGACACAATCTCCTTCGTGCCTATGCCGGGCGACATACCGTTTATCGCAAGGCTTCCGCCGCTCGGCGTCAGAAGACCGTTGCAGAGCTTCAGAAGAGTGCTCTTTCCGCTGCCGTTCGGTCCGAGAAGCCCCACTATGCGCCCCGTTTCAACGCTCAAATTCACGTCGTCAAGCGCCGTTTTGGCGCCGAATTTCTTGGTCAGACCGCTGCACTCGAGTATAGCCATTATTTCATCTCCTCCGCCGTTTTCTTGATAAGCTCGAGAGTTTCGCTCTTCTCGAAACCCATCTCCTCCATCTTTTTCAGGAACTTCATTATCTGCTCCTGCGCCAGTTCTGTTTTCAGGCTGTTTATCATGTTTACGTCCTCCGTCACAAATCGTCCGCTTGTGCGCTGCGTGTAAACGAGTCCCTCCCGTTCAAGCTCCGCGAGCGCCTTTTGAAGAGTATTGGGGTTCACGCCCGCCTCCGCGGCCAGATCTCTGACCGCCGGAAGCTTCGACCCGGCGGGATAGACGCCCGATACAATAAAAAGCTTTATCTGCTCCTGCATTTGCAGATATATGGGCCTGTCTTCCGTAAAGCTCCATGTCATATAATCACCGTCCGTGTCCTGTAATATTGTGTCGCTGTATTAAGCGGTTAATACAATAATACAACTAAAAATAATTTTGTCAATACTTTTTGAAAAAAATTTTTTTGCTTTTCCCGCGAAATATGTATCTTTTTGTCGCTTATCTCCCGTGATATAATAAAAAATAAAATTTTTAGCGAAAAAATGAACGGATTTGGACTTATCGGTCGTATTCATGTCAGGAAGGAGGAAATCGATTGGGACAGCAGTTTGGTACCGACGAAGCCGTTTCAGAAGCGATAGAAAAATACTCCGACATGGTCCGGCGCATATGCTTTCTGTATCTTAAGGACTACTCGGACGTCGAGGATGTTTTTCAGGAGGTTTTCCTCAAGTTCTTCCTCTGCAGAGCGTCATTTGAAAACGCCGACCACGAAAAAGCCTGGCTCTGCCGCGTCGCGTTCAATAAATGCAAGGACCTCTGCAAGAGCTTCTGGCGGAAAAAGGTGGTCAGCATCGAGGAGATGGACATTCCCTTCGAAAGCCCCGGGGAGGGAGAGCTGATTAAAGAAGTGATGCGGCTGCCGCCTGACCAGAAGCAGATAATCTACCTGCATTATTACGAGGGCAGGACCGTTCCCGAGATAGCCGGCATCATGGGAAAAAACACGAACACGGTCTATACCATGCTGAGGCGAGCAAGGGAGAGCCTTAAGCGCAGGCTCGGCGAGGGCTTTTGAGCCGCAACATTGCAAGGAGGATATCATGGATTTCTTCAAAAGCTATATGGATAAAGTCAAGGCGGAGGACGCGCTTAAGGAACGCACTAAGCGGTACGTTTCGGAGCGTCTTTGCGGCAGCCCGGAAACAGGCGCCGTTTTTGAAGCGGAAACAATCGTAAGAAGGAGGAAGCACCATATGAAAAAAATCATTGGCATAGCAGCGGCGGCCGTAATATGCATAGGTCTTGCCGGAGGCGCCTTAGCGTATTACAATACGCCGGTCAGTTATCTTAGCGTTGACATCAACCCGAGCCTTGAGCTCGGCATAAACGGCATAGGCAGGGTCGTAAGAACGGAAGCCTTCAACGATGACGGAAAGAAAATTCTTGAAGGCGCCGCAGTGAAGAACAAATCCGTAAAAGAAGCCGTGGCCGAGCTTGTCAAGGCGGCGTCCGAAAAGGGATACATAGCCTCTGACGGCTCTACGGTAGTTTCGGTGACGGCCGAGTCAAAGGATGCGAAGGCCGCGGAAGAGCTTAAGAAGCAGGGCGAGGACGGAGTTGGCGATGCCTTGAAGGCGAAAAACATACTTGCCGTCGTCTACGCAAACAGCTCCGACCTTGCGACGAGAACCGAGGCAAAGGAGCTTGGGATCTCTCCGGGCAAGTACAAGGTCATAAAGATTATGCAGTCTCTTGATCCGGCGCTGAAAGCCTCCGACTACAAGGACGCAAAAATGACAGAGCTTATAGTCAGGGCGGACGAGCTTTTGAAAGCGTACAAGAGCGGCTCTCTTACAGCGGAGCAGCAGCTTGCGTTCAAGGGCGTCGACGCCGCGGCGGAGAAGGTAAGGAACGCAAACGGCAGCAGAAATCAGGGCTCCGAGACAGAGGTAAGGGAGCAGGCGCAAAACAAGGGTTCCAAAACAGCGGAACAGGAGCGGGAAAAAAATCAGGATAACGGGAAGGGAAGCTCTTCCGGAAACGGAAAAAACGGAAACGCCCCCGCCCCCTCCCCTTCGCCAGTCGCAAGCCCTTCTCCGGGCAGGGATGAAACAAAGGGCGTCGGGAAAGGCCCTTCCGATAATTCGGCGGGAGCCGGGAACAGCGGCAAAAGCCCTAACAGAAGCTGAACCGGACGGAAAATGTTTTTCGGATAACGGAGCGTGCCCTGCGGCAAAAGCCGCCGGGCACGCTCAGAC
>JAJUGN010000046.1 GCA_029265975.1 Clostridiales bacterium
AAAGCTTCGCAGAATTTCCGCCGCGAATGGCGGAAACAAAGTCAAATCTGTCATTTCCGGCGGCGTGTACGTCGGAAATGACACCTCTCATGACGGGCGCGGCAGAGCGGCCGCCATGCAGCCCCCTTGTCAAAAAAGCCCTTTGGGCTTTTTTGACAGTCTGAAGGAGGACAGTTCTCAGGAACCGTCCTCCTTCGCTTTGCTGAGCAGATCAGCCCCAGCTCTTGACTTTCTTCAGGATGCTGCTTCCTCCGGCAAGATTTTCCGCTATCTTGACCGCCTCGGAGCGCGTCGTGGCGGGCGCGACTATCACCATTCCGCTTTTCATGCTCCAGCCCGTGCCCTTCGGCTCCGCGAAATCATCAAACACCGTGATAAGGATCTGCTTGAAGTTCTTGCCCGCGCTAACCTGGCCAAGGACGATCGGGGTGGCGACGATGCCGGTTTCGGCTACCTTGTCCGATTTTTTTCCGTAATCGTAATATGTAAGGTAAGAGTAATCGCCGTTGAATGTGATCGAAGCCATGTACTGCGAGGTGAACTCCCTATTGGATATTTCTATGGCGCCGTAGAAGGAGCTGTCTTTGAAAAGGTAAGACTTGTATATGCCGGTCATCTTTACAGTTACGCGCTCCACATAGCTGGGATCGCCAATCCTGTACTGAACCCCGTCGAGCGTTGTGTCGACTCCAAAGCTTACTTCCCGGAACACAAAGTAAGCACCGAATACCGCTATTACAATGAATACGGCTACGACGAGAAATTTCTCATGTTTTTTCCATTTTTGAAGCATTAATACCCCTCGTATAATCGTATATTTTTCTTCTGGCGGCCGTTTCTCAGGAAGAAATAGTTCCCCGGAGCACACGAACCTCACTTATATTAACACAAGAATTGAGTTGTGGCTAGTATTGAAGTTTAAACAAACAGTTAATAATTTAAAAATTCTGTAATAATTATTCATAATATTGATATTAATCCCTGCTTATGGAAGCCTTATAAAGGTCGTTTTTCTGAAAACCTGTTTCTTCGGCGCATTTTCGGGCGGCCTCCCTGAGCGGCATTCCGCCGGCCCTCAGCTCCATCACACGGGAAACAGCCTCCTCAAGACTGACACTTTGCTTTTCCTCCGGCTTCGCGCCCTCGATTACAAGCACAAATTCCCCCTTCGGCGGCGTGCTTTCGAAATATGATAATGCGTCCGACAGAGTTGTGCGCAGGGTTTCCTCGTGCAGCTTGGTGATCTCGCGGCACAGGGATATGCGCCTGTCGCCCCCGAAAGCCTCCGCCATATCCCTTAAGGCGGCCTTCAGCTTGTGCGGAGCTTCATAGAATATCATGGTCCTCCGCTCGCTTTTGAGCGACTCGAGATGCGCCTCGCGGCTTTTTTTGCTTGTTGAAAGAAATCCCTCAAAGCAAAATCGGCCGGTTTTGAGACCGGAAACCGAAAGGGCGGCTATGGCGGCGCAGCAGCCGGGAACGCTCAGCACCTCAATTCCGCTTCCGGCGCAGAGCGCGACGAGGTCCTCTCCGGGATCGCTTATGGCGGGCGTCCCGGCGTCGGTTACAAGAGCGCAGCTTTCGCCCGCAAGAAGCCTCCTTAAAATGGCGGCCCCGCTTTCGGCTTTGTTGTGCTCAAAATAGCTTACCATCGGCTTCTTGATGCCGAGGTGGTTCAAAAGCTTCACGCTTACCCTGGTATCCTCGGCGGCTATAAAGTCGACCGATTCCAGCGTTTCGGCGCAGCGCTTTGAAATATCGCCCAGATTTCCTATGGGAGTAGCGACAAGGTATAGACGGCCGGCCAATGGAAAGCCCCCCTGTATATAATAAAATAGAATTATCTTCGGTAAATCCTCTTTATTTCCTCGGTATCGGAGCCGTCTTCGCCTGCCATGATCAAAGGCGGCTCCAGCTTGAGGCCTGTCCTGCCGCCGCGTCGGCCCTCCACGAGCACCATGTTCGGAGCAGAGTACGCCTTGTACTGCACCATCCGCAGACGTTTGGGCTCTATGCCCGCGGCGGTCATTTTGCAGAGCAGCTCCGAAAGCCTTTCGGGACGGTACACCGCAGCGAAGCTCCCTCCCCAGCGGAGAAGATAGGCCGCGGCCTCCAAAATGTCGCTCAGGCCGCAGGCGCACTCGCCTCTTGCGAGAGCCATCTCTCTTGAACTCGCGGTCTTTCCGCGCGAGGCGGCAAAATAAGGCGGGTTTGTGACGACGAGATCGTAGCGGCCGGCGCTGAGCAGCTCCCTGTGAAGGCGGATATCGCCGCAGATTGCGTTTATGCGCTCCGAAAGCCCGTTGACGGCGGCGTTTTCAGCAGTCAGCTCGACTGCGGCCTCGGATATGTCTATGGCGTCTACATGAAGATTCTTGTTTTGAAAAGCAAGTGACAGCGCGATTACTCCGCTTCCGCAGCCGAGGTCAAGCGCCTTCCTTGCGCGTATCTGGGAAGCGAAAAAGGCCAGCAGCACCGAATCTGAGCCCAGTCTGAAAACATTTTCCGCCTGAGCGATGCGGGGGCCTCCCTGCCAGAGCTCATCGAAAGGCATCGTAATCCTCCATATCAAATCAAAAAGCGATATGCAAAAAGCATATCGCCCTTCGACCGTTTTAAAAGCTATGCCTGGGCAATAGCCTCGACGGGGCAGTTGGACGCGCAAGAGCCGCAATCGACACACACGTCAGCGTCGATTATGTACTGGGATTCGCCTTCAGATATCGCGCTGACGGGGCAGGATTCGGCGCAAGCGCCGCAAGCTACACAATCAGAACTGATTACATATGCCATTATAGACACCTCCGTTAACTTGTTATGCAAGATTGTATCATAAAGAGCAAAAAAATCAAATGTATTTTTCAAACAGAATAAATTAATTATAAAAAAGCCCGAAATATTTTAAAACAAAATGAAATAAAGAGCTTTAGCGAGCCAGAACGCGATAGAAGCCGGAATGTTGGTCAGAAATGGTCAAAACGGATCTTGCGGGTTTCTGCGGTATGGGATATTATTGAGCCAAAGGTTAAAGATAGTCAAAGTCAAACGAGGGAGGTGTTTTGGTTTGGGCATCAGCGACATGATCGCGGGCTTTATCAGTGAGATGCTGGAGAACGAGGGTTACGCCGAGATGCAGCGTTCGGAGCTTGCGCAGCGCTTCAACTGCGTGCCAAGCCAGATCAATTATGTGATATCCACGAGGTTTTCGCCGGAGCACGGCTATATAGTGGAGAGCCGGAGAGGCGGCAGCGGATATATAAGAATAACGAGGGTGCAGTCACCGGCAAAGCAGCTCCTGATGCACACGGTCAATGCCATAGGAGAAGAGATCGACCTTAAAACCGCGCTTGCCCTGCTCTCGAACGCCTGCTACGGGGGAGTTATCTCCGAAAAGGAGGCAAAGTATATTTCGACCGCAATCGGCGACAACGCCTTGAAGCCCGTGCCGGCGGATATAAGAAACGAGGTCAGAGCGAACATCCTGAAACATATGCTTATTATCTCGATTTGAGCAGACAATTTATTATTTGATTTAAGAAAGGAAGGAAATAATTATGAAATGCCAGAATTGCGGAAATAATAACGCTACGTTCCATTATAAGGCCAGCATAAACGGAAGGACCACAGAACAGCATCTCTGCGCGGACTGCGCGGAAAGAGCAGGGCTTACAGAGGAGCGCTTTTTCGGGAGGGATATGTTCGATTCCATGTTCAGCGATTTCTTCAGAGACTTTTTCGCTCCGGCCAGAAGCTATTTCTTCCCGGATTTCGGCAGGCTTATGATGCCGGTTATGACGATGCCGCGCATAGAGTTTGCGGTTAAGAAGGACGAAGCCGAAACAAAGACCGCGGCGCCGGAGAAGGACGAGGACATGAGCCGCCGCCGCGAGATCAACGCGCTGCGCGAGCAGCTAAAAGCCGCGGTTGACGCGGAAGAGTTCGAAAAGGCCGCGGAGATCCGCGATAAGATCCGCGAAATAGAAAAGTAATGCGACCAAAGCGGGAGCGTGACAGGCAGCAGCCTGTCACGCTCTGTAAAAACCGATTTCAATGCAACATACCAAACGCGCGGAAGCAGTTCATAACAATGGGTTCCCGTGCTGATGCAGGCATGGGAGGAGGGGAGATGAATATATGAAATACGAAGACAGATTCACCGAAAGGGCCAAGAAGTCGCTGAACCTCGCTTACGAGGCCGCGACCGAGTACGGGCACAGCTATGTGGGGAGCGAGCATATACTGCTCGGGCTTTCGCGCGAAGGCGGCGGAGCCGCCGCAAAGGTGCTGCGCGACAACGGGCTGGACAGCGCGCTTATACAGGAGCTTATAATAAAAAACGTCGGAAGAGGCGCCAACCAGCAGCCTACGCAGGGGCTTACGCCCCGCGCAAAGCAGATAATCGAGCTTGCCACTGCGGACGCAGCAAGGCTGGGGCATAACTATGTCGGGACCGAGCATCTTCTCATGGGTATACTGAGAGAGTACGACAGCGTGGCCGCGCGCCTGATACTCTCGACGGGCGCCGATCTGAATAAGATATACACCGAAATAATCAATATGCTATCTACGTCCGAGTATCGTCCGAAGGCTCCCGCGGCAAAGGGCTATTCAAAGCGTTCGGACACCAAGACTCTGGATCAGTTCAGCCGCAACCTGACCGAGGCGGCTGCGAAAGGGCTGCTCGACCCCGTGATAGGACGGGACAAGGAAATAACGAGAGTAATCCAGATACTGAGCCGCCGCACAAAGAACAATCCCGTACTTATAGGCGAGCCGGGCGTCGGCAAGACCGCCATTGCCGAAGGACTGGCTCAGAAGATAATATCGGGCGACGTCCCGGAGAACCTCAAGGACAAGCACGTCATCACGCTTGACCTTACCGGAATGCTGGCTGGCACCAAGTACCGCGGAGATTTTGAGGAGCGCATAAAAACGGCGCTCGAAGAAGTGAAAAAGGCAAACGACATTATACTCTTTATCGACGAGCTCCACACCATAATCGGAGCGGGCTCCGCGGAGGGAGCGATAGACGCAGCAAACATCATCAAGCCGGCGCTCGGCAGGGGCGAGGTGCAGGTGATCGGAGCCACCACTCTTAACGAGTACCGCAAATATATAGAGAAGGACGCCGCCCTTGAGCGCCGCTTTCAGCCCGTAATGGTAAACGAGCCGACAGAGGAGGAGGCCGTTCTCATTCTTAAGGGCCTGAGGGATAAATACGAGGCGCACCACAAAATAAAAATTACCGACGAAGCCATAGAGGCGGCCGTGACGATGTCCAGCCGCTATATAAACGACAGGTTCCTGCCCGACAAGGCGATAGACCTTATCGACGAGGCCGCGAGCCGCGTTCGCATGGAGACTCTGACGGCCCCGCCCGATCTCAAGGAGCTGGAGGAAAGCGTTACGGCGGTCGCCAAGGACAAGGAAGAGGCGATAAGGAGCCAGAACTTCGAGAAAGCCGCGGAGCTTCGCGACAAGGAGAAGAAGCTGCGCAAGGAGCTCAGCGATATCAGGGCGAAGTGGCAGGAGGGCAACTCCACGAAGCGCTCCAGCGTGACTAAGGAGGACATAGCTGCGGTTGTGTCCGGCTGGACCGGCGTTCCCGTGACCGCTCTGACCGAGGATGAGAGCGAGCGCCTCCTGAAAATGGAGAGCATACTGCATCAGCGCGTCATAGGACAGGACGAGGCGGTCAAGGCCGTATCGAAGGCGATACGCCGCGGACGGGTTGGGTTAAAAGACCCGAAGCGCCCGATAGGCTCCTTCCTGTTCCTCGGCCCCACCGGAGTGGGAAAGACCGAGCTCTGCAGAGCGCTTGCTGAAGCGATGTTCGGCGATGAAAACGCCATGATAAGGGTGGATATGTCGGAGTACATGGAAAAGCACACCGTATCGAAGCTGATTGGCTCGCCCCCTGGCTATGTGGGCTACGACGAGGGCGGACAGCTCACGGAGAAGGTGCGCCGCAAGCCGTATTCAGTCGTGCTTTTCGACGAGATCGAAAAAGCTCACGAGGACGTTTTTAACATTATGCTCCAGATCATGGAGGACGGCATACTGACCGATTCCCAGGGCCGCAAGGTGAATTTCAAAAACACCGTCATAGTAATGACGTCAAACGTCGGGGCAAAAAACATCACCGACGCCAAGAAGCGTCTCGGATTCTCCGACGACAGCGAAAAAAGCGCCGAGATGGATATGGCGCAGATACGCGAGGAGGTTCTGAAGGAGCTCAGAAACACCTTCAGGCCGGAATTCCTGAACAGGATAGACGAAATCATAGTCTTCCACCGCTTAAGCCGCGAGAATATCCGCGAGATAGCCGGGAACATGCTGAAAGACGTTGAAAAGCGCCTTGAGAAGATCGGAATCAGCCTGAGCTGGGAAGACTCCGCGGTAGGCCTGCTGGCCGAGAAGGGCTTTGACCCGATGTATGGGGCGAGGCCTCTCCGCCGCACCATACAGGGCAGCATAGAGGATACCGTTGCCGAAAAGGTGCTCGAAGGCGAATTCGCGTCCGGAGACAGCATTGTGGCGACAGTTTCCGACGGAAAGATAGATATAAAAAAGCGCTGATATGATAAATTAAGCCGCCCCCGGAGCTAATGCCGGGGGCGGCTCTGCTTTTAGCATCGTCTACCGGGAGAGGCTTACCAGGACCGAAACCCCGTTAATCATCATGTGCAGTATAACGGAGGACCATACCGTTCCGCTCTTCTCGTAGCATCTCGCGAGTATATAAGAGCCTGGAAGGTACTGGAGCATGTAGAAAACGAAAATCGGGCTGATTCCGCCGAGCGCATAAGACCAGAGGTGGTAGACGGAAAAAAACAGGTACGATACCGAGAATGCCGCTATTCGGTTTTTTCTGCGTATCAGGCCGAAAAGCGCCCCGCGGAACAGGGTTTCCTCAACGATGGGCGCCAGCACTACGGTCGAAAAGACCATCGCTCTGGAGTTGCTTGAAATCTGCTCGGAAATTGCGGCCGAGTTAGGGTTGACGGCGGACTGCTTTGTTATAAGCATAAAGGCCGCCGACATCGCGTATACCAGCATGAAGTACTGAAAATATCCTACCATGGAGAACGTTATAGCGCTGACGCTTTTGTCTATGAAAACGGAAAAGGAATCCTTGAGGAAGCCCCTCATGAAAACCATGAGAACTACGAAGGAAATGCCGTAATATATCAGCGTCATGTTCGCGCTGGTATTGCTCAGCCTGAACGCCAGAAAGAGGTATTTTGAAAACAAGCTGACAATAACGGGCATCAGAAAGATATGGACGGGCAAATAAACAAGCCCGAAGATCAGTTCCCTTCTGTGCGTCGGATAGAGGGACTCCAAATTATTCGACACCTCGTTTCAACTCATAAAGCAGGTTCATCGCTTCAAGCGGCGTAATCGTGTTCAGGTCGACCGCTTTAAGGCGCTCCGCGACCGCGCCGGCCGCCATCAAACCGAGCGAAAGCTGGTCTACGTCGAGATCCGCGGCCTGTTTTTCATTTTTTAACGGGGCGGCGCTCTCGAGAGACGCCAGCACGGATTTGGCTCTGCGAATGACGGAATCTGGAAGGCCCGCCAATTTTGCCACCTCAATGCCGTAGCTGTCGTCGGCTCCGCCCGGAACTATTTTGCGAAGGAAAATAACGTCGTCGCCGCGCTTTTTTGCGGATATATTATAGTTTTTTACGCCCTCGATTTCGCTTTCAAGGGCCGTAAGCTCGTGGTAATGGGTGGCGAAAAGCGTTTTCGCGCCGAGCTTTTTTCTGTCGGCGCAGTATTCGAGCACGGCGCGCGCTATCGCCATTCCGTCGAAGGTCGAAGTGCCGCGCCCGATTTCGTCGAATATCAGAAGGCTCTTTGACGTTGCGCCCTTCAGCATTTGAGCGACCTCCGACATCTCTACCATAAAGGTTGACTGTCCGCCGGACAGGTCGTCCGATGCTCCTATCCTCGTGAAAATTCTGTCCACAACGCCGAGGCGCGCCGATTTTGCTGGAACAAAGCTTCCTATCTGCGCCATGAGCACTATAAGCGCGGTTTGCCGCATATAGGTGGATTTGCCCGCCATGTTGGGGCCGGTAATTATGGAGGCGCGGCTTGAGCCGCAGTCGAGAAAGGCGTCGTTCGGCACAAAAAGCCCGTCGGGCCTGGTCTGCTCTACAACGGGATGGCGCCCGTCCTTTATTTCTATGACGCCGGACATATCGATTTCCGGCATGCAGTAGTTGTTTTTCGCGGCGGTTTCCGCAAGAGCGGCGTAAACGTCCGCCTCGGCCACGGCGGCGGCGGCCGCCTGAACCCTGGCGACATTGGCGGCGATTTGGGCGCGCAGCTCGTTAAACAGCTCGTATTCAAGGGCAAAAAGGCGCTCTTTGGCGTTCAAAAGCTCGGCTTCGAGCTCCTTGAGCTCCTCGGTGACGAAGCGCTCGCAGTTTGCGAGAGTCTGCCTTCTGATGTAGTTTTCCGGCACCTCGCCGCTCTGAGAGCGCGGGATTTCGATATAGTATCCGAAAACCTTGTTGTAGCCTATGCGCAGCTTCTTGATGCCGGTGCGCTCGCGCTCCCTTGAGGCGATGTCGGCGACCGCTTCCTGACCGTTTTCGGCGAGAGCGCGGAGACGATCCACCTCCTCGCTGTAGCCCCTTCGTATCATCCCGCCCTCCCGGACGGAGAAGGGCGGCTCGTCGCAGATTGCCCTGTCTATGCGCGACCTTATGTCGGAAAGCTCGTCAAGTGCGGCAAGCTCGCGGAGAGCGGCCGATTTCATCGGCGAAAGCAGGCTTTTTATCTTCGGAAGCACGGCGATGGATGATGAAAGCGCCGCAAGGTCGCGGCAGTTTGCGCTGCCGTAGACTATCCTTCCCATTAGGCGCTCCATGTCGCCTATCTCCCGCAGGGAAAGCAGCAGCTCACCTCTTGCGATGGCATCCTTGAAAAGCTCGCCGACCGCGTTCAAACGTCTTTTTATAGCAGCCGGGGCGAGCAGGGGCTTTTCAAGCCTTGAGCGCAGCAGCCGCCCGCCCATGGGCGTCCTCGTTTTGTCAAGAACCCACAGCAGGCTGCCCCGCTTTTCGCCCATCCTTATCGTCTCGGTGAGCTCAAGGTTCCGCCTTGTCTGGGAGTCGAGCTCCATAAATTCGCCGGCGGTGTAAAAGCTTATGGCGTTTATATGAGAAAGCTCGTTTTTCTGTGTTTCGCGTATGTAGGACAGCAGCGCGCCCGCCGCGCATACGGCGGCATGGGAGCCGCCGAGGCTTAAGGCGTCAAGGTCGGGCGCCTTGAATTGGTCGCATATCAAGGCCGCGCTCTCCATGAAGTCAAAGCGGGAGCCGGCCGTGTGGTAAGGACAGGAGGGAAGGCCCTTTATTGCGGCGATTATTTTGGCGCTCTCGGAAGCGCCGCCGCTGAGGACCGCCTCGGAGGGACGGTAACGCCCCAGTTCGTTAACTATATGCGCTTCGGCGCCTTCGGAGAACTCGGCAAGCAAAAATTCGCCGGTTGAAATATCGGCAAAGCAGACGGCCCCGCCGGAAGCGTCCATGTAAACGGAGGAGATATAATTTGACCTGCTCTCGTCGAGCATGGAGCTTTCAATGACCGTTCCGGGCGTGATTATCCGTACGACATCGCGAGATACAAGCCCCTTTGCAAGAGCGGGATCCTCCGTCTGCTCGCATATAGCCACCTTGTAGCCCTTCGCAAGAAGGCGGGCTATATAAGCCTCGCTCGAATGGTAGGGCACGCCGCACATAGGGGTGCGTTCATCCGGATTTTCCTTGGACCTGTCCCTTGTCGTCAGCGTCAGGTCAAGTTCCTTCGACGCCGTGCGGGCGTCGTCGTCAAACATTTCGTAAAAGTCGCCCAGCCTGAAAAACAGTATGCAGTCCGGGGTCTGACTTTTTATTTCAAGGTACTGCCTCATCATCGGAGTGAGCTCAGCCATATCTAAGCCTCCTATACTATTTCGCCGAAGAGAGCCCAGGTGGTGCTGCCTGTGATTTTTACATCCTTAAACTTGCCTATATTATCCGCATCGCCTCTGATATGGACGAGTCGTCCGCCTGCCGTCCGCGAGGAAAGATTCGCTTTTTCGTCGCCGGTTTCACCGTCGACAAGCACTCTGACCGTCCGGCCTACATACTCGGCGTGCTTTTCGGCCGAAATGGCATACTGCAGCTCTAAAAGCCGGTCGAAGCGGCGCTGCTTGTCCTCCCGCGTAAATGGGTCGGGCATGCCTGCGGCGGGAGTGCCCTTGCGGGGCGAGTATATGAATGTGAAGAGCGAATCGAAACGCACCTTTTTCAGAACGTCCAGGGTGTCCTCGAATTCCTCGTCGGTTTCGCCGGGGAAGCCCACGATGACGTCGCTCGTCAGCACGATGTCGGGAATGACTTCTTTCGCCTCGGCGACAAGCTCAAGGTAGCCGTTTTTCGTGTAGCCTCGGTTCATGGCCTTAAGCACGCGGTCGTTTCCCGCCTGAAAGGGGAGATGTATATGAGGAGCGGCTTTCCGGCAGCCTGCCATGGTTTCGAAAAGCCTTCTTGTCGCGTCCTTGGGATGGCTTGTCATGAATCGGATAATAAAATCGCCATCGATTTTGTCTATCTCCTCGATAAGATAGGAAAAATCCACGCCCCTGTTCAGATCCCTTCCGTAGGAATTGACGTTCTGCCCCAGAAGGGTTATGTCCTTATAGCCTTCCAAAACGATGCTTTTCGCTTCTTCAACGATGCTTTCCGGCATGCGGCTTCGTTCCCTGCCCCTCACATAAGGCACGACGCAGTAGGAGCAGAAATTGTTGCAGCCGTACATAACCGGGAGCCAGGCTTTTACGCCCCTGTCGCGGTGAACGGGCAAACCCTCCGCAATTTCGCCGTCCGAAGATGTAACAGCGAAAACGCGTTTGCGATTGGGCTTCAAAACGCTCTCCAAAAGCTCGGGAAAGCGCGGCAGCTCATGAGTTCCGAAAACCAGATCCACATAGGGGTAGGATTTCTTTATCTTTTCTGCCATATGCTCCTGCTGAACCATACAGCCGCATACGGCTATTACCATGTCGCGGTTTGCCTTTTTCGCGTGCGAGAGCGCGCCTATGTTGCCGAGCACGCGCATTTCGGCGTGCTCGCGCACGGCGCAGGTGTTGATTACAACGACGTCGGCACTGGACTCGTCGTTCGTGAAAGCGTAGCCCATTTTAGAGAGCATGCCGCGTATGCGCTCGCTGTCCGCTTCGTTCTGCTGGCAGCCGTAAGTGTCCACAAAGGCGGCCGGGCGTTCTGGCCGGCTGCCGTTCCTTTGGGCTATGCGGGCCATTATTTCGCTCTGGCGCATTAAATCTATCTGAGGCGCGTCCATATTTCGTTTCAAAACTGGGTTCTCCGATCTGTAATAACAATTAATATATTATTTTAACATCAGCCCTGATTTTTTACAACGGTTGTTTGACGAAATGTGCCGGGGAAGTTATACTTATGATAAATGCATGTCCAATAATAAAGAATCGGTTGCTTTTATGCCGGGAGGCTTGCAAATGGCTAAAATTTTTCAGATGTCACAGCATATGGCGGATCTTATCGCGGCCGGCGAGGTGGTGGAGAGGCCGGCCTCCGTCGTGAAGGAGCTCGTTGAGAACGCGGTGGACGCGGGGGCGAAAGCCGTAACCGTGGAAATAAAAAACGGAGGCATGACCTATATAAGGGTGACTGACGACGGCTGCGGAATAGCGCCGGAGGATGTGCCTACGGCATTTTTGCGCCATGCCACCAGCAAGCTAAGGACCGAGGAGGAGCTTGCCGCAATAAAGACGCTGGGTTTTCGAGGCGAGGCCCTGGCCGCTATCTGCGCGGTGTCGAGGACGGAGATGTTCACAAGGGAACGAGGAGCCGCGGAGGGCACGTTTATTTCGTTGGACGGCGGGAAGGTAGTGGAAAATACGCCCGCCGGATGTCCCGAAGGCACTACCATAATTATCAGGGACCTGTTTTTCAACACCCCCGCGCGCCTGAAATTCATGAAAAAGGACTCAAGCGAGGGCTCGGCTGTCTCGGCCGCCGTTGTGCGCACCGCGCTGTCGCGCCCGGAGCTATCGCTCAGGTACATAAAAGACGGCAAGGAGGAAATGCACACGCCGGGAGACGGGAGCATCGAATCCTGCATATACGCGGCGCTGGGAAGGGACTTCTCAAATACTATGCTGAGAGCCTGCGCCGCAGACGAGCATGTATCGGCGGAGGGCTATGTTTCATCGCCGAACGGCGCCAGGGGAAACAGAAGCCATCAGTTCTTCTTCGTAAACGGAAGGTTCGTCAAATCGCAGCTGCTTCAGGCGGCCCTGGAGCAGGCTTACAGGAACAGCCTGTTTTCGGGCCGTTTTCCCGCCTGCGTGCTGTATCTTAAAATGAATCCGGCCTCAGTCGACGTAAACGTGCATCCCGCCAAGACCGAGGTGAAATTTTTGAGCGAGCGGCAGGTCTTCGACGCTGTTTATTACGCCGCGCGGGCGGCGCTCGGCGCGGAGGAGACTTTGCCGGAGCTCAGACTTTCGGGCGGCGCTGCGCGGCAAGCAGACGTTTTGCCGCCGAGGGTACTGTCCGCCCCTGCGCCGCAACCGCCGGCGCCCGCCGGAAAGCGAGAGCAGGAGTCATACGGCTCCGGAGGGGGTTTCAAAACCTCGATAGCGGCCGGAAGCCTTGGCGGCGCAAAAAAGTATGATTTCGAGCAGACAAGACTGGTTTACAACACCGCTCCTCCCGAGGCTCCGCCTTCGCGGATTGCACCGGCAGTGGAAACGCCGGAAGTCTCGGAGAATCCGCCTTACCGTATAATAGGTGAGGCGATGAGCTCGTACATAATAGTGGAGCGGGGCGAGAGCATCCTCCTTATAGACAAGCACGCGGCGCACGAGAGAATGCTGTTTGACGGCCTGAAAAGACAGGGGCGTGAAATCGCTTCTCAGGAACTGCTTACTCCGTTCATAGCGAAAATCGGAAACGAGGAAGCTGAGGCTCTGCTCTCGCAGTCGGCTCTGCTGGGCGAACTCGGCTTCGATATTGAGCCCTTCGGCGGCGGAGCAGTAGCGGTTAACTGCATACCAATGGACATAAATGTCTCGGATACGGCCGCGCTGCTGGCGGAGATATCCGAGGACATAAAAATCGGAAGGAGGCCGAACAGCCTGGGGATAAGGGACGAGATACTTGCGAGCATAGCCTGCAAGGCGGCGGTAAAGGCGGGATGCGCTTCCGATGCTTTTGAGCTTCGCCCTCTCGTGGAGAAGGTTATTAGCGGCGAGGTTAAATACTGCCCGCACGGCAGACCGGTCACTATGGAGCTTTCAAAGAGGACTCTCGACAATAATTTCAGGAGAACATGAAAAAGGATGCCTGATTATTGCGGCAGATGGAAAAGCCGCAGAGCGCGGCTTGATAAGCGGCGGGGGCCGTATTGATTTTAAGCGGCTTAAAAAAGCCCGGGGATTTTCCCCGGGCTTTCATATCATTTTTCCGAAAGACTCCAGCATCTTCAGAATGCCGTCGAGGCTCATTGCTTTCCGCGGCACGCTTGCTTTTTCCGGCGTTCCTGGACTCAGCTTGATGACTCCGCTTATTTCAATACCCTCTCTTTCGCTTTCGCAAAAAACGCTGATTTTGTAGGCGTTTTCGGGGATTATGAAGCCGATTTCCGCGCGGATGGAAAGGTCCGTGAGCTGATTAAGACCCAAGGACAGCTTCTTGGAAGCATCCTTTATTTGAGCCGCCGCGGCTTCGCAATCGAAGTTTCCGGGCTTTTGCGCAGCCATAAGACTTGCGTATTCACCGCTGTATTCGGCGAGGTCATTGAGAGCCGTCCGGGCGAGAAGCAGAAAGGCGGAATTGTCAAGGGCAAGGCAGTAAGCGCCGTTGCGCTCGCTGAAGCAGCCGTCCTTCAGCGAGGCGCAGAGCGCATCGTTAAGCCTCGAGCCCGGTGCGGCGCCAAGTAAAACAGCCTGCTCAAAAAAGCGCAGCCGGGAGGCTTCCGGGAGGGCAAAAGCAAGGTCTTCAAAGCTCAGGCTTATGTATTCGGCGGGCAAAAAAGAAGCGTAGTTTATTCTTTCGCCTCTGACCAAAGACAAATAGCTGAGTACAGAGCGCAGGTTCAGGTAAATGTTCTCCCCGTCGACAACGAGGTCGGTCAATACTGCCGGGCGGTCCAGAGAAAAGTCGGGATTTGCGGCTACGATGGCCGCAAGACTGCCTGAGCTTCCGGAAAAGCCGCCGGAAAGGTTAAGACTCAGACCTGTCCTGCCGCCCAGCAGGCGAGCTGCGGCTCCTCCTCCCACAATGGACGAGGGCGCTTTTATGTCCAAAGCAACCGAGTAATTTCCCTCCTGTGCGTTGAGCATGGCGCCCAACCGCTCCAGAAAAAGCGCCTTGGGGGTTTTCTGAGGGCTTACGCCGCCCAGCGGGGCAAAAAAGAATATTGCGGCGGCTATAAGAAGCAAAGCGATCAACCTTTTCATGGCGGCGTTCCCTTCGATAAAATTGCAGTACAAGTTTATGCGCGGCCTGAAAAAGTATATCGCGGAAGCGATAAAAAAGTCGTGGGGGGGGGGGGGGGGGGGGGGGGGCCCCCCAGCAAAAAAAAAAGAAAAGGAGGTGTTTTGTTATGGGGTTGAATGTAGGCGG
>JAJUGN010000006.1 GCA_029265975.1 Clostridiales bacterium
ATTCTGGGGTAAACCCGGCAAGGATGACAATTGCTGCTGCATATTGATTATTCTGGCTCTGCTTTTCCTGTGTTGCTGCTGCAACGACTGATGCTCAAGATAACCAGAGGATTCAAACTATACGGCCCGAAAAGCTGCGGGGGAGCTAACCCGCAGCTTTTAAAAAATACTTATCCTTTTGAAGATTTTTGCACATAAAAACCTAGCTGCCCGGCTCAACAGCCGGGCAGCTCAGCTTGTCGAAAAACTTGTTTACAGCAAAAAAGCTTTGCATAATTTCCGCCACGAATGGCGGAAACAAAGTCAAATCTGTCATTTCCGGCGGCGTGTACGTCGGAAATGACACCTCTTATGACGGGCGCGACAGAGCGTCCGTCATTAAGCCCCCTTGTCAAAAAGCCCAAAGGGCTTTTTTGACAGTCTGAGCTGCCCGGCTCCTTAGATCCGGGCAGCTCTATGTTTTTATTTAAGGTTGTTTTCGAGAATTGAAAGCTCTTCCTCCAGCGCCTTGGGAAGCTTGCTGCCGAATTTTTCGTAGAAGGTTTTTATTCCTTCCGTCTCCTCGCGCCAAAGCGCCTTGTCGACTTCCAGCAGGCTCCTGAGCGTATCTTGAGACACACCCGAACCCTCAAGATTTATGTCTTCCGGCCTTGGAAGATAGCCTATCGCGCACTCCTCGGCTCCGATCTCGTCAAAGCACCTTGAGACAATCCACTCGAGGACCCGCATATTTTCGCCGAAGCCCGGCCAGATGAACTGCCCGCTGTCGTCGGTTCTGAACCAGTTAACATTGAATATTTTAGGCTTGTTCGGGATATGGTTCCCCATGTCGAGCCAGTGCTGCCAGTAGTCGCCCATATTATATCCGCAGAAGGGAAGCATGGCCATCGGGTCGCGCCGCACGACGCCGACTTCGCCGACGGCGGCTGCTGTGGTCTCGGAGGCCATAATAGACCCGACAAATACGCCGTGCTGCCAGCTGCGGCTCTGATAGACCAGCGGAGCGGTCTTTGCGCGCCTTCCTCCGAATACTATCGCCGAAATCGGCACGCCCTTAGGATTGTCAAACTCGGGGGATATGCAGGGGCAATTCTTGGCGGGAGCCGTAAAGCGTGAGTTGGGGTGCGCGCCCTTTTCGCCGGAATCCGGATCCCAGGGCTCGCCCTTCCAGTTTATAGCGCCCCTTGGAGGATTCTTGTCAAGGCCTTCCCACCAGACCGTATTCTCGGCGGTGAGCACCACATTAGTAAAAATCGTATTTCTCGTTGTAGTTTCAAGGGCGTTCGGGTTCGACTTGGCATTTGTCCCGGGCGCCACTCCGAAGAAGCCGTTTTCGGGGTTCACAGCCCAGAGGCGGCCGTCCTCTCCCACGCGAAGCCAGGCGATGTCGTCGCCCACGCACCAGACCTTATATCCCTTGCTGCGGTAGATTTCCGGCGGAATAAGCATCGCAAGGTTTGTTTTTCCGCAGGCGGAGGGGAATGCCGCGGCGATATATCGGACTTCTCCGTTGGGGTTCTCAAGCCCCAGGATGAGCATGTGCTCGGCAAGCCACTTCTCCTTGCGGCCAAGATAGGAGGCTATTCTGAGAGCAAAGCATTTCTTGCCGAGAAGTACGTTTCCGCCGTAGCCGGAGTTGACCGACATTATGGTGTTTTCTTCCGGGAAATGGACGATATACCTGTTTTCCGCGTCGAGACTGGCCTTTGCATGAAGTCCCTTTATAAAGTCGGGGCTTTCACCCAGGGCCTCAAAAACTTCCTTGCCCATCCTTGTCATTATCGCCATGCTCACAACGACGTAGATCGAGTCGGTGAGCTCTACGCCGTACTTTGCAAACGGAGAACCTACGACACCCATGGAATAGGGAATAACGTACATCGTGCGGCCCTTCATAGCCCCTCTATAGAGCGCCTTCAGCTTTTCCAGCATCTCATTGGGATCCATCCAGTTGTTTGTGGGACCTGCATCTTCCTTTTTTCTGCTGCATATAAAGGTTCTGTCCTCAACGCGCGCAACATCGTTGAGAGCCGAACGGTGCAGAACGCACCCCGGAAGCTTTTCTTCGTTTAGCTTTATTAGCTCGCCGGTAGCAAACCCCTCGGCTCGAAGAGCGTCGAGCTGCTCCTCAGAACCGTCTATCCAAACGATTCTGTCAGGCTGAGTCATAGCCGCCATCTCGGCCACCCAATCCAATACATGCTTATTGGCGGTAAGAGCCATGTGCAATCCTCCTAAAATATAATGAATATCATACTGAAAGTACCAAATTCATTGACATTTTAGACCTTATTATAAGAAAAATCAAGTTTCTATAAAATACTCTGTATTCTTATGTGTATATTATATAAATTATTTACCGTTGATAAAGTTTGAAATTTTTGCAAAGCCGCCTATGTCAAGCGCTTCGCCCCGTATATTTTCGGAATAGCCGCAGGAAACGACAATGTCCGCAATCTCATTTTTGCTAAAACGGTCGCCGAAAATTGCAAAAAGTCCGTTTACAAGTGTTTTTCTTCTTTGAGCGAACGATGATTTTACAATTTTGAAAAACAGACTTTCATTCTGTATTTCTGCAGGGGGAGTGGCTCTGCGCTTGAGGCGGACAACCGAGGACCAAACCTTAGGCTGGGGGATAAAAGAATCGGGCGGCACGTCGAAAAGCGTTTCCGGTTCTGTAAAAAAATTAACATAAATCGTGAAGGCTCCGTAATCCGGTGTGGACGGAGAAGCGCAAAGCCTGCGCGCCACCTCTCTCTGAACCATTACAGTAACAGCGTCGAAACATTTGGAGTCGATAAGCCTGGACAAAAGGGGAGAGGTAATATTATAAGGAATATTGGCGCATACCAAAGGCTTGAGCCCGTTGAAATTGTCGCTTACTAATTTTGGAAAATCAACCTTCAAAGCATTGTCGCTTAGAATACTGACATTCGAGAAGTCTTTGAGCGTTTCCGCAAGAACAGGGAGCAGAGCTCTGTCAAGCTCTACGGCAATCACTTTTTTAGCTCTCATGGCCAGAGAGGCAGTCAGGCAGCCTATGCCGGGGCCGATTTCGAGCACGCCGCAGCCGTCGTCGATATGAGACATTTCAGTTATTTTTTCGGGTATCGATGGGTCAATCAAAAAATTCTGGCCCATGGACTTGGAAAAGTGAAACCCGTGCCGGGAAAGCAGAGCCTTAATTTCGCCAATATTGCAAAGATCCATATTATTTCCGCCTGTATAAATATATTTAGGGAGGAGCAGTAAAAACATTAAAAATTAAACAAAATAAAAATTTTGTTTAATTTAGAGCAGGTCTAAGCGCCGGAATATAATCAAATAATCAAATGTTTCATTGTCCGCTAACCGAGAGCTTTATCCGAGGGCTTGAATTTCTTTCTTTTTTGATGCTCAGCGTCAAGTACCGCTTTCCGGGCCGGAATTCCGGTGAGCGTTTCAAGCGCGTTCTGCGCCTCGATTATTCTTTCCAGCCACAGCTTTTTATGCCCGTCAAAATCCTTGCAGTCCTTCGGGATTGCAATCGGTTTGCCGAAAACCAGGCGGTTTTCGGCTCCCTCAACCGCCTGCTCAATAAAGGCCGGCAAAAGCGGTATTTCCAGCAGTCTTGCCAACCAGAAAGCGCCGGGCTCGATATCTTCCGCGCTATCTTTATTTATGTCATAGATGGTTCCCTGTGAAAAAATTAGAAAATGCTTCGGTTTTTTGCCCTCGGAGAACCATTTTACTGCGGCTCTCATAGCGGCCTTGGAGCCGCCTATGCTGCCTCGGTCGACTGCGGTAACTCTTTCCATTTCCAATACCGGCATAAGCTCCGCGGGTATGGAAACTCCGTTGAAGCAGTTTTCTTTCGCAAAGACGAAAAGCTGCGGGTACTCGTCCGTTTCCCCGTGCATGAGCTCATAATAATAACTCATTATAAGGGGCGCGTCGGAATCCGTCAAATGATTGGAAGCTATAATATACGAAGCTGTCGTAAAATCCTCCGGCACGTTGTATGCCTTAAAATTATACATTTTCAATAGTATTTTTTTAACTTCGATAAGCCGGCTTCTCAATTTTTCAGGCTCGTTCACGATGCTTAGAATTTCTCCTATGGCTTCTTCGCTGAAAAGCGAACTGGCGTTGAACAAACGCATGCTATCTCACCCCTTATATCGCGGCGCCCTATTGCCCCGCGGGTCCTAAGCTTCCTTTATGGGTATTATTGAGCCAATATCGAACAAACGCTCGCCCGAAAGATATATGATTTCAATATTCGCTTTCTCGATAAAGGCGATTATTTTATTTTCATCTGGATGCCCGTGAAGTCTGCCTGTGAACGCGATTTTGTCCTTTGACAGTTTTCCGCAGCAGCCTCCGATGAAACCGGTGTCGTAGCCCTCGAGCCTGATGTGGCCGCTTTTAATAAGCAGACTTTCGATTCCGAGGCTTAAAGCAATACGGTGGATTCCTCCGTCCGAGGTGATGATTTTGTCACTGCTCAGAACGCACACGGAACATTTTGTGTATCCCTGTCGCAGATCATGGAATTCAAGACCGGACAAACGGGCGGCCGAAATGACGGCGGGATCGGTGCTTTTCAGATTATGCAGCAGCTTATTTCCGATTATGCAGACATTTAAGCCCGTATCGTCAGGATAAAGAGCCTTTTGAGGTTTTGAGGCTTGGATAAGCTCCAGGTCGTGAGGAAGAACTGCCGCTTTCAGCTTGTCATATACGGCCTGGGCCGCGACAAGGCGGTTTCCACCCAAATGGCATACAGACATATCGGCGTGACAAGCTATTTGAGGCGCAATACAGGGATTTTCCGGTATGGCAATAACCGCAATTCCCAGCTCTTCTAATATTTTGCCCAACTTTTTTGCGTATTTTTCCCCGATTAATACCGTTTTTACATTTTTATCGGGCAAATTCGGCTGCAAAACAAAGCTTGATCCCACAGTCTTAACCTTTCCTTTATAATACGGAGAAATATGCGTAAAATAAGAGCTCAAATAAAAATGGAGGGTTGATGATGAGTTATATCGCATGCACCTGCGACTGCGTATATCAGTGTGACGGAATATGCAATCTTGACCGGGCTGCGTCATCCGGCGCTCCTGAGCACGGGGAAAAGGCCTGTGTTCATTATATAAAAAGAACGGCTAAACGCCAATCGCAGCAAAAACAGCAGCCCTGACGGTTTTTACAGGTATCACCTCAAGACCGTTCGGCACGTTTATTTTTTCCCTGCTGTGCATCGGCACGATGCAGCGCTTGAATCCGAGACGGCTCACCTCCGAAAGCCGCTGGTCAAGCCTTGAAACCGCGCGTATCTCCCCAGTCAGACCGACTTCTCCTATTGCGGCAAGGTCATCCCCGACGGGCTTGTCCAGATGGCCCGACGCGATTGCAAGCACTACCGCCAGATCGGCTGCGGGCTCGTCCAGCATAAGACCTCCGATGACGTTTATATACGCGTCGGCCGAGTAAATGCTGAGGCCCCCCCTCTTTTCAAGTACAGCCAGCAGCATCATTGCGCGGTTATAATCTATCCCGTTGGAATTTCTTCTGGGGACGTTGAAATTAGAGGGCGTGATGAGAGCCTGTATTTCGGCGAGTATTGGGCGAGAGCCCTCCATGACGCAGGTTACGCAGGTTCCGGGGACGTCCTGAGGGCGCCCGGAAAGCAGCATTTCGGATGGATTTGCGACCTCTGAAAGCCCACGGTCCGTCATTTCGAAAACGCCTATCTCGTTTGTGGAGCCAAAACGGTTTTTCACGGACCTCAGAATACGGTAATTCAGGTTCTGCTCCCCTTCGAAATAAAGTACGCAGTCTACCATATGCTCCAGCACCTTCGGACCGGCGATGGCGCCTTCCTTGTTGACGTGCCCTACTATAAAAACCGTTGTTCCGCTGCTTTTTGCAAGCTGCATGAGGGAGAGCGTGCAGTCCTTGACCTGCGCCACGCTTCCGGGAGAAGAGTCAAGGGCGTCGTTGTAAAGGGTCTGTATGGAGTCGACGATAAGAATGTCCGGCTTTACGTTTTCTACCGAATTAAGTATTTCGGATATGCCGGTCTCCGAAAGTACGAGAAGATCTCCGCCGGCGGCGCCGAGACGCTCCGCGCGCATTTTAAGCTGTCTTACGGATTCCTCGCCGGATATGTAAAGCACCTTCAAAGAAGCGGCCAGACAGGCGCATATCTGCAGAAGAAGAGTTGATTTCCCTATGCCGGGAGAACCGCCCACAAGCACAAGCGAGCCTTTGACAGCGCCGCCTCCGAGCACGCGGTCAAGCTCCCCTATCCCGGTGGCTATCCTGATTTCGTCGTCTGATAAAACGTCCTTTATCGTGACAGGCCTGCTGGAAACGACAGGCGCTCCCCTCTTCCCCGTCTGCTGGGAAACGGCTGGCTGTTCCGATATTGTGTTCCAGCTTTTGCAGAAACTGCACTGCCCCTGCCATTTTGGGAACTCGTTTCCGCATTGGGAGCAGAAATACACGGTTTTAGCTTTCATTTTTTCCTCCGTAGAATCCAAGGTAGGCCGAGGCTATGGCCCATGATATGCGCAGCCTGTATTCGCTTGTTTTAAGCAGGGCGTCCTCCGTGGGATTTGAAAGAAAGGCGCATTCTATCAGCACCGAGGTGCAGTCCGTATTCTTCATAAGATGGATGTTGTCCGAAACTTCCTCGGCCGTCCTCTTGTTTTTGCTGTTAAGAGCCCTTATAAGGGTATTCTGTATGTAGACAGCGAGCTCCCGGCTGTCGCCCTTCCGGCCGTAAAATACCTGGGCGCCGAAGGGCTGCTTGCCGGGGTAGTTATTCTGGTGTATGCTTATCAGAACCGGGTTTTTTATGCTGTTGACAAGCTCTGCCCGCCTTTGCATGTCAGAATTCTTGCGCGCCTTGACGGTTTTGGCGTCTTCCGGATAAACGAGCTCGGAAGTTTCGCGCGTCATGACCACAGGAACCCCGCAAAGCCCCATTATCAGGTCGAGCCTTTTGGAGATATCAAGGTTGATCTCGCTCTCAATTGCGCCGCTGATGGATATCGCCCCTCCGTCCTCCCCGCCGTGCCCCGGATCGATGACCAGTACGCGCTTCGCATCTATGACAAAACCGGACTGAACGGGAGCGACGTAGCGGCCTTGCAGAAAAGGAATCAGCAGCAGAGGCGACAAAAGCACGGCGAGACAGTATTTCGATTTCCTCAGAAGCGATTTCATTTGCCGGCACCCCCATCATATATCTTTTAGATGATATGAGGACATGTCAGGCAATATGCAGAATGATGATATCACAAAAACAGGTTGACGGCAAACATAAAAATAGAGCCGCGGCAATATCCGCAGCGTCAATCGCAAAATATAAAAAATACTTATTTATGAAATCAGCGCTTTCTTTTTCGTCGAAAGGATGTTGATATAAGAAGTTCCCGGAGAGAATGTGAGATCGCTTCCGTCTTTAAGTTTGTATACGAACTGTGAGTCGCAGCGATCCCTTGTCCAAATTATATCAACATATTTGCCGCTGCAGGCGTAAATCCCCGCGCCGCTGCCGACGAGATCTATGTCAAGATGCTTAGGGTCGTCTTTTGAAACCGGAGAATGCTCAGCGTAAAGAACCAGCAGGTTTTTTACGGCCATCTGCTTTCCGGTGTTTCCGTCCCTGTAAGGCTCGCCGTACTGGGTTATGTAGTAAAGCCCGTCGTCTTTGTAATCAAACCTGCCCGTTTTGTAGCCCGAAAATTCAACCGTAACCGATTTTGCGGGCAGACCTTTTTCAGATGACGGCTTTCCGAACCTCATATTGCATATGTAACCGTTTTTGTGCTGAAGCTGCTTTACGCTTTTCGATATATTCTCCGCGACAAGTTTCCCGTCGGTAAACAGGCTGTGCTCATACCCGAACGACATCCTGTTCTCGTCTCGGTAGAAAATCGAAGAATTGTAGATCCCGTCGACATGTATTATCGGCCTGACTTCCAGGGCGTCATAGGCGTATACGCTGGCTCCGGCGTGAATCAGTATGGCGTCATGGCTTTCCGCAAGATCGAGGAAATAGCTTCTGGTGCTCCTGACCGAACCTATTTTGCCGGCTTTGCCTATGTCCTGATACAGAGCGAGCATTCTCGTTATCCCGCCCTCCGCCAGCACTTCGTAAATAATGTCCGCGGAACCTATGCCGCACTGCGGCTGAGCCTCCATTATGTTATTCAGCATAACGGCGTAGGGTCGGTTGCCGGATAGGTCTTTTTCGACTTGAAGTCCCGTCAAAGGATTGCGATATACGGCAGGTGCGGTCGCAGGCGGCGGGGACTCGGCTGTGGGCGCAGGCGCAGGTGAAGGGGCCGCGCTTACCGTTGCGGCAGGCGAACTGCAGGCGGTAAGCACTATTGCAAGCGAAAACAGCAGCAAAAAGAATTTTTTCAATTTATCACTCCCATTATTTGTAAGTATGTTTTAGATTATATTATTTATTTTTTGCTTTGTCAAAATATTTTTTGGGATTGGCTAAAAGCATAAAATAATGTATAATAAGCTCAGAGCGGTTTTGATAAGGAAATACTTCGCCGCGGAGGGACATGCCGTGAACAATTTCGGATTTATCCACGATAAGCTGGAAGTAAAAATACTTATTCTTTTCATCCTCAACAGGCTTCCGGAGCCGGTCAACAAGGAGGCCCTCGCAGAGCTGACCTTATGCGACAACGGCATAACATACTTTGACTTTGCGGATTCGCTTGGAGAGCTTGTATCAACCGGGCATGTCTACGAAAAAGACGGGAAGTATCTCATAACAGACAAAGGCTCAAGAAACGTCTCCGAAATCGAAGGCTTGGTCCCATATTCCGTGAGGATAAGGGCTGAAAAGGAGACCAGGAAGCTTTCAAAAGAGCTCATGCGCGGCGCTATGATAAAAACAAGCTGCGAGGAACGATCCACGGGCGGAGTTACCGTGAGACTATCCCTTTCCGACGGCATCGACAGCGTCATAAACATGGAAGTTCTCGCGGGAAACGAAAAACAGGCGGAAGCGATAGAGCGCAATTTCAAAAAGAACGCCGAGAAAATTTATAACGCAGTGGTCAACATTCTTCTTAGTGAAAGCCTCTGAGAGCAGACGAATAAAAAACCCCCGACGGTTTATTCTTGCCGCCGGGGGGTTGTATTGCAATTATATTATACAATTGTGATATATTTATTCGACAGTAACGGATTTTGCGAGGTTTCTCGGCTTGTCGATATCGCAGCCGCGCAGCAGTGCAACGTAGTAAGCGAAAAGCTGAAGCGGCACGACGGCGAGAGATGGCAGGAACATGTCGCTGATGTCCGGGACGACTATGATATTGTCCGAAACCTGCCTGACGAGAGCTTTGTCTGTTTCCGTAGTAATCGAAAGCACCTTCGCTTCCCTGGATTTAACCTCGACTATGTTGCTTATGGTTTTTTCGATCAGATTGTGATAAGTCGCGACGGCGATGACCAGGGTGCCGTCCTCCACAAGCGATATGGTTCCGTGCTTGAGCTCCCCTGCTGCGTATGCGTCGGAATGTATGTATGAGATTTCCTTGAGCTTCAGGGAGCCCTCAAGCGAAAGAGCGTAGTCTATGTTCCTTCCGATAAAGAAGATGTCCTCATTGTTGAAATACAGCGAAGCCAGGTACTGGATATGCTCTTTTTCGCTTAATATGCGCTCTATTTTTTCGGGAATTGTGAGCATTTCCGCTACCAGCCTCGCATGCTCGGCTTCGTCTATCGTTTCGCAGCAGTCCGCAAGATAGATGCCAAGAAGATAAGTCACTGCAAGCTGAGTGCTGTAAGCCTTTGTGGTGGCGACGGCGATTTCAGGTCCGGCCCAGGTATAAATAACGTCGTCGGACTCCTTCGCTATCGTGCTTCCCACGACGTTCACAATGGACAGCACATATGCGCCGAGGCGCTTGGCCTCGCGCAGAGCCGCTATCGTGTCCGCCGTAGTGCCGGACTGACTTATGCACAGTACCATAGTGTTCTCGTCAAGTATCGGAGAGGCGTAGCGGAATTCGGATGCCAGCGCAATCTCCACCGGTTTGCGGACCAGTTTTTCAAGATTGTATTTAGCCACCATTCCGACATGGTAGGAGGAGCCGCAGGCTACTATGTATATTTTCGAGATTTTTTTGGCAAAAGCCGCGTCCAGCCTGATATTTTCAAGCCATACCCTGCCGTCCTTAATCCTGGGCATGACGGTCTTTTTAATGACGTCGGCCTGCTCCATGATTTCCTTGTACATGAAATGAGCGTAGCCGCCCTTTTCGGCTGCGGAAACATCCCAATCCACATATGAAACCGGCTTAGTTTTTTCTGCAAGGAAGCCGTCATAAATTTTTACGCCGTCTGAAGTGACCACGGCGTACTCCCCGTCGTCCATGTAGATTACGTCGCGCGTGTATTTAAGCACAGCGGTAACGTCCGAGGCGATGAAGTTGCCCGTTTCGCTCATTGCGACGATAAGCGGACTGTCCTTCCTTACTGCTATTATTGTGTCCGGGCAGTCCGAGGACATAATTCCGAGCGCATAGGAGCCCTTAAGCCTGTCGATGGCCTTGTGAACCGCCTCGAGAAGATTGCCGGAGTAAAAATAATCGATAAGCTGAGCTACGACTTCGGTATCCGTTTCCGAATGAAACTCCACGCCCTTTGAAATCAGCATTTCCTTGAGCTTAAGATAGTTTTCTATAATTCCGTTGTGGACGATGGCTATCCTGCCGGAATTGCTGGTATGCGGGTGGGAATTTATGTCTGAGGGCTTGCCGTGAGTGGCCCAGCGCGTATGCCCTATGCCGGTCGTGCCCGGTACGGCCGCTCCTCCTCCGATCAGGTCTGACAAGACCTGGAGCCGGCCTTCGGCCTTCACGACGTTAAGCCTGCCGCCGCTGTACACCGATACGCCCGCAGAATCATATCCTCTGTATTCAAGCCTTTTAAGGCCCTCAAGCAGTATGAGGGCGGCCTGTTCAGAGCCGCTGTAACCAACTATGCCGCACATTATGAGTACCTGACCTTTCCGAACCTGACATCAGAGGTTCCTTACTATCCTTTCAACCGCCTCGGCTGCCGACTCCGCGTCTCCGAACGCCGTCAGCCTGATATATCCCTCCCCGCTCGGGCCGAAGCCCGCGCCCGGGGTGGTAACCACATTTGCCTTGTCAAGCAGTCTGTCGAAGAAATCCCATGAGCCCATGCCGCCGGGAGTCTTGACCCAGATATAGGGCGCGTTTATCCCACCGAAAACCTGGAGTCCGACTTTTGAAAGGCCCTCGCGTATTATCCTCGCGTTGTTCATATAGTAATCGATGACCGCGCGGGTTTCCTTTTTTCCCTGCTCCGTATAAATAGCGGCCGCAGCCTTCTGAATGATATAGGCGGTGCCGTTGAATCTGGTGCTCTGGCGCCTTCCCCAAAGCCAGTTAAGAGAGACGCCGCCTCGCATCAAGGCTTTCGGAACGACTGTGTACGAGCAGCGTGTGCCCGTAAAGCCGGCGGTTTTTGAGTAGCTTCTAAACTCGATGGCGCACTCGGCCGCACCATCGATCTCATAAATGGAGTGAGGGATTGAGGGGTCGGAAATATAGGCCTCGTAGGCCGAGTCGAAAAGGATAACCGAACCGTTCCTGTTTGCGTAATCCACCCATGCCTTGAGCTGCTCCTTAGTGGCCACGGCCCCCGTCGGGTTGTTCGGGAAGCAGAGATAGATGATGTCCGGCACCTTGCTCGGTATTGAGGGGGTGAAGCAGTTCTCCTCCGTGCAGGGCATATAGACAAGATTTGTCCATCGGCCGTCGTTTCCGAAGTCCCCTGCCCTTCCGGCCATTGCGTTGGTGTCGACATAAACAGGGTAAACGGGATCGCAGACAGCGACCGTATTGTCAATGTCGAAAATATCGCTTATGTTCGCGCAGTCGCTTTTTGCGCCGTCGCTTATAAAAACCTCGTCCTTTCCGATCTTGACGCCCCTGGCCTCATAGTCGTTCTTTACGATTGCATCTATAAGAAAATCATACCCGAAATCGGGACCGTAGCCCTTGAAGGTCGACTTGTGCCCCATTTCGTCCACGGCCTCATGCAGGGCCTTAATAACGGAAGGAACCAAAGGCTGCGTAACGTCTCCGATTCCTAATTTAATCAGCTTTTTATCCGGATGCGCGGCAGCATAAGCCGAAGCTCTGCGCGCTGTCTCCGTAAAAAGATAGCTGCCCGGCAGCTTCTGAAAATTTCCGTTTATTTTTGCCATAGTGTTTACTCCCTTGCTTATGTTGTACTTTATATAACGCCGTCGAAGACGATCTCCGCCCCTCCGGTCATGTATATTTCTCCCGAATTCTCATCCCACTCGACTAGGAGCTCTCCGCCTGAGAGGATGATTTTTGCGGTCCTGCCGCATTTCCCGTTTACATGGGCCGCAGCCAGCACGGCCGAAGCGCCTGTGCCGCAGGCCAGTGTCTCTCCCGAGCCCCGTTCCCATACCCGTACTTTATAAACCCCTTCCGAGACCTGCTCCGCAAATTCCACGTTCACGCGCTCCGGAAAAAGGCTGTGGTTTTCGATTGCGGGACCGTAGAGCCTAATGTCAAGCCTGTCAAGCGCTTCAGTAAAAATCACGCAGTGCGGGTTTCCCATCGAAAGCGCCGTAACGCTGAATATTCTGCCCGCAGCCGCTATAGGCTTGCCGATAAAATCCTCGTCGGCGACGTTCATCGGCAGCGAGGCGGGCCTAAAGGACGGGACGCCCATATTGACCCTCACGCTTTTTACAGCCCCGTTTTCAATGTTGAGATGAAGCTTTTTCACCCCGGCCAGAGTTTCAACGAGGAGCTCGTTTCCCTTGCAGATGCCGTGCTCATAGGCGAGTTTTCCGGCGCAGCGCAGACCGTTCCCGCAGACCTGAGCTTCGGTGCCATCAGCATTATATATTTTCATCTTAAGATTTGCAACTTCTGACGGCAAAATAAGTATTATTCCGTCGGAACCGATTCCGAAATGCCTGTCGGAGAGCCTTTTCGACAGCTCCGACGGGTTTTGAGGCGGCGCTTCCTCAAAGCAGTTTATGTATATGTAATCGTTTCCCGCGCCCTGCATTTTTGTGAATTTCATAGCGATAACCTTCCCGAGTCGGCCCTTCAGTCATTCCGCCATCTTCCCTCGCCCGCGTAGTATTCTGCATCTCAGGGGAATATTTGCACAGAGATGTACAGAAAATATCGGCGGAGGCGATATTTTGGCAATAGTTTTTATCAGGACCATAATCATCTATATAGCTCTGATACTTTCTATGCGCCTGATGGGAAAAAGGCAACTGGGAGAGCTTGAACTTTCGGAAGTGGTCATCACCGTACTGATAGCCGACCTCGCTTCTCATCCTCTTCAGGACATAGGCATCCCGCTTTTGAACGGACTCATACCCATAGCCGTGCTTATGTGCTGCGAGGTGCTCGTGGCGGGCGGAGTAATGAAAAGCATAAAATTCCGCGCCCTTGTATGCGGACGACCAAACATAATAATAAGGAACGGAAAGATAGACCAGAAGGAAATGGAGCGCTGCCGTCTTTGCCTTGACGAGCTTACGGAGGATCTGCGTAAAAAGGGGTATGCGGACATCAGCAAAATCAAATACGCCATTCTGGAAACGGACGGAACCCTCAGCGCGCTGCCCTACGCTTCGGAAAATCCCCCGAGCGCGGCCGCAATGAAGATTCAGGCGGAGGACTTTTCAATACCGCGATGCGTAATCAGCGACGGCAGGGTGATTGAAAGGATGCTCAGGGAAAGCGGAAAGGACATGAACTGGCTGAAAAAGCAGCTCAGAAACCGCAACATAAACGACCCCAGGGAGGTTTATTATATGACGGTAGACGATTTTGACAGAATATACTTCCTGGAAAAAGAAAAAAAATGAAAAAAGAAATAGTTTTCGGCATTATTCTGATCTGCATATTCGCCTTAACGTTCGCCAACATTTTTGTACTGGAAAAAATGGCTCTTGAACTTTCGGCACTGGTCGACGAGTCGATGCGCAGCGCCGAAAGCGGGGACTGGGAAAAAGCCGAGAAAAAAGCGGAAGAGGCTGAAAGGCTCTGGGATAAAGCGGACCCTTATACGCATATTTTCGTCAGGCATTCCGAGATAGATACGACGACGGACGCGCTCTACGATTTTCTCAAATCGCTTTACCGGCGCGACGCAGGAGGCGCGAGAGGCGCCCACAAGGCGCTTTCAGCGCATATTTCAAGCATCGTAAGCATGGAAAAAATCACGCTGGGAAGCATATTTTAGGAGCGCTCGTTCAGAAGCTTGTTCAATTCGGCGAAAAAGGTGTTTATATCCTTGAACTGCCTGTAAACTGATGCAAAGCGGACGTATGCGACCTCGTCCACCTTTTTCAGCCTGTCCATGACCAGCTCTCCGATTTCCTGACTGCTGACTTCCCTTTCAAGCGAATTCTGAAGCTCCTGCTCAATGTCGTTGGCGATATCGTCCAGAACGGAAATGGAAACCTGCCGCTTGTCGCAGGCTCGTATCATGCTGTTCAAAAGCTTAACCCTGTCGAAAATCTGGCGGCTTCCGTCTTTCTTTATGACCACAAGGGGCAGCCTTTCCATTATTTCATAGGTTGTGAATCTTTTCTGGCAGGAAAGGCACTCCCTGCGGCGCCTTATGGTCGTTCCCTCCTCCGCGGGCCGCGAATCCACGACCTTGCTTTCGCTGTAATTGCAATAGGGACATTTCATAAAGTACCTCCGAAGTGACAAAATATATTTTTAATTATATCATGTTTACAATATATTGTATACAAAAAATACAGCCTCTTCAATGAAGCTGTATTTTTATTCTAAATTATGACACCCAGCATGTCGTCCAGGACGTCTCTCAGCCCTATTGGAGTAACGGTTCCGTTTGATAAGATTTTCATAATCGCTTCGATTTTTTCTGCGTTGAAGGTTATACCCCTGATCTTGTCATCATCGCCATTTTCGAGTCTTATTCCGACCCCGTAGCTTTCCGTTTCCGCTTCGTTATTGCCGAGAATATCATCGACTGTTATGTAGTATACGACCTCGTAATTGTTTTCTGCCTCAGGGCATATTTTTTTTCTGCAATACTCAATTTCCCGCATACCATTCAGCTCCTTTCCCCAATACTTGCGTATAGATTATTCCATATAATATGTAAAATTTCCATAAAAACAAATCGCAATTATCGACAAAATACGATTAATTTACAATATATGGTAGAGTATGAAAATTTTTATTCTTGTAAACCACAATATTATCTGTAAAATAAAAAACAGAGCTTAAAGCTCTGTTTTTGGGTATTAGCGTTAAATTACGGTTTTCGCGATAAATGCTTTTTAGTCTGGAGCAGATGTTCTATGTTGAGAAGACTTTTAAAGCGCATGGCGGAGATGTGCGACGAGGCGTATTTTGTGGTGAGGTCATCTGTTGTTCTGACCGCGGTTCTGCTTTCATGCTGCCTTCTGATCATGCTTGCCGCCGGCAGATTATCAACGGATACATACAAGCTATACCGTCTTGCCGAGGAGATGTTCCGTATACCGCAGGCGGTGCTTTTCGTCGCCGCGATCGGCTCGGTTATACTTGAGGAGCACATTACAAAAGACTCCTGAGCTCGTCAAGGGTGTAAAGCGCGTTCAATACCTCCAGCAGGGCGTTTGAGCTGAGTTTAGACGGCAGGCCGAGCCTCTGGGCGAGCGCCGCCCTGCGCTCCGCGGAGCCGTTTGCGCCGGACAGCCCCAGCGAGAAGAGGTCCGCCTTTGTAATGTTATTGACTATTCTGCTTTGCTGACCGTCCTCAAATGTCGCGCCCGCTCTCCGCAGGGCCTCGAGCAGTACTTCAGGGGCCATGCCCTCCACACCCAGCTTTCCCTCCTTTGAAACGGCGTTTTTACGCCGTTCTTTTCCTTTAATATCGGGAATATAGGCGTGCTTTACATTTTCGGAGGCTATCGCACCTTTAAGATAGTTGCGTATAATGAAGCCGGCGCCGTCGCCGTCCGTGAGTATTATTACTCCCCTTTTTTCTGCAAGCCTTCTTATGAGCTCAAGCTTTTCCCTGTCCGAGAATATCCCGAAGCCTGAGGTTTCAACGATTGAAGCGTCTACTACCTGAGACAGGGCGTTTTTGTCGTATCTGCCCTCGACGACAATGATTTCGCTGACCTTAAGCATAGAATCTCCTACCCGACCGCAAGCTTGATGAGCATAATCGTTAATAGCTCCTCGTCTTCGGTATTTAAGCGCTTCATACGGTAATCCGTGTCAGCGCAGAGCATAACCGCGTTTTCGCACCAGGCGAGAGACATCCGTCTTGCGTTTTCCATAAGCAGCCTGGCAGAATACTCGTTTTTTATTTCGCAAAGCGCCTGAAGAAATGCCTTGTCCTTTCCACGCTCCATGCAAAGCTTCGCATAGTATATCTGCCGAAGCTGCTTTGCGATGACGGCAAGCAGCTTTATCGGCGGCTCCCTCAGCTGGAGAAGGTCCCCCATGATTGAAGCGCTCCTGTCGAAATCTCTTTTCGCTATCGCGTCCGTCATGTCAAAGACCCTTGCCGAGATGACCGGAGTTCCCACGGCGTCTATGTCCGCCCTTGAGATTTTTCTGGTTTTGCAATAAGCCGCTATTTTCTCGGCTTCGGTTATCAGGGACGTCATGGAGTCTCCGCAGAGGAAAATCATGTATTGCGCGTCCTCGCGGTCGATGTCGTGACCGAGCGCCCGAAAGCGCCGGGCGAGCCAGACAGTCAGGTCGGCGTCGCTTTGAGGCCTGAATTCAACCGAACTGCCGACTTTTTTTATTGTATGATGTATCTTTAGGTTTGCCGAAGGCTTGAATTCCGGATCGGAAAAGAAGAAAACCAGGCAGCAGTACTCCGGAATGTCTTTTATTACCGACTCTAGCCGCTCCCTCGTCTCCTCGCCGGCCTTGTAAAAATCAAAGTCGCGCACCTCGACGAGAGTGCGCTCCGCGAAGACCGGCAGCATGTCAACTGCTGCCGAGAGCGCGTTTATGTCCAGGTTTTTGTCATCAAAATACTTGAAGTTAAACTCCGCAAGCCCATCCGGCAGCAGGAGTTTTTTCATTTCTTTGTAGTAGTGCTCCTTAAGATAGGCTTCCTCGCCCCACAAGACGTACAGGGGCTTCAGCGCGTTTGAGGAAATAGCCTTCTTGAGCTCGGAGTACTCGGTATTTTCCTTAACTTCCTTTTTATATGCCATCAGTTCGACCTCACCGTAACATTACCCGAAATATCGGTGCGAAACACCGCGATTGACCTGGAAGCAAGACGTTCCAGAACATCCCCGGAAGGATGTCCGTAGTTGTTGTATCCGACCGAAATTATAGCCTTTTCGGGCTTTACGGCATCCAAAAATTCCTCGGAGGTAGAATATTTTGAGCCGTGGTGCCCGACCACCAGAACCTCAATATCTGGTATTGCGACATTCCTTATCAGCTTTTTCTCCGTGGCGGCGTCGGCGTCTCCCATGATAAGGGTATCATAATCTCCGGCCGAGCACAAGACTGTAAGCCCGTTGTCGTTATCTCCCGAGGATCCGTTTACGGGAAAAAGCGAAAGAGATGCGTAATCTGAATAAAGCCTGTAATTATCCTCTATATAAAGGATTTCGGTACCTGCCTGGTGCGCCGCGGATATTATTTTCTCCCTCAGATTGCCGTTATCCTCGCGTCCGGTCTGCGATTTAGGCATAGCCAGCAGCTTCACTCTGCATTTTTGCATGAGCAGAGCAACTCCGTTTATATGATCCGTATCGAAATGCGTTATCACCAAAGCGTCGATTACGTTCCTGTTTACGCTGTGAAGGTACTCCGCAGTGTTGTTCCCTACGTTGGCCGATTTGCCGCCTCCGCAGTCTATTACAAAGGTATGCGCTCTGGCGGTTATGACAATGCCGGCCCCCTGACCCACGTCCACGGCGGTCACGGTCATTTTAGCCCTGTCCGACACCAGGCCCGAGAGCAGTATAGAGAGACACAGCGCTATTATTATGCCGCATGCGGGAATAATAAGGCGCGGCTTTCTTTTTCTTATGATGAAAAGGCGCGCAAGCACCGCGTATGTAAAGACAAGCCACAGGCGCAGAAAAACGCTCAGCATTGAAACGGAAGCAAATTGAAGGCCGGAAAGCCGCTGCACCGATGAAAAGATAAATCTCACAGGCCATGACACAAGCCATGCGGCGGCTTTCCCGGCGGGCGAAAAAATGAAACCGGTCAGGACTGAAACGAGCCCGCCGCAGAAGGCCAGAGAGACAGGAGGCAAAACGATGAGGTTGGAAAGAGGCGCGACAAGGGAAACCTTGTTGAAATAAACTGCCATAAGGGGCGTTGTGAATATAAGAGCTCCGGCGCTGCTAGAAAGCGAAGCCGAAATAAGCTTCCAAAGCCCTGAAATGATCCTGTTTTCAAAAAAAGCGCTTTTTCCGGATAAGTTCAGGAGCGCGGCGTTTATCTCCGAAGAAAACAGAGCTATGCCGGCGACGGACGCGAATGAAAGCTGGAGTCCGGCGTTTGCGGCTGAATATGGGTTAACCACCAAGAGAAGCATAAGCGCGGCGCCGAGAGATGTGAAGGTATCGTTCTCGCGCCTGAAAAACGGCGCGAGCAGCAGGAAAAGCTGCATTATTGAGGCCCTCACGACAGACGGGGTGCTTCCCGTCATAGCCATGAAAAGCAGTATTATAGGGGCAGAAACCAGCGCTCCCCTGCGTTTGCTCCGCATAAGAAGCGTTATAAAACCAGCCAGGAAGGAGATGTGCATGCCGGAGACGGCAACCACATGGCTCACGCCCGCCGAGGACATCGCGGAAATGAAAAAATGATCCTTGGAGAGCTGCGACCTGTCTCCGCTGAGAAGAGCCGTCATGAACGGAGCCGTGTCATCAGGGTATATCTCCGATATTTTATCCCTGAGAGCTTTTGAAAGGTATTGCGGATAATACTTCAACGGAAGGCTTGCGGCCTTAACGATTTCGGGATCGCCCTTTGCATATGCGATAAGGAATACTCCGCTTGACGTGTAGTAATCGCTTTCCTGCCCGAAGGATATGTTTGAGCGGTAAATTTTTGCTTTAAGCTTTACACGGTCGCCGGGCGCGAGTCCCGTTTGACCGGCGTCGGCGTAGAGCAGCGTTTTTGCTGTGAACGGTGCGCCCTGCGATTCGACCTTTACATAAAGCGAAACGCCCTGCGCGGCTTTGCGCGGATAGTCAGCGACCTCGCCGCTTATGACGGTCGTCTGCCCGTCAAGACGCATAAAAGGCTCTATAAACAGGTTCAGGTATATGCAGTTCCAGATGAATCCGGCGGCCAGCCCGAATGCGGCAAGCGCGGCCCTCGGTCTTGAATCGCCCTTCAAAAAAAGAGCAAGCAGACCTAGAATCAGAAAGAGAGCCGACGCCGGGATGAGCCAGTCCGGGCGCAGCGCATATCTGACCAGAAATATGGCGGCGGAAAACGCGAAAGAAAACAAAGCGAGCTTTCTCAAGAACTCACCTCAAATCAATAGGGCGGCATAATGCCGCCCCGTCAATTTTATCAGACAAGTCTCTCGCCGAGGGACTTTCCGGCAAGCACATGAAAATGCAGGTGGAACACAGTCTGGCCGGCGTCAGCGCCGCAGTTCGATATGACCCGGTAGCCTCCGCTCAGCCCCAGCCGGGCCGCTATTTTGGGGATAACCTCGAGGCATTTTGCCGCAAGCGCTGAGTTTTCGGCGCTTATTTCGTCCATGGAGGCGATATGAGCTCTGGGTATGACAAGAAAATGCACGGGCGCCTGGGGATTTATATCCCTGAAAGCGTAGACATGCTCGTCCTCGTAAAGGCAGGCCGAGGGGATATCCCCAGCCGCTATCCTGCAGAAAATACAGTCTGACATATGTTGGCCTCCTGTTTTAATTTTTGGTCACTGCTTGATATTGTCGGAAATAAATCCTTCAACCTTAGACATCGCGCCGCTGAGAAGCGCAGGGTCCTTGGCGCCGCCCATGGCCATATCGGGCTTTCCTCCGCCGCTTCCTCCTGCGATAGAGGTTATGAATTTTATAAGGTCGCCCGCCTTTATTCCCCTGGAAACAGAATTTTTTCCGCATACGGCCAGTACGGTTATCTTGTCGGAGGATGCGGTCGCCAGCACACCGACCACGTTATCGTCGCGGTCTTTAAGCGAGGAGGCCATAGTCCGAAGGTCATCGGGCGACATCCCGTCCATTGCCGCGCTTACCAGCTTCAGCCCTCTTATATCCCTTGACGAAGCCAAAAGTCTTTCGGCTTCGGAGCGGAGCTGCTGTTCATGCAGGTGCTCGTAGCTTTTCTTTGCTTCCCGCAGCTCCTCCATGACCTGCCGGGCGCGCTGAAGAACGTTCTTGGGATTTGCCTTCAGCTCATCCGCCACGGAGGAAATAATCCTCGCGCGTTCGTTAAGAAGCTCCAGGGCTTTTTTGCCGACAACCGCTTCTATGCGGCGTACGCCTGAGGCGACGGAAAATTCCGCCTGCGTGCAGAAAGCTCCTATTTTCGCGGTATTGTCAAGGTGGGTGCCTCCGCAAAGCTCAGTTGAATAATCCCCCATTTTTACGACGCGGACCACATCTCCGTATTTTTCGCCGAAAAGCGCCGTCGCGCCCATGGCCTTCGCCTCTGCGATAGGCATTTCCCTGACGGTAACCTCAAGGTCTTTCAGGACCATTTCGTTGACTTCAGCGTCAACCGCCGAAAGCTCCTCGGGCGTAATTGCTGAGAAATGGGTAAAGTCAAAACGGACAAAATCGGGAGTAACCAGAGAGCCCGCCTGTTCGACGTGGCTGCCCAGAACGTTGCGCAGAGCCTTCTGAAGAAGATGGGTAGCGCTGTGGGCCCTCATGATTGCCCTTCTCCGCTCCGCGTCTACGGAGGCTTCTACGGGCTGATCTACGGAAATCTCACCGGATTTCACTGTTCCGGTGTGCAGGTATTTGCCGTCCTTGGTGCAGCGAACGTCGCTTACCTCGAAGCGCATGCCGCCGCTGACAAGCCATCCGGTATCGGCAACCTGTCCTCCCTTTTCGGCGTAAAACGGTGTCCTGTCAAGGACCACCGATGCCTCCTCGCCTTCAAAGGCGGAAGAACGCAGCTCGTCCCCTACCACGACGGCGAGTACCCTGGCGCTGTCGCTGAGACGTTCGTAGCCGGTGAAATCGGTCTTTATTTCCTTGTCAAGGCCGAGGTCGAGCCCCGCCCAGCCGAAATCTCCCAGCGCGGCGGTAGCTGCTCTCGCCCGCTCCTTCTGCTCCTTCATCAGCGCCGCGAAGGCGTCCTGATCGACGCTCAGGCGCTGCTCCTCGAGTATCTCGACGGTCAGGTCGATGGGGAAACCGTAGGTGTCGTAAAGCCTGAAGCTGTTTTCGCCGCTCATCACGCTTTCGCCCTTATCCTTCATTTCTGAAATCAGGTCAGAAAGTATCTTCATTCCGGAGTCTATGGTTCTGTTGAAGTTTTCCTCCTCGAGCCTGATGACTTTTCTGATGTAATCGCGTTTTTCCTCAAGCTCCGGATAAGCCTCCCTGCTCTCGTTGATAACTGTGTCGCAGACATCGTACAAGAATGGCTTCGATACTCCGAGAAGCTTGCCGTGCCTCGCCGCACGCCTCAAAAGCCTGCGAAGGACATAGCCTCTGCCCTCGTTTGACGGCAGGACGCCGTCGCATATGAGCATTGTTGTGCTCCTGATGTGGTCTGTGATAACGCGCAGGGATATATCGGTTTTCTGGCTCTGGCCGTAGGTAGCGCCGGTTATGCGTGACACATGCTTGGTGATGTTCATTACTGTATCGACGTCGAAAAGCGTGTCGACACCCTGCATGATGCAGGCAAGGCGCTCCAGGCCCATTCCGGTGTCTATGTTTTTCTGCTTAAGCTCCGTATAATTCCCGTTTCCGTCGTTATTAAACTGTGTAAATACGAGGTTCCAGAACTCCACATAGCGGTCGCAGTCGCAGCCGACCTTGCAGTCCGGGCTGCCGCAGCCGTTTTCAGGGCCTCTGTCAAAATATATTTCCGAGCAGGGACCGCAGGGGCCGGCGCCTATCTCCCAGAAGTTGTCGGCCTTCCCGAGCCTTGAAACGTGGCTTGGGTCGACGCCCACCTCCTTTGTCCAGATATCGTAGGCCTCGTCATCTTCAAGATAAACCGTGACATAAAGCTTGTCCTCAGGTATTTCAAGAACCTTTGTAACGAACTCCCACGCCCAGGCGGTCGCTTCCCTTTTGAAATAGTCGCCGAAGGAAAAGTTGCCGAGCATCTCAAAGAAGGTGCCGTGGCGGCTGGTCTTGCCCACGCGCTCTATGTCCGGCGTTCTTATGCACTTCTGGCAGGTGGTCATTCGGCTGCGCGGCGGCACGGCTTCTCCGCTGAAATAGGGCTTGAGGGGAGCCATCCCGGAATTTATAAGCAGCAGGCTGTTGTCACCCTGCGGCAGAAGAGGAAAGCTCGGGTGGCGCAGGTGCCCCTTGCTTTCGAAAAATGACAGATACTTTTCCCTTAGTACGTTGAGTCCCAGTTTTTCCATTTTTATGCCTCCGGTATACTAGTTTTGCTTTCTGAGTATGGAATTTTTCGGAGCAAAGCAGGGCAGCTTTGCAATATATCGCATCATGGGATGCGGGGTCGAGGAGATAGGGCTGCCATCCGAATCCGTCATGTCGCCCATAACAAATCCGACGGGTTCACCGTCCGGAGTCAAAAGCTCCATGGTGTCGCCCGTAAAAACCCTGTTGCGCTGGGTAAGCAACGCCGTCCCGTCCGGCGCGCAGTCCTCGACGAGGGCGGCGATTTCCCACTCCCTTATATAGAGCGAGTCGTCGACAAACTGCCCGTTTCCCTCGTCGCCGAAATAAAAGCCGGTATAGTAGCGGCGGTGGCTGACCTTCTGCACCTCGTCTATCCATATACGGGGAACCTCTTCCCCTTTCAAAACGGCGTCCCTGGCCTTCCTGTAGGCGTTTGTAATGACCGCGGCGTAATATGCGGATTTCATGCGCCCCTCGATCTTGAAGGAATCTATGCCCGCGGCGATAAGCTCCGGAATATGCTCTATCATGCATAGGTCCTTGGAGTTCATTATATGCGCCCCGCCCGAGCCCTCGAAAATCTCGAAGAACTCGCCCGGCCTCTTTTCCTCCATCAGATAATACTTCCACCTGCATGGCTGTGCGCAGTCTCCGCGGTTCGCGTCCCTTCCGGCAAGGTAGTTCGACAGAAGGCAGCGCCCCGATATTGAAACGCACATGGAGCCGTGGACAAAAGTCTCAATTTCAAGCTCCCTCGGGGTTTTTGCCCTAATCGCGGCTATGGCGTCCAAAGTAAGCTCCCTTGCGAGAACCACTCTGGACGCGCCCAGTTCAAACCACATTGAGGCGCTTTCGGAATTCATTATGCCCGCCTGCGTGCTTATATGCACAGGCAGATCCGGAGCATGCCTCTTTGCAAGTCTCAGGAGTCCCATGTCGGTTATTATAAGGGCGTCGGGTCCTATTTCCTGCAAAAATTCAAGAAAATGCGGCGCGCGCGCTATCTCATCGTCACCGGGGACGATATTGCAGGCGACGTATATCTTCGCCTTTTTTTCCCTGCACATCGAAACGGCGTTTTTAAGTCCGTTTTCGTCGAAGTTTCCGGCCGAGGCGCGCATACCGAAGGCCTTGCCGGCGAGATACACCGCGTCGGCGCCGTAGGTCAGCGCCATATTCAGTTTTTCTTCATCGCCCGCCGGAGCCAGTATTTCAACCCTATCCGCCATAGTCAGCACTGCTCACAAATTTGTCGAAATCGCTTGAGCTTGCGAAAAAGCTGTGGCTTCCGTTTTTGTGGAGGGCGTAGAAATAGTAGTTGGTGCTGGCGGGGTAAAGGGCGGCATTTATTGACTTTATGCCTGGGTTTGCTATTGCGGTAGGCGGAAGACCCTTGTATTTATAGGTGTTGTATGGGCTGTCTATTTCAATATCCTTATTCGTCAGCTTCGCCTTTCTCTCAGGCAGCGCATATTGTACGGTGGCGTCTATCTGGAGATAAGGGAAGGAAGAGCTTTTAAGCCTGTTGTAGATTACCGAGGCTATCTTTGAGGACTCGCTTTCGTTTGCGGATTCCTTCTCGACGAGAGATGCGATTTTTATGATGTCGCTCATGCTGTATCCGAGCTTTTTTGCCTGCGCGTACATATCCTCGGTGACCTTTGTGTTGAAGTTGTCGAGAAACTTCTTAATAACACTGGTCGCGGTTTCGCCGACATAGAATTCATAGGTGTCCGGGAAAAGGTACCCTTCCAGTCTGCTCTCATTGCCAAGAGTGGAGCTGTCCAGGAATTTGTATTCGAAATCATAATTTGCGGCGGCATCCTTGAGCTTGGCTGCGCTGGAGACCCTTTTTTCCTCCAGGAGGGAGAAAATCTCGGAAAGGGTTTTTCCTTCCGCAACGGTGATTTTTACAACCTCGTCCGAGCTGCCCGCCTGCATCTGAGTGACTATCGCCCGGTAATCCAGCTCGCTTGTAAGCTTATACATGCCCGGATCTATCTTTTTTTCGGCTCCGGCAATAGCCCCGAACAGCCGGAAAAGGAGCTTGTACTCTATAATGCCGGCTTTTTTCAGCTCGCTTGCAACCTGGCTCATCGTAAAATTCTGCGGTATCGTGACTGTGGCGGTGACCAGTGGCTTATTGAGAGCAAAAATGTCGTTTGCGCTTATCCATGCCGCTGAAGCCAGGAAAAAGCTCACGATAAACACGAAAAGAATGTATCGCACCCCGGTCAGACGGAATTTTTTCTTTTCGCCGCCCCCGTTTCCCGTGCCGGGATTCTTTTGGGCTTTTCCGCTTGCAATTTTCGGCGAGGCGCCCTTGTTCGCGCCTTCGACCGCATACGGCTTCTGCCGTCTGACGTCGTTCCTGGATGAGACGCTTCCGGAAAGCGAAGCGCCTGCCGGCTCCTTCGCCCTGCCGACGACCGGAATGGCCCTTGTCTCCTGCGTCATCTTATCGCTTATCTGAGATTTCCCGCTCTGATTTGCGGAGGATTTTGAATACACCCTCGGATCTTTTTCTTTTTTTGCACCGAAAATATCCTCATATATGTCGTAATCCAAAAGATCGGGCGCATGCACCGCCTCAAAATCACCGAGCTCCTTGTCGATGGAGCGGAGCAGCTCGTCGAGATCCACATAATCCGATGAAGAGCGGTCGGCTTTTTGGGAATCATATCCGAGCGATTCCCCGCTGCAGTCTTTTGGGGTTGCCATGTTTTTTCACTCCTTTGAAGGTAACCGTATCTCGGGGCCGCGCATAGAATATCTCAGACGGGCGAAAAGCTCCGTAGGCTTCAAAAAGAAAGGCTCCCGCGTCTGTGCCGCACTATGAGTGGGAGGGCGATTGAAATTATATGTGCGGAGAAAGGAATTAATTATGTTTTTCGGAACTTCCGGCGGAAATTCTTGTCTCTGGATTATACTTATCCTTGTTGTCCTTTTCTGCTGCTGCGGCTGCGGTAACGATTCTTGCGATCGCGGCGGCTGCGGCTGCGGCTGCTAAAGTGATAAGCGGGTTGCGGGGCTCAGAAGAGCCTCGCAATTTCTTTTTCCGTAATTATGCATCTGATTTTTACGTCGTGACTCTCGAAGGGCACGGTTTCGAGCAGAAATTTCGAACGCGCTATGCCTGCGGTGAAGAAATTCCCGTTTTTTAAGAACCGGTCGTAATATCCTCCGCCCTGGCCCAGGCGGTAACCGCTTCTGGAGTACGCAAGAGCTGGAATAACGGCGAAATCTATCTTCTCCGGCGGTATTACGGCGCAGCTTTCGGGCGGCTCGGGAATATTAAGCGTTCCCGGCCTCAGCACGGAAAGATCGTTAATTACGACGGCGTCCATTATACCGTTTCCGCGGCACAGCGGCAAAGCTACGGTCTTACCTGTTTTAAGGGCAAGCTCAATGATTCTGTGCGTGTCCGGCTCGTTCCCTATACTGAAATATGAAAATATGACCTTTGAAGCCAGAAATTCCGGCAGAGCGGAAATTCTGGCAAAAATCCCGGCGTCGCTTTGCGCGATATACTCTGGGCTGAGCTCGCTGTACTGCCGCCTAAGCTCGCTGCGCAGCCTCCTCTTTTCGGCGGCCATTTCAGACTTCATAATAAATGCCCGCTCTTATTTTTTCCGCGACATCGCGGCCCTTCAGGTATGCAAGAAGCTCGAACGAAAAATCCAAAGCCGCTCCAGCACCCCTGCCGGTGATGAGCTTTCCGTCGACGACGGTTTTCAGTGAGGAATCAACCTCGGCTCCGGTCATTTCGCTTTCCATTCCGGGATAGCAGGTTATTTTCCTGCCGTTTAATAGCGAAAGCTTGGCCAGAACCCTGGGGCCCGCGCAGATAGCGGCGAGAGGCACTCCCTCATGCGCCGCTTTTTTTATAATATCCGAGCAGACGGCGCTGCCTTCTATGGACTTGACTCCGCCCAAACCGCCCGGTATTACAAGCATATCTGCATTTTCGGTTATTATTTCGCCCGCTTCGATATCCGTGGCTATTTCTATCCCGTGGCCTCCGGTTATGCGCTTCGAGCCGACTCCGGCAAGCTGCACCTCCGCTCCGCCGCGCCTCAGGATATCGCAGGGTGCGAGCGCCTCGATTTCCTCAAAACCCGTTCCGATTATAACATATACCATTATAGCATCCCCTTCAAAACGGAGAAAATGTCCCCGTGTATATCCTCTATCGGCCGCATCGCGCCGTTTTCAATACATTTTATTTTTATCCATCCGTAGTATTCGGCGGCCTCGGCGGCGCTCTCGCTGCATTTCTTCAGATACTCGATATCGGTTTCATGGATGTCGGGCTTTATTGATGAATCCGCTTCCCTTTTCCGCATCTGCTCTATCGCAAATTCGGTAGGAACGTCCATGAAAATAACAGTGTCGGGCGCAGGAAGGCCTATAAGCCCGTACTCGAAGTCCGAAAGCCATTTGAAGAAAGCTTTTCTCTCCGTTTTGCGCATCTTGGAGCCCTGATGAACCGCGTTGCTGGTAGTGTATCTGTCTGCAAGCAAAAGCCCGCCTCTTTCGTAGTAGTCCTGCCACGTTTTTTTATACGAGGCAAAGCGGTCCACCGTAAAAAGCATTGAGGCGGCATATGGGTTGACGTCCTCCGGCTTTGAGCCGAATTCGCCCGAAAGATACATTCTGAGGGGAGCCGACGAGGGCTCGGAATACTGCGGAAAAGAAAGCCGCTTAAAATCGTTCCCCTCCGCCTCCATACGCGCGCAGAGCATCCTGAACTGAGTGGACTTTCCGGAGCCGTCTATGCCTTCTAGAACAATAAGCCTGCCCAGTTCGTTTCACCTGCCTTTGAATCTTTCGGCAATAACCGCCATCAGAAAAAGCGGCAGCTTTGCCATGCGCTTTATGCGGCTGGGCTGCTTCAGAAGCCTGTAAAGCCACTCAAGTCCCGCGCTGCACCATGCCTCCGGCGCACGCTGCGCGACTCCGGCGTAAACGTCCAGAACGCCTCCGAGCCCGGCCATAAGTCCGACGTCCAGCTCTTTGGCGTGCTTTTGCATCCAAAGCTCCTGCTTCGGAAAGCCGGTGCATACGAGCAGGAAATCGGGCTTCGATTCGTTTATAGCCGCTATGATCGGAGCGTCATCCTTATAGTAGCCGTCTGCGGTTCCGCAAATATCAATTCCGGGAAAGCTTTTTCTAATATTTTCGGCTGCGGCTTCAGCTACACCCGGCTTGGCGCCGAATAGAAAAACCTTTTTTCCCTCGGACGCGAGGATCCTGATATAGGCCGTGGCAAATTCTATGCCCGGCACTCTGCATTTCAGGGGGCGTCCCAGAATTTTCGCGCCGTATATTATCCCTATGCCGTCGGGAAGCGAAATGGCGGCGCCATCGAGCGCTTTCCTGAACTCTTCATTTTTTCTCGCAAGCCATACCATCTCCGGGTTCGGGGTGACCACATAGGCTTGCCTTAGGCCTGCCGCCATGCTCAGCGCTTCCTCCATAGTGACGTTATCAAAGCCGACGCCGAGAACATCTATGCGCATGAAATCACCGTCTATCAAGATATTACTGCGGGTTAACCGTGTAGTTTGGGGCTTCCTTGGTGATATAGATGTCGTGCGGATGGCTCTCTCTGAGACCCGCGCTGGTGATCTTTACGAATTTTGCGTTCTGCTTAAGCTCCGCAATTGTCGGAGTGCCGCAGTATCCCATTCCGGAACGAAGTCCGCCCGTCATCTGGAATATTGTTTCCGAAACGTGGCCCTTGTATGGAACCCTTCCCTCTACGCCCTCGGGAACGAGCTTCTTGTTGCCTTCCTGGAAGTACCTGTCCTTGCTTCCGCTCGCCATGGCGGAAAGCGAGCCCATGCCCCTGTATACCTTAAACTGTCTTCCCTGGTATACCTCGCTTTCTCCGGGACTTTCTTCGCAGCCGGCAAGAAGCGAGCCGAGCATGACGACATCGGCGCCCGCGGCGATGGCCTTCACGATATCGCCGGAATACTTGATGCCCCCGTCTGCTATTATAGGTATTCCGTAGTCAGAGGCGACGGAAGCGGCCTCCATGACGGCGGTTATCTGCGGGACTCCGATGCCGGCGACGACGCGCGTGGTGCAGATCGAGCCTGGGCCCATTCCCACCTTGACGCAGTCTGCGCCCGCCTCTATCAGAGCCTTTGTCGCGTCCGCCGTCGCGACGTTGCCCGCTACGAGCTGAACGTCGGGGAACTTGGCCTTAATCCTGCTTATGCAGCTCATAATGTTTTTGGAGTGGCCGTGGGCGGAATCGAGCACCAATACGTCCACGCCGACCTCAATAAGCGCGGCCGTCCTGTCCATAACGTCGCTTGTCACGCCTATTGCCGCGCCCGCAAGCAGACGCCCGGACTGGTCTCTCGCCGAATTCGGGTATGTCAGGGCCTTTTCAATATCCTTAATGGTAATCAGACCCTTGAGCGCGTAGTTTTCGTCCACGATGGGCAGCTTTTCGATCTTATGACGCCGCAGTATCTGCTTCGCCTCGTCAAGAGTGGTGCCCTCCCTTGCCGTTATGAGGTTCTCCTTGGTCATGACGTCGCCTATGAGCTGCGTAAAATCATCCTGGAATTTCATATCGCGGTTGGTTATTATGCCGACCAGCTTGCCGTTTTCGACGATAGGAACGCCGCTGATCTTGTATTTGCCCATCAGTTCGTCGGCTTCCGCAAGGGTGTGCCGGGGGCTCAGGAAAAACGGGTTTGTGATAACGCCGTTTTCGGAGCGTTTGACCATGTCAACCTGCTCAGCCTGCCGTTCTATGCTCATGTTCTTGTGGATTATCCCTATGCCGCCCTCGCGGGCTATGGCGATGGCCATCCTCGATTCTGTGACGGTATCCATTGCCGCGCTCATTATGGGTATATTGAGCTTTATTTTCTTTGTCAGGTTTGTCGAAAGGTTTATATCCGCGGGCAGTATGTTGCTCTCCGCCGGGATCAAAAGGACATCGTCAAACGTAATGCCTTCGTAGACGATCTTGTTCCTGAATACTTCTTTTGAATTCATAGTAAACTCCCTTTCTTACGCCTCAAGGACGACATTTTTTTGTTGAAACGGTATGAAAATGCATATTTTCCGTAGTTTACTCCCAAGCCTTCAAAAAGTCAATACGGAATACCCTTTCGTTTACTATTTTTCTCCGGAACGCGCGTAAAAAAACATATATTGCTGCGCAACACCGGCGTATTCGCCGAAAACCGAGGGTGAAAAGCCGTCTCCGTAATGGTCGGCAAGAGCCTTTTTTATCCAGACGTCTATGGGAAAGGCTCCGAGCATATTCAAACCGAAAAGTATCACGCAGTTTGCGACCTTGTCGCCGACTCCGCTGAGGGTTTTCAAGGTTTTAAGAGCCTCCTCGTAGCTTGAAAGCGCAAGGGATCCGAGGTCGAGAGCTCCCGAGGCGACGGCGCGCGCCGCGCCGACTATGTATTCGGCTCTGTAACCGCATCTCAGGGGTTCAAGCTCGCAGGGTGAAAGCCTTGCGATTGTTTCCGCAGCCGGAAAGGAGTACAGAGTGCAGCCGTCAAAACCGATCGGCTCCCCGAAATTTGAGCATATGGTTTCGATTATTCTTTTGATGCGGGGAATGTTGTTGCATTGGGAAACAATAAAGGAGCAGAGGGCCTCCCACGGATCCTGCCGAAGTATCCTGATTCCCCTTCCGAAATCCGAGGCGTCACGCATATAGCTGTCGATGGACACCGATCTTCGTATGGCCTCGTAGTCCCTTTCAAGGTCGAAGTAGTCGACGAGGTCTGCCGGAGCTGTGTTTTCGTCGCCGCTTATGTAAATTTTGCCTCCGCGCGAAAAAACCTTTGCCGCGCGTCCCTTGAACACTCCTCTGTATACACCCTGCCCGTCCGGATTCCAGCGGAAGCATTGTCCGCATTCAAATATCTTGACGGGGTCAAAATCCAGGGGATCGCATATTTCAATTTGATTATCGGTAATATAATAACGCATAGTACAGTCCCTGTATGTAAAATAACGGTGAACTTACGCTTTTTCGGCGCTTATCATGCCCGGCATAGAGCAAGGGATGCGCCTTGAAAAAAAGGCGCGTGTTTGAGGCCGTATGTTCTACATTATAGCACGTTTACCCTGTCATAAAAAACATGTTTTTTGTTTTTTGCGGCATATTAATTCGAAAAAGTGAAAAAATTATCTTATAAAGCTCTTGGGGTGATGATTTGAGTACAAAACATTTGGGGAAGCAGACGGTCTTCCTTAATACCCCTCCATCCGTCATAGGCCGCGCCAGCGTAGTTGGGAAAAAAGAGGGGGAGGGGCCTCTCTGCGTCGACTTTGACTATATAAACGAGGATTCCTATTTCGGGATGGAAACATGGGAAAAGGCCGAGGTGGCCATGCAGAAGCAGGCGTTTTCGCTTGCCCTGAACAAAGCCGGGATACCGCCTTCCAAAGTCGAATACGTCTTTGCCGGGGACCTCCTTAATCAGTGCATCGGATCTTCTTTTTCCATGCGGGATTCCACTTCCGGCTTTTTCGGCCTTTACGGAGCCTGCTCAACGATGGCCGAGTCCCTCTCTCTGGCCGCAATGGCCATAGACGGAGGGTTCGCCGACATTACTGCGGCGGTTACATCCTCGCATTTTTGCTCCGCGGAAAGGCAGTTCCGTTTCCCGCTTGAATACGGAGGACAGAGGCCGCCCACGGCCCAGTGGACCGTCACGGGCGCCGGAGCCGTCATTTTGTGCTCGGGCGGTGCGGGGCCGCATATTACGCACATAACGACCGGCAAAATCGTCGATGCGGGAATAAAGGACTCGAACAATATGGGCGCCGCGATGGCTCCTGCGGCCTACGATACGCTTAAAACGCACTTTGAGGACACGGGCTTTTCCCCCTTCGACTACGACCTTATAGTCACGGGCGACCTCGGAAGCGTCGGACACGCGGTGGTTTTGGACTTTTTCAGGGACGACGGCATAGATCTTTCCGCAATATATCAGGACTGCGGACTTATGATTTTTTCGCAGGAGCAGGATGTGCAGGCAGGAGCCTCGGGCTGCGGCTGCTCTGCGGTCGTCCTTACCTCGCATATACTCAAGGGAATAGAAAGCGGCAGATGGAAAAAAGTTCTCTTTGCGGCAACGGGGGCGCTGATGTCTCCCACTTCGGTACAGCAGGGCGAAAGCATTCTCGGAATCTGCCACGCGGTTTCCATATCATCTTGAACATAAGGGGGATGCAATATGTTTGTCGGTTACCTTAAAGCTTTTTTCGCGGGCGGCGCGCTCTGCTTAATAGGGCAGCTGCTTATAGACAAAACCAAGATGACTCCGGCGAGGATTCTTGTTTCCTACGTTGTAGCCGGAGTTGTGCTGGGAGCAGTGGGCGTATATAAGCCCTTCGCCGAATGGGCGGGAGCGGGGGCGTCGGTTCCGCTGACCGGCTTCGGAAACCTGCTTGCGCAGGGCGTAAAAAAAGCCGTCGACAGCAGCGGCGCACTCGGTATATTCATGGGCGGTCTTACGGCGGCCGCTGCGGGGGTGTGCGCCGCGGTATTCTTCGGCTATATGGTAGCGCTTGTTTTCAAACCAAGGGAAAAGTAAAAGCGCGTATTAAATAGGACGCCGGCAAAAAAACGGCGCCCGATTTAATGTTCCCTGTCAGAAAAAACGGGCAGTCTGTCCGTGCCTGGAGGAAATTTCGATGTGCAGATTTTCATATTTCTCCGTCAGCCAGGACTTCAGCGCGCCGCAAACGAGGTTTTCGGTGCAGAAATGGTCCGCGTCGATCAGGTTTATGCCCTCCTCCCTGGCGGCAAGGAAGGTGTCGTACTTTATATCGGCGGTGATGAAGGTATCGCATTTGCATGAAATGGCGCGAGAAAGCTCTCCCCCTCCTGAGCCTCCGACTACGGCGACGCGCCTTACGGGGATACCCGCGTCATGATAGCGCAGGCCGTTGGAATTAAGGGCCTTTTTTAGAAACGGCAGAAATTCGTTCATTGTCGTCGCGGAGCTTAACTCGCCCGTCCTGCCTATTCCGTATTCGTGGCCGCCAGGGGTTATGCCGTCGGCCGAAAGCAGCCCGATGTTCTCAAGCCCGACCGCCTCGGCGAGCCTGTCGTTGACTCCGCCGGCGGCCGCGTCCAGATTCGTGTGCATGCAGACTGCGGACACTCCGCTGCTGAGAAGCCGGACAACCTTTCTACCCGTCCTGTCGGAGTCCGTAACGCTTTTCAGCTCGAAGAACAGCGGGTGGTGGGATACTATTAGCTCGGCTCTTTTTTCGATAGCCTCGCTAATAACATCGTCGGTTATGTCGAGCGCAATCAGTATTCTGCTGACATCCCTTTCCGAAAAGCCGGCGAGAAAGCCGACGTTGTCGAAATCCATCTTCATGCTTTTCGGCGCAATCTGTTCGAGAAACAAATATATATCTTTTACCGTAGGCATTGAAGGCCTCCTTTCATGAACATCAATTCCTCCAAAATGCGTTCATACTCAGCAATGCGTTCAGGATCCTTTTTTCCCTTTGAGCTTTTCATTCCCTCAAGCGCGTTTGAAATCCTTTTAATATGGAGCTCCAGATAGCGCGAAAGCAACGGAGTCCTTTCGGCCATAAGAGCCTCCGGTATTATTCTGGCGGCGCCTGATGGCGGGGCCGAGGAACCGCCCTCCGCAAGCAGGACTATATATATTTCTCCGTTATCCTCCGCAAGACGGGCGCGTTTTATAAAAAGGCCGTTTCGGTAGAGCCAGTCGATAAGCTCTGATTGCTTTGTCATCGGCTGGAGAATAAGTCTGTGCCTCCCGTCCGATACCCAGGACGCGCGGCTGAGGATATCCGCGATCGTTTCTCCTCCCATTCCCGCTATAATGATAGTTTCAGCGCTGTCCGCGCGAAGATGGGAAATTCCGCCTGACAATATAAGCTCAAGTCCGTTTTTGGTGCCGTGCAGCTCTGCGTTTCGCCTTGCGTTTTCCAGCGGCTCGGGGTTTATGTCCGAAGCGATTACATATTGCGCCCGTCCGGACTTCAAAAGCCAAATAGGAACGTATCCGTGATCAGTTCCGACGTCCGCCACGCGTTCTGATTCTCCGCAAAGCTCGGCTGCCGCGAGCAGGCGGTTTGAAAGCCTTATCGTGTTCATATAAGCATCTCAAAGACAAAAGCCGGAGGATCCGGCTTTTATTTCCTATTCTGCGTTAAGCTTCTTCAGGAACTCTTCCGTGTCCACACCGTGCACGGCGCAGGCCTCCTCGACTGTTTCCCCGCTCGCCATGGCACATCCGAGGCAGTGCATGCCGATCTCAAAAAACAAGGGCGCTTTATGGGGCGCTATGTCGAGAATATCGGAAATAATAGTATCTTTGGTGATTTTATCCATTGAGATGACCTCCGTTCATTAGTTGATATTATTATAACCGTTTATTGCAAAAATGCAATAAGAAACAGAAATCCACTCAAATCGACCGACATAAAAACTTGGGGATGCCCCCGCATCCCCAAGTCTGCTCCAATTAAATTACTGAGCCTCTTTGATCTTCGCAAAGCAGTCGCTGCAGTATACGGGCCTGTCCGATTTCGGCTCGAAAGGCACCTTGGCCTCGCCCCCGCAGCTTGCGCATGTAGCGGTAAAGTACTCTCTCGGACCTCTAGCAGCGTTTTTTCTAGCATCACGGCAGGTCTTGCAACGCTGGGGCTCGTTCTGGAAGCCTCTCTCAGCATAGAACTCCTGCTCACCGGCGGTGAAAACAAATTCCGACCCGCACTCCTTACATACCAGTGTTTTGTCTTCGTACATTTTGAATCCTCACTTTTGACATAAATCTTGCCGCATGGGCTTTTAATATGCGTTCAGCCTAGACTGATATCGCCATAGTTAAGTTGTGCCAGCTTCCTTCTGACACGCTGTACGGCATTATCCACCGATTTAAGAGGTTTATTGATTTTTTTCGCAATCTCGCGATAGGATAAGCCTTTTAGATACAACCCCATAATCTCGGCTTCCAGCCCGGATAAATGAACTGCAAAGTCGGATAAAATCTCGTCTGAACGCTCTTTGTCAATAAGCAGGTCTTCCGGTTCTCTGCGGAAAGCGGCGTGCAGGATGGATTCCGTACGAAGCGGTTCTCCATCAAAAGAGGGTGCTTCCAAGGGTACATAGTCGTTTAGGGGCGCATGCTTTGAGCCGGCGGCGGATTTTATTGCGCTGTAAATCCTGCGCCTTATGCATAAATCGGCGTAGGTTTTAAAAGAAGCGCCGCCGCATGGATTATAGTCCCGGAGTGCATATATAAGGCCGAGCATTCCCTCCTGTATCAGATCCTCGCTGTCGCCGCCCGCAAGAAAAAAGGGACGGGCACAGGCCCTGACCAGCCGGGAGTATTTCTCAACAAGTCTTTCTTCTGCGTCCCTGTCGCCCGAAACCGCCAGTCGCTGAAGCTCTTCGTCACTAAGATTTTTTAACCTTTCCATACTCAGCCAAATCTCGCTATTCTGTCAGATATTATAAATAATTCGTTAATAAAAGTCAAGTATTTATACAAAATTATTTAATAATTCGAAGAATTTATCAGACTTTTTATGGTATTTGATAATTTTTCGGCAATATTTCTTGCAGTTTCCATTTCCGAAGCTTCTACCATTACCCTTATAAGCGCCTCAGTGCCTGAAGGTCTTACTAAAATCCTTCCGCTGTCACCGAGATTTATTTCACTGTTTTCGATTTCCTTCAACAGTTTTTCGGATTCCATAATTCGGTTTTTAACGGCGTTGCCGCCTTCGATCGGTACGTTAAGCAGCACCTGGGGGAACTTCGGTATTTCGGAAACAAGCTCAGAAACGGACTTGCCGGAGCCGCTCAGCACGCTTAGAAATTTTACCGCCGCAAGTTGTCCGTCCCCGGTTGTGGAATCGTCCAGGAATATCAGGTGCCCAGACTGTTCGCCGCCGAGATTGTATCCGCCATCCTGCATCATGCGGAGCACATACTTGTCGCCGACGCTTGCGCAGAGCAGGTTTATGCCGTTGTCTTTAGCATACTTATGGAACCCCAGGTTCGACATGACGGTTGCAACTATGGTGTTGCCTTTCAGCTTCCCGAGCTGCTTGAGCCTCCGCCCGCAGATGCCCATTATACGGTCTCCGTCTACAACGCCGCCCTTCTCATCTACGATCAGACAGCGGTCCGCGTCTCCGTCAAAGGCTATGCCTATGTCGAAGCCGCCTTCAGCCACGAATTCCGAGAGGGCGTGAAGATGGGTAGAGCCGCAGTTGCGGTTTATGTTCGTGCCGTCGGGCTTGTCGTTTATTATTTTAAGGTCCAGGTCAAATCTCGAAAAAAGCCTTTTTGCGGTGCGGGCCGAGGCGCCGTTTGCGCAGTCTACCGCGACCTTGAGCCCGCTTATGTCGCCTTCCCTGCAGCCGGCAATATGATCTATGTATTTCTCGGCCCATTCCTCGCCTCCTGAGAGAACCCTTCCGATGTCTCCGTTTGTCTTTTCCGGGAGAGGCTCTCCGGACAGCACATAATCCTCTATTCGCTGTTCCAGCTCGTCTGAAAGCTTGAAGCCCTCCGAGCTGAATATTTTTATACCGTTATCCTCGTAAGGGTTGTGAGAGGCAGAAATCACAATTCCGGCGTCCGCGCGCGCTGCAGATGTGATGAAAGCCACGGCAGGCGTCGGAATGACGCCGAGAGGCAGCACGTCGGCTCCGGCGGAACACAGCCCCGCGGTCAAAGCGGCCTCCAGCATGTCTGAGGATATCCTGGTGTCCTTGCCTATCGTAAAAAGAGGGCGTCCGTGCTTCTCGTTTGAAAGAGCTATTGCTGCGGCCTTGCCTATGTTGAAGGCAAGCTTTGAATCCAGATCCCTGTTTGCCACGCCCCTGATACCGTCAGTACCAAAAAGTAAACCCATTATTAATATAACCTCCGTTATTTTGCGCCCTGATATAAGCTATACAGCGTTCCGGCCGGAATGGGGTTACGGCTGGAGCAAAGGCGCTGCATGATTAATGGCGTCATTCGCCGCCGACCCCGGGTCACATATCCAGGCTCTGCTGCCCAATAAATGCAATCCCCAGATGCTCGTAAGCCTTTCTGGTAACGCATCTTCCCCGGGGAGTTCTTGTGATATAACCCTTTTGAAGCAGATAAGGCTCGTAGACGTCCTCGAGGGTCACCGTTTCCTCGTTTATTGTCGCCGCAAGGGTCTCGAGGCCCACCGGACCTCCGCCGTAGTTTTCGATTATGCTGCGCAGCATGCGCCTGTCTATGGAATCGAGTCCGCAGTGGTCAACCTCGAGCCTCGTAAGGGCTTCATCGGCCACCTCTCTGGTGATGACGCCGTTTGCTAGCACCTGCGCGAAATCGCGGACGCGCCTGAGCATCCTGTTCGCTATACGCGGAGTCCCCCTGCTTCTCGCGGCAAGCTCTCTCGCGCCGGACGGATCTATTCCTATCCCTAGTATCCTGGCGCTGCGCTCCACGATCTTCTGAAGCTCCTCGGTTGTGTAAAGCTCGAGCCTCTCCACCACCCCGAAACGGTCCCTGAGCGGAGCCGAGAGCTGCCCTGAGCGCGTGGTCGCCCCAATGAGCGTGAATTTCTTAAGCTCAAGCCGTATCGAGCTGGCGGAAGGCCCTTTGCCCATTATAATATCCAGGGCGTAATCCTCCATCGCAGGGTACAGTATCTCCTCGACCGCTCTGTTAAGACGGTGTATCTCATCTACAAACAGTATATCGTTCTCGTTGAGATTGGTTAAAAGCGCGGCTAAATCGCCCGGCTTCTCGATGGCCGGCCCCGAGGTTATACGCATATTCACGTTCATCTCGTTCGCTATTATCGACGCCAGAGTGGTCTTGCCGAGCCCCGGGGGGCCGTGGAGCAGGACGTGGTCGAGCGGCTCGCCGCGCATTTTGGCGGCCTCGATGTAAACTGATAGATTTTGCTTTGCTTTTTCCTGTCCCACATACTCAGACAGAGTTCTTGGGCGCAGCGAGCTTTCGCCCTCATCCTCCGAAATAAGCGAGGTGGTAACAATCGGCTCGAATTTTTCCGAATAATCTATTGCCATTTCTGCGCCCTCTATCTCAGCATTTTCTTGAGTGCCTGCCTTATAACATCCTCAAGCGGCGCTTCCATATCGACTCCGCTCAGCGCGGAGGATATTTCGCTCTGCGAATAGCCGAGCACCGCGAGCGCGGAAGCCGCGTCTGAGGCCTTTGAAAGAGACGCTCCGCTCAGCACCGGCAAGGTATTGGAAGTGGGGTATCCGGATAAATCCTTTGCAAGCTTGTCCTTGAGCTCCAAAATTATCCGCTGCGCAATTTTTTTCCCAATTCCCGGAGCCAGAGTAAGCGACTTTTCGTTGTTTGTTATAACCGAAGCCGCAAAGCTCTCGGGAGTGTTTGAAGACAGGATAGAAAGAGCGGCTTTCGGCCCGACTCCGGACACGCCGATGAGCATCTCGAAGCAGCGCCTCTCGCTCTCCGTAAAAAAGCCGTAGATGTCGAACGCATCCTCCCTTATATGGCAATATGTATACAGCTTCGCCTTGTCGCCGGTCTTGAGGAAGGAAATGGTGTTAGCTGTGGTATGGCAGGCATATCCGGCGCCGCCGCAGTCTATCACCGCGAGATTCGGCCCGATATATGCAACCTCCCCTTTCAGATAGTAGAACATGTGTCCGGTCCTCCGATCGTATTCAGAAGTGATTCGGCGCTCCTGGCATGGCACAGGGCTATGGCCAAAGCGTCGGCCGCGTCGTCCGGCTTCGGAACGGCGTCGAGCCTTAAAAGCCTGCGCACCATCTCCATTACCTGAGCCTTCTGCGCGCGACCATAGCCCGCGACCGTCTGCTTGACCTGCAGCGGAGTGTACTCGAAAAGGGGGACGGACATGTTCACGCCGGCCAGAAGCAGTACGCCGCGCCCGTGGGAAACGGCTATGCCGGTTTTCAGGTTGGTGTTGAAAAAAAGCTCCTCGACGGCTATTGCGTCCGGCTTGAAAGTCTCTATAAGCTGCATGGCGTCGTTATATATGCATCCGAGCCTTTGCGAAAGGGGCATATCCGACGGAGTGGTGATTACTCCGTAACGAACGGGAAGCTGAATTTTGTTCTCTGAGCTGATAATCCCGAAGCCCACAGTTGCTATCCCCGGGTCAAAACCCAACACTATCAATCTTCGCGCCTCCCAACAGATAAAATTTTACCACAAATCTTTTTTATTGCAACACGGGAAATTTATGTCACAAAACAGGAAAAGCAGGAGTGTGCGCTCCTGCTTTGATATTCTGCCGGGTCAGGCTCTGGGATGAGCCCGGTTGTAGACGTCCTTGAGCTTGTTTTTCACAAGCTGCGCGTAAATCTGGGTCGAGGATATGTCGGCATGCCCGAGCATCTCCTGTATCGAACGCAAATCGGCCCCGTTTTCCAGAAGGTGCGCCGCAAAGGAATGCCGCAGGGTGTGCGGAGTGATATCCTTTTCGATGTGCGCCTTTTCCTGATAATACTTGATTATTTTCCAGAAACCCTGACGGGACATTTTTTCTCCGTTTACGTTGACGAATACGACAGACTCATTGGGATCAGCTATCATCTGCGGCCTTGCGTGGGTCAGGTAATCGTTGAGAGCCCGGATTGCGACCGGATACATAGGTATAAACCTCTCTTTTCCCTTGCTTTCGCACCTTATTACCCCTACGTCAAGGTTTATGTCCTTCTCCCGAAGCTCGATAAGCTCGCTGACCCTTATGCCTGTCGCGTAAAGAAGCTCCAGCATGGCCTTGTCGCGGTAACCCTTGGCATCCTTGCACTCGGGCTGCTCCAGAAGCCGTTCCACCTCCGCGCCGCTTAGAATCTGAGGCAGCCTTTTCTGCTGCTTGTCCGGCATTATGTTGTCGATAGGGTTTTCTTTGGTCACGCCTATGGTGTAAAGGTATCTGTAAAAACACCTCAGGGAAGCTATGGAGCGGGAGATGGTGGAAACCGATTTTCCGTTTTTCTTGAGCCAGAATATGTATGCCTCTGCCTGCTTCTGGTTTATCGCAGAGAAGCCGGGAAGCCTCTCCCTTTTTATAAATTTGTCGAACTGGTTTATGTCTCTGACATAGGAAAGGAGTGTATTTTTAGAAACATGCTTCGCATCTTCCAGATAGCGTTCAAAATTATTAACGTAAACAGAATCAGTCAAAGCTTGACTCTCCTCTCCGGGAATTAATGAAACTGAAGCATAAGGGAGACAAAAAGAGGCAGTACGCAAACCTCTATTACTGCTGATAAAAACATCGCGGCGAAGCAATACGCGCTGCGCAGGAAAAAGGCCCTATCATAGACATAGCGCAGTGAATTGCGGTTCAAAACCCCTGAGGCCAGTTCAAGTGAAGCGTTGAATGACTGCACCGCGAGAATAAAAAAGCAGGGCAGAGAAATAAAACAGGGCAGGCCAAGCCCGGAAAAGACAATCAAAAACCCGCCTCTGCCGAGAGCCCGAAGCAACGCAGCCGCGGTAAAGCTTATAAAAAAGCCTTTAAGGCAGGAAAGCAGCGGTATCAGCAAAAAACCCGGAACCGCAAAACCCAGCAGAAAAGCGGCGAAATGAAACGGAACGGCGGCGAGGAAAAATCCGAAGAGGTTCTTGCAGCCATATAAGACGCCGGATCCGTCCAAAATCAAGTCTCTCAAATCGGATACTCTGTCGGGCGGTATATAATTTGCCGAAACGGTGCCGATAAGGGCGCCAAAAAAGAAAAAAGACGCGCAGACCGCAAACCCCGCGGACATCAGGCGATCGGAGCGTAAGCTAAAACGAATACTTCTCAAGAGCATTAAATTCACCCCATAACACGATATGGACAAGAGGCGGATTTAATAACTTGTTAACGAAAAATTCTTTGATAATTAATATATTACAACGATTATGGATTATCAAGCCAAAATAAGACGGTTTTTAATTTTTGTACATTATGACAAAATATTATGTAAACAAATTTATGTCAACCACGCAACCTGCAGCTCCATATCTTTGCCCGCGCGGGTTGATAAATCAAGATTTTGTATGCCTTGATTTGCGGAAACTCCATATATAGAGAAGCGTACAAATTATTATGTCAACTTCCATATTTGCACAGCCAAGCTTATTTTTATCCGATTTTACATGCTTTTGTAAAATTTAACTTTAGTTGAGTTCAGCGCCTGCCGGCTGACCGCGCCGACAATACGGCGCCCAGAAGGCCGCCGATGAAAACGGCTAATAATACATATGGAGTCATCGCTCCGGTCAACGCCCCGCTTCTGGCAAATGCTGAGATCGCCAGAATAAGTAGGAACATAGCCGCGGCGGTTCCGGCTCCTGTTAAAAGCGCCTTTCCTTTCTGACGACTTGACGCGGAATATGAGGCAAACATAGCTCCCAGCCCCACGCAAAGCATGGTCGCTTCCTTCATGTAAATTAACGGAATTTTATCCATGGAGGTTAAAACCGCAACTATAAGAAGCATTATCATCGCCGACACCAGGCCGGTCAATCCTCCTATGGCCGCATTAAGGAATATATTCGGTTCGGTTCTTTTTTCACCGTTTCTACGCATGACTATGCCCTCCCGGTTCAATATGGTTTGTACCACATTCATATTCGCCGGGAGGGCAATAAATTCCATCAAAATTATTAAATAAGGCGGCTGCAGCTTGAAAACGGAGCTGTTACGAAAACCTATCTAATTTTCAAAGGAAATATTTATCTCGACAGGGATACCGTCCGCGATAAGCTCGACGCAGAGTATCTGATCCGAGCTCATTTTCACCTTTACGTTTTCGCCCTTGAGCATGGTGGGCGTGGAAATGTCAATTTTTATTCCTATATTGGAAAAACATGTGGCCGCGTTCGCGGTCAGCATATTCGTCAGCTCTGAAACGGCGCTTCCTGCCATTTCATCAAACTCCTCCACCGGCATCCCCATCATCATGGTGGAAGCTATTTTTTTGGCCGATTCTGTCTCCATCATGTATACTACGTTGCCTCTGACGTCTCCGACAAGACCAAGAACTATGATTACTCCGGAACCGGAGACCTCATTTGTCTTGGCGCAGAGCTTGCCCAGCTTTATATCGCAGAATCCAAGCTGCGGCATTACCGTAGTAAACGAATCTATAAACGGATTTACGCATTTTGCATCCATTCCGCATCCCCCTTTGTAAAGCCGACGTTAAGCAGGAATCCGCCGAGACTCGATTCCGCGACTGCCGTCATAGTAGTGAAACTCGGCGCCGATATGAGCACGCTGTCGCCGGTAAGAATGGATGGCGGTGCAACTCGAAGCCCGAGGGCCTTATTCTTCCTGTTCAATATGGAGCAGGCGTTTCCCGCGATGATGTTTGCAAATTCGGAAAGCGCGGCCACCATCTCGTCGCTGCTCTTAGGATCTCTTTTGAAAACCGCTGCTGCGACGTTGTTTGCCGTTTCTTTGGAGATGTCGATGAGCATTCTGCCGGCGAACTTGCCGATTATGCCAATAATTATCGACAATCCTTCAGAAAGCTGTTCATTTGAACAGGGGTATTCGTCCTTATATGTGAGAAGAGTCTTGGTCATTTTGTTAAGTCCGTCCATCAAGGCCTCTTTGAAGACAGGAAAATACTCTTTCTGGAGATAACGGTAAAGCTCCTCAGTTGCCATCACCCTTGTGATCATCATTATAAGCTCGTCGGCGTCGAAGGGCTTCTGAATGTAGGCCGAAACCTTGTTTTTTTTCGCGTTGGCGACTATTTCGTCGTCCATCATTGAGCTTATCACTATAACCTTGATGCCGTCGTCGATCTCATGAATGGCGCGCGTGCATTCAAGACCGTCCGTACCCGGCAGGGTCATATCCATGGTGACCAGATTAGGTCTTTTTTCTTTTACTACGCTTTTCACCTCTTCCAGCGAGCCCGCCTCTCCCACGACCTCGTAGCCGTTTGACTCAAGGATATTTCTGATGAAAGCAATCGAAAACGCCGAGTCGTCAACTATAACGATTCTGATTTTTTCCAAATTATTTCACAACCTTCTTAAGAGATTTTTCTCATACTTCCTTTCACAATATTTATCGGGTCTTTTTTGAAATTCTGCATACCCTTATTTGAAAAAATAAAAAAATAAATAATAAAAAGCCCCCGGATATCGGAGTGGATATACCACCTTCTGCTCCCGAGGGCTAAAATATCATTGTGTTAAACAAAGAAAGAGGTTATTTGCCTTCCTTTTCCTTCTTCGGAACAGGTCTTGCGTTCGGATCAAAGCCGTTCTTTGTGGAAACGCCCCAGTTCTTTATCTCGATGCGCACCCTGTCCTCTCCGGTCTCGATAACGAGAGTATCGCCGTCAACGTTGATGACCTTGCCAACTATTCCGCCGATCGTTACCACTTCGTCGCCGGGGGCGATTTCTTTTCTCATCTGAGCGATGGCTTTTCTCTTTTTGCTGTCGGGTCGGATCATGAGGAAATAAAGAACCACGACCATGCCCACAAGAAAGATATAATAAGTGTATTGTTCCATCTTTGAACCTCCTGTAATATTTCGGCGGAAAAAATGCCTAATGTTGTTATTATATACGTTATCACATAAAAATACAAGAATAATTACTCAGGATAAGAAAATTTTTCATAAAAATCCCGCCTGAATTTGCCGTAATCACCAAATTCAAGCTCAAAACGTATTTTTTGCATCAATTCGTTATAAAAATAAAGATTGTGCATAACCGCATGTCTCATGGCCAGCATCTCCTCAGCCTTGAAAAGATGCCTCAGATACGCCCTCGAATATCTTTTGCACACGGGACAGGAGCAGTCAGGGTCGACAGGAAGCGGATCGTTCTCGTATTTTTTGTTTTTGATGTTAATTACGCCGTTCCATGTGTATAGCCTGCCGTGCCGGCCGTTTCTGGCGGGCATAACGCAGTCGAAGAAGTCTATGCCTCTGTAAACGCACTCTATGATATTAAGAGGCGTCCCGACGCCCATAAGATAGCGCGGTTTACCTGCGGGCATGTGCTCTTCCACGCATTCAATTGTATCGTACATTTCCTCGGCCGTTTCCCCGACGGCCAGCCCCCCTATCGCATAGCCCGGCAAATCCAGCTCCGCGATTTTATCCATATGGTCGCATCTCAAGTCCTTATATGTCGCGCCCTGATTGATACCGAACAGCACCTGTCCCGGATTGACCGTCTCCTCTTCCCTTTTCAGGCGTTCAAGCTCGTCACGGCATCGTACAAGCCAGCGGTAGGTACGGTCGCAGGATTTTTTGACATAGCCGTACTCCGAGGGTATCTCAATGCACTCGTCAAAAGCCATTGCTATGTCGGAACCCAGATTGGACTGTATTCGCATGCTCTCCTCCGGACCCATGAATATATGCCGTCCGTCCACATGGGAACTGAACCTTACCCCATCCTCGCTTATTTTTCTGAGCCCTGAGAGCGAATATATCTGAAAGCCTCCGCTGTCCGTAAGTATGGGGCCGTTCCAGTCCATAAATCTGTGAAGTCCGCCAAGTGTTCTTATAAGCTCGTCTCCGGGCCTTATGTGCAAATGATAGGTATTTGAAAGCTCCACCTGACAGCCTATGCGCTCAAGATCCTCCGACGAAAGAGCGCCCTTGATGGCGGCCTGGGTGCCGACGTTCATGAAAAGAGGCGTCCTGACGATTCCGTGGGGCGTTTCAAACGAGCCGAGCCTTGCCCTGCCCTGGGTACGTTTCAGTATAAACATATATTCACCTTTGTATATACTTTTGTATAAAGGAGGACGGTTGTCCCGTCCGCTCAAATTATTATCGTCGCGTCCCCGAAGCTGAAAAACCTGTACCGCTCCCTGATAGCCTCCTCATACGCCCTTAGAATGTTTTCTCTCCCTGCAAAGGCCGAAACAAGCATTATAAGGGTGCTCTCCGGAAGGTGGAAGTTTGTTATGAGCCCGTCGACGCATTTGAAGCGGTAGCCCGGATATATAAAGACGTTCGTCCATCCGGCGTACTCACGCACCAGGCCCTCCTCTCCGCAGCGCGACTCGAGGGTTCTGCAGGATGTCGTGCCGCAGGATATTATCCTGCCCCCGGCTCGTTTTGCGGCGTTTATCCTGTCGGCGGCTTCTCTCGGGATTATGCAGTATTCGGCGTGCATCTCGTGGTCCTCTACGTTTTCGCACTTGACCGGCCGGAAGGTTCCCAGCCCGACGTGCAGCGTTATATATGCAAGCGACGCTCCCCTTTCCTCAAGCTCATGAAGAAGCTCACTTGTGAAGTGCAGGCCCGCGGTCGGAGCCGCCGCAGATCCGGGCTCCCTGGAATAGACGGTCTGGTATCTCTCGGAGTCCATCAGCTCCTCTTTAATATAAGGAGGCAGGGGCATCTTGCCGAGCTTTTCCAGCACCTCAAGAAATATCCCCTCGTAAATGAATTCAATCAGCCTGTTTCCTCCCGGCGCCTTGTCAAGCACCCTTGCTCTCAGCTCTCCGTCCCCGAAGGTCAGGATTGTGCCGGGCGCGGTCTTTTTTCCTGGCCTCGTGAGGCACTCCCAGACGCTGCCGCCCTTGTCTTTCAGAAGAACGACCTCGACCGCGCCTCCGCTTTCCCGCCTTCCGAAAAGCCTTGCGGGTATGACCCTCGAGTCGTTCAGCACAATGCAGTCGCCCGGCCTTATAAGGCTCGGCAGATCGTAAAAATGCAGGTGCCTTACCTTTCCGGAGACCCTGTCTATATGCATGAGCCTCGAATGGTCGCGTTTTTCAACGGGCGTCTGTGCTATCAGCTCTTCCGGCAGGTTAAAGTAAAAGTCGCTTTTCTTCATCCAATCGTAACTCCGCTGAAGTAGTATTTTATAATCTCTTCGTAGGTCTTGCCCATAAGCGCCATTGCCTTTGCGCCGTACTGGCTCATACCCACATTATGCCCCCAGCCGGAGCCGTTTACAACAAAAGTGTCGCCGGTCTGCGTGCGGCCGCTTCCGTAAGAGTCGATGGTCTGCAGACCGCTTCCGGTCATAACTGAAATTTTGCCGGAATCGACGGCTACCTTTGAAACTCCGCCGTCCCCCCCGGTCGCGAAGGTCGAGAATATGCTTTCGAGCGGATTTGAGGCGCTGTTGATAAAAAGCCCCGTCCTGGTGCTCGAGGAGCCGGTTATTGTGAAGCGCTGGCTGTAAGTGTATTTACCGAGCGCGGAGCTGCACAGTATGTTTCCCGCCTCCTGTTTTTTTACGGTTACGGTGGTTTTGCCGTCGCTGAACGTAAGTGATAGTATGTTGCCCACCGAGGTATAAGTCGGGGTAATGCTGGTGACGGTGCCGATGCTGTAACCGTTCTTCTTTAACAATTCGGTTATTTCGGCGGCTGTGTATGTAAATGTCCAGCTGCTCTTGCCGGTGTCTACGGATTGCTCGTAATCGTCGAATTTTGCCACAAGATAAGGAAGCGCGGTAACCCACACGTTTTCGCTGGACTCCGTCGCCCCGCCGTTTGAGGAATAAAAGAATGTGGTGCAAGGCTTGTCATTATATAGCACATACTTGCCGGCCGTGCCGTCCACGGCGGCGTCGGAATTTGCGGTCGCAAACGTGGTTCCCGCGTACACCTGGCAGTGGTCGGTGTCGCATACGTCGAAATCCCCGTGGGAACCTATGTGGTTCACGACAAAATTCCTCGCGCACATCGCCTGCGCCTTCAAAGCCTCAAGCGGCCACGAAGCGGACATTTCCACGGGTACTACGCCCTTTACATAGTCGTCGATATTCACCACGTTTATTACCTGCATCTTGCCGCTTTTCAGAGCGGTGACCTCAAAGCCTCCGTAGTACTTGTAGCTCCAGTTTGTGCCCGTGACGGATTTCGCCGTTCCGCTGTCGACAGGCATAATCGCGATCGTAGGCGCGTCGGCGGCGGCCTGGTAAATGACGGAGTTGTTCGAAGGGTTCGTAACGACCAGAACGCCGTTTTTGACGTTTAAGTCTATGGAGCTGAGGCCTTGGGCGCCGGTAACCGCGTTTTTAACAAACTTCCTCGAAGCGTCGAAGCTGCCGAAGATGAAGCCCTTGCCCACAACATTGGTAAGCTTAAGCGTGGACATGGCGGTCCCGTTGCCTTCATAGCACAAACCGATTCTGAGGGTTGTTATCGGATTTGTGTACGCGGCGGCCTTCGGAACGCCTGCGGCAAGGATTGAGAAAGAGGTCAGAATGAAAAATGAAGCTCGAAGGATTTTTTTAATTAGTCTTGACATGTAACTGACTCCGCTTTATGTATTTGAAAAATTCTTGTTGGCAAAAACGAAAATAATAAATAAAATAATATTGACACAGTCAATATCGCGTGATAATATGGCTAAAATAATTGCAGCGTAGAGGCGCGGCCTTAATAATTATAAGCGGCGAGGACTCCGGTGTCCGGCGAACCGCTTAGAAAGGGAAGGCTGCCGAAGTTCAGGCGGGATCGGAACCGCATGAGCTGGTCTAAGGGTTAAGAGCCCTTCGACTGTCATCCTGAGGATGGAGAGCTAACTGCTTTTGAAATATAGGTTCCGTCGAACCGATGGGGACATTATATTACAAAATCAGCTGGTTTTTCAACCCGCTGATTATTATTTTATCGATATTTAATATTTTCCATAGAAACTCTGTCAGATATTGAGTCAATACAATAAAACAAGCCGGAGGTACAGTATGAAAAAGTATAGAGTTGGAGTAATCGGGGGAACGGGAATGGTTGGACAGCGCTTTGTGTCGCTGATGGAAAACCACCCCTGGTTCGACCTTAAGGTAATCGCAGCAAGCCCCCGCAGCGCGGGCAAATCTTATGCGGACGCGGTCGGAACCCGCTGGGCTCTTGAAAACCCCATGCCCGAAGCGTATAAAAGCATCATTGTAAAGGATGCGGAAGCCGACGCCGAGGCCATCGCCGCGGAAGTGGATTTCGTTTTTTCCGCGGTAGACATGAAGAAGGACGAGATAAAGGCCCTGGAGGAGAAATACGCAAAACTCGAGTGCCCTGTCGTTTCGAACAACAGCGCCCACCGCTGGACTCCCGACGTTCCGATGGTGGTTCCGGAGATAAACGCCGAGCATATAAAGGTTATCGACGCCCAGAGAAAACGTCTCGGAACAAAGCGCGGCTTTATAGCGGTCAAATCTAACTGCTCGCTGCAGAGCTATATTCCGGCCCTTCACCCCCTGCGCGATTTCGGCATAGAGAAGGTTCTCGTATGCACATACCAGGCCATTTCCGGCGCCGGCAAAACCTTTGACACCTGGCCGGAGATGCTGGACAACGTGATCCCCTATATAGGCGGCGAGGAGGAAAAATCGGAGCGCGAGCCTATGAAGCTTTGGGGAAAGGTCGAGAACGGAGTCATAGTAAACGCGGATTCCCCCTCTATAACGGCCCAGTGCATCAGGGTTCCCGCTTCAAACGGCCACATGGCGGCGGTGTTCGCGTCCTTCAGGAAAAAGCCCGAAACGGAGGAGATACTGAAGCTCTGGAAATCCTTCAGGGGCAGGGCCCAGGAGCTCAACCTTCCGACGGCGCCGAAACAGTTCCTGCACTACTTCGAGGAAGAGAACAGACCTCAGACCAGGCTTGACAGAAACCTTGAAAACGGCATGGCGGTATCCATAGGACGCCTGCGCCCGGATACCCAGTATGACTACAAGTTTGTCTGCCTTTCGCACAATACCCTCAGAGGGGCAGCAGGCGGCGCGGTTCTGCTCGCGGAACTGCTCTGCGCGGAAAACTATATTTGATCATCATAATGATTAATTGGAGGATAATAATATGAAGACACCGGTATTCACAGGAAGCGGCGTTGCGATAGTCACGCCATTCAAGGACGGAAAAGTTAATTTTGAAAAGCTCGCGGAGCTTATAGATTTTCAGATAAAAGGCGGAACCTCCTCCATCATCATCTGCGGCACCACGGGCGAAAGCGCCACCCAGTCTCTTGAGGAGCACGCCGCAACCGTCGATTTCTGCGTAAAGCACACAAAAGGACGGGTGCCGGTAATAGCCGGCGCGGGCAGCAACGATACCATGGCGTCTAAATACCTTTGTCAGCACGCCGAGAAATCGGGAGCCGACGCGCTGCTTATAGTTACGCCCTACTACAACAAGGCCACACAGAAGGGGCTTATCAAGCATTATACCACTCTTGCGGACTGCGTGAACATCCCAATCATACTTTACAACGTGCCCAGCCGAACCGGCTGCGGCTTCACCGCCGAAACCTATTACGAGCTTTCAAAGCACCCCAACATCAACGGCGTCAAGGAAGCCTCGGGAAACTTCACACTTGTCAATACCGCAATGTCGATGTGCGGCGACGACCTTTATTTCTGGAGCGGCAACGACTCGGACGCGCTTCCCATGATGTCTCTCGGCGCAAAGGGCGTCATCTCCGTGATAGCCAATCTGATGCCGGAGCTTACCGCTAAAATATGCGAGTATGCGCTTAATGAGGATTTCGTTTCCGCCCGCAAGCTGCACCTTGAATATGTGCAGCTTATGGAATCCATGTTCATCGAGGTCAATCCGATTCCGATCAAGACTGCCATGAACCTTGTAGGGATGGATGCCGGCGAGCTTCGCCTGCCTCTCTGCGAAATGGAGCCCGCCAACCTTGAAAAGCTGAAAAAGGCTATGCGCGCAAAGGGCTTCAAGGTATAAAAACTACATAGAAAAGGGTGAGGCTTGATGATAAAGCTTATTATTTCCGGCTGCAACGGGCGAATGGGCCAGTTTGTCGCGGCCGCCTGCCGCGCTGACGAGGAGCTTACGGTTGTGGCGGGCTTTGACATAAACCCCGTTAAGCTCTCCGACTTCCCCGTCTATTCCGACCCCATGGAGTTCGGCGGCAGCGCGGACGTCATAGTCGACTTCTCGAATCCCGCGGCTCTTCCCGGGCTTCTCTCCTACTGCGAGGCCCGCAGGCTGCCCGTGGTCCTCTGCACCACCGGATACTCCGACGCTCATATGGCGATGATAAATAAGGCGGCGGAATCGATTCCGGTATTCAAGTCCGCCAATATGACTATAGGCATCAATCTGCTTATGCGCCTTGTAAAGCAGGCGGCTGAGGCTCTCGGGCCGGGCTTCGACATCGAAATCGTCGAGCGTCACCACAACAAAAAAATCGACGCGCCCAGCGGTACGGCGCTCATGCTTGCCTACGCGGCGGCGCAGGGTCTGGATTCCTCTCCCGAATATGTTTACGAGAGAGAAAGCGTAAGAAAGGAACGCGGCAAGAACGAAATAGGCATTTCGGCTGTGCGCGGCGGCACTATCCCCGGTGAACACGAGGTTATTTTCGCGGGAAACAACGAGGTTATAGAGTTCAAGCACACGGTTTATTCCCGCGAGGTCTTCGCTGCGGGCGCCGTCAGGGCGGCAAAATACATCGCAAAGCAGAAAACGCCCCGTATTTACGATATGAACGACGCGCTTTTCGGATAAAAGCCAAGATTTTCGGCGGCAGGGTTTAATTATACCCTGCCGCCGTGAGCGTGTCGAAGAACTTGTTTACAGCAAAAAAGCTTCGCAGAATTTCTGCCACGAATGGCGGAAACAAAGTCAAATCTGTCATTTCCGGCGGCGTGTACGTCGGAAATGACACCTCTCATGACGGGCGCGGCAGAGCGGCCGTCATGTAACCCCCTGGTCGAAAAAGCCCCTTGGGCTTTTTCGACAGTCTGTCGGCGGCAGGGTTTAATTATACCCTGCCGCCGTTTTCTTTTACTGCAACAAGACCCTGCAGCCACGATTCCGAAGGTTAAAGCCACTGGATAAAGCCTGTTTTGTCGTTTCGGTTATAGCCCGCGTTTTCATAAAACCGAAGCGTTGATTCAAGCTTCAAGCCGGTTAGAAGCATCACTTTGTAGCAGCCGGCAGCGGAGGCTGCGTCCCTCGCAAAGTTAAGGCAGGCTGTGGCAAATCCCCGGTTTCGGTAATCCTTCATTGTGACTACGTTTTCGATGAGCGCATACGGCCTTTGGCCGTGCGTAAGATTCGGGATAACGACAAGAACGCAGGAGGATACAATTTTCCCGTCCTCCTCGGCTAAAATTATATGGCATTTGCTGTCCGACAGCATCTCTTCCCATATTTTAAGAAGCCTGCCGTCAATTTGCGGCATAGAATTTTCGTGGAGCTCCGCATAGAGCGTAAGCAAACCCGATAAATCTTCTCTTGTCGCTTCTCTTATCATATAATCCACTCCATATCAATCAATAAAGCGTCACAGCTATTTAACGAGTAATTATGCTGCATAAAACACTTATAAAGCGCTTATAGAATATCATACAATGCAGAAAAATGAACTATTTCCCTTCCGGAATCAGGCCGCGCTCCAGAAAAAGACCTCTTCCCTGCCGATCTGACATTTCAGTCATATTTGCCCAATAGCGTTTCGGCATGTGCGACATGCGGCACTTAGGGTTTTCCCTTCCCTCTACGGCGATCGTGTCGTAAAAGCTCTTCCAGAGGGCGCGGTAGCGAAGCTCGTCGCTCTCAGCGGAGGGCGGCGTAAAGCCGTCCACGCTTATTATGCGGCTTTTCCCCCTGTCCGCTATAAGCAGCAGCGAATTAGTTTTGTCGTGGATAAGAAAAAAGCCCTGGGGATAGCGGCTTAAAAAATGGTATTTCAGAATGGGGAGCACATTGTTTTTCGGCTCGATCGTGGCGACAAGACCGCCGCCGAAGTCCGAAAATCGGACGAAACCGCGAAGAAGCGCGGTTTCGTTAAGCAGATGTCCGACCGCCTTGTTCAGAATATACACGGTTTCGTCGGTGAGCATGCGCATGACCTTCCTGCCGTATTTGAAGCCCAGATAAATGAAGTCCAAAATATGCGCCTCCCTGCCGCATAGGCAGGTCAGAAACGCGTGATAGACAAAGGTCATAGCCTCTCCCGAGATTTTTTCGGAAATTGCTTTCATTACCTTCCTGGCTTTTTCGCTGTCCGTTTTTATTTCCTTCACATCATAAAGTGTAGCCTGTCCGTGACTCCAGCTTACAATATTGCCGGGGATCTCCCTTGCGTAAAAGCTCTCGTATACGCAGGTCATAAGTCCCCTGAAACTGCCGTCGTAGCTGTACACTACATCTGACCTGTCAGGCATTTTATCACATCCGCCCTTGTAACCGTTTCATTATCATAAAGAGAAAGCTGCTCGCCTGCCAAACCGTCAAGAAGCTGCATGCTCCTGTCCGACATCAGCCCCCGCAGTATGCTTTCGCGCGACAGCCTGACGCCCTCCATGGCTTTCCCCTTGCAGAGTATGAAGTACTGAGCCCTTTTAAGGACGACCCCCAGCTTTTTGAGCCCTTCGAAATCAAGAGGCCCGCTCCTTCTGGCGGCGACAATCTTCTTTGCGCTTTTAACTCCGACCCCGGGTATTCTGAGGAGCGTTTCATACTCAGCGCTGTTTATTTCCACCGGAAAGCGATCAAGATGAGAAAGAGCCCAACTGCACTTCGGATCCACAAAGGGATTGAAATTCGGGTTCTTTTCATCAAGCAGCTCGGACGGTTCAAATTCGTAAAAACGCATGAGCCAGTCGGCCTGATACAGCCGGTGCTCCCTCAAAAGAGGCGGCTTTGTCGTAAGCGCCGGAAGATTTCTGCTCTCCACCATAGGAATATAGGCCGAATAAAAAACCCTTTTCAAGCCGTATCCTCTGTAAAGCGCCGCCGCAAGCGTCAAAATCTGATAGTCGGTTTCGGGACTTGCCCCGACTATCATCTGCGTGCTCTGTCCCGCGGGGGCGAATCTGGGGGCGCTCTTGTACCGCACTAGCTCTGTTCGGCTTTCCGTAATGCTGCGTTGTATGGTCCTCATAGGATTCAAAATCTTTTCCTTGCTTTTGTCCGGAGCCAGGAGCTGCAGGCTTTTCTGCGAAGGCAGCTCAATGTTCACGCTCATCCTGTCCGCGAGCAGCCCTATTCTCCTTATAAGCAGCTCGTCGGCGCCCGGAATCGCCTTCGCGTGGATATATCCCATGAACCTGTACTCATTTCTCAGTATCTCAAGAACCTTTATCATCTGCTCGCAGGTGTAGTCCGGGTTTCTTATTACGGCGGAGCTTAGAAAAAGCCCTTCTATATAGTTCCTCCTGTAAAACTGCATAGTAAGGTCAGCAAGCTCCCTCGGCTCGAAAGAGGCCCTTTTTATGTCGTTCGTTCGCCTGTTCACGCAGTAGCTGCAATCAAAAACACATGAGTTGCTGAGCAAAACCTTGAGAAGCGAAATGCATCGGCCGTCGGCGGCAAAGCTGTGGCATATTCCAGAGGCCACGGTGCTGCCCACGCCGCCTTTTCTGCCGGCACGGTCCACGCCGCTGGATGTGCAGGCCACATCATATTTTGCCGCGGCGCCCAGTATCGCAAGCTTTTCTGAAATATCCGTATTTATCACCTCGGTATCGAACATAAGTTCTAACTAGAATATAACACAAACAAACCCAGGTTTCAATACTTTTTTAAAATTAAAGCTATCATTTTTTATAACGGTAAATTATAATTGTTCATAGATGATTGTTTGGGGAGCTTTGATTTATGATATGTTCGAAATGCGGGGGCATAATCGGGGACGGCCTGAGCGTATGCAAAAACTGCGGCGAGCGCATTGAGCTTTACGGCAAGGCTCTGGACCAGGTGGTGGTAAAAGAGCTGGATTCCGGAAGCTTAATGTATTTCAGGCCTTCGAAAAACGATATAGAGTCTCTTGACGTTTCGGAGCTTTCCGAGCTTTACTCGTCGAATGAAATCCTCTCGGCTCTTAAGTCCCTTTACACCGAGCACCTGACCGAGGATAAAGCTTCGGACGATCCCAAAGAAAAACTCGGAGGGTCGAAGCCGGAGCAAAGGCCGGAGGAAAAAATCAGGTTGTACTCCCCCGAAAGGGGTATCGATTTTTCAGACGAAGATGAAGGGGCGGAAAAGGATAATAATTCGCGTAAGCTGATTTTCAAATACGTTACCTCAGCAAAAACTAGGACTTTTGTCGGCGAAGAGGATACGACGAAAGACGCCGAGCCCGCGGCCGGCGCATTCTCTGACAAAGCGGAAGCTTCCGGCGTTCCCGAAACCGGTGCCGGCACTGAGCAAAATGCCAAGGCAATACAGGAAAACAATATTCGCGCTTCTGAAGGCGCTCCCGCCGCTAACGGCGTTCCTTCCGATGAGGACGAGCCTCCCGAATTTGACCTCGAGTTCAAGCCGACTGTTTATAATGGGGATTACAGGGATGCTGAGCGTCCGGAAGCCTATGCCAATGGCCGATATGAGCCCCGCGGTGATGAAAGCATTTCGTCGCTTGGCTGGATGGGAATTATTGTTCTGCTGCTTATCCCCGGGCTAAACATTCTGCTGCTTATTATCTGGGCCCTGGGAGGCTGCCGCAAAAAGCAGAAAAGCTTTTTTGCGCGCGGCGTGCTTTTCATTTTCTTAATCGCCGCTTTTACCGGAGTTATGTTTGCCACGGTCTTCAGGGACTATTTGCCGCCAGTCCTGGACACTGTGTCCAAAGCGTTTTCCGCGGCTTTGAGGTTTGAGGATTACGTTTTAGGTCTGATACGGGGCTTCTTTGCGAGATGAAATCCTTAGAAAGCAGTCCAGTATTAGTATACAGATGGAAAACACGCTGTTATTACGGCTGTTATCGCAAGTTGCGTCAAGGCAGAGGTAGATGATTTGGCTACATACCAAAGCGAATATTTTGGCTTTTATCACATACCGAACCGGCCATGAACTGCGGGGCTGAAAACTATATGGTTAAAGCGCCGGGGAAGCATCGCTTCCCCGGCGCAACGCACGTCAGGCTGTAAGGCGGGTAATAAGTATGTATAGTGTTAATCCAGCGGCAAAAGATCAGGTGACTGCTAATTATATAGAGTAAATTTAACAGATAAATATAAGAGCAAAAAACACTAACGCGACGGCCTTCAGAGCCGTCTGTTATAACGCTAGTTATACTCAATATAAGCTTCATATCCGCGTTCGGAAGCATAATTAAATAGACTGAGTAATTTTTGTTGTATATCTCGCAACTCCTCAAACATTATACGCATTTCCGGAATTTTCTCTTCAGAATACATATTTAGTTCATCAAGCGCTAAACGTAGGTCTTCTATTTTCCACGGGCTTTCATCGAACCATTCTCCTTGCGTCATATACCCATAAAGAATACCGCCTTTTACGATTTTATCATTATAACAACCTCTCAAAAGATTCTCGAAATAACCATCCCACAACTCATATCCTTCTTTTCCCTGAGGGGCTGTGTAATAGATAATGACTTCCTTTTCTGTACCAAAACCTTTATTGTAACTATTATCTATCATATCTTTACTCCTTCCAATGCCCTTGTTCCAGTATTTGCAATTGCCGTTTAGTTGCTGTGCCTGTCTGATAAGCCTTTATCGCTTTCTGCCATTCAAATCTACTGATCCACTGGCCTCCGCACAGTATTTCCGATTTCGGTGGAATTGCTCCACTACCAGGAGTAATTCTTTCAATTACCCATGTATTTCCCTGATTTGCAGGAGCACCCGGGGTCCTTGTATGCCATCGCACTTCGTACTTATATGTTGCACCTCTCCATTTATATAAAATTTGCTCATATCCAGTCTTTGAAGATGTCTTTATCGTTGCACTTACCGGAATCTCAATGGGAGACTTTGTCATATAATTTTGAGCTATCTTCATTTTCTCGTCTAATGTTAATTCTGAAAACTTAAGTACCTTCCCCGCTCTATCGGCATCGCCGCGGGGCGCGCACATGCTTTCCTGCGGCTCCGCACCAACGCTCGGGCTTTTCTCCCGTTGCCCCGCTGGCGGCTCGTTTATCCCGATCTTCGCCCCGGGGATGCAGAATCCAGCCGCTTATCCTCTTTATCGCGCTACGCTCCATTTCGGCTGAAAAATTGCAATCCAACTTAAAACTGAGCAATGCTGAGGAAATTGAAGAAAATTTGATGTTTTCTTTATTTTTCAAACTTAGGCTAGGTCACCAGGAGGAAAGCGCTCTATTAATCACAAGGATCTGTGCCGTGCTGCAATGTAAGCTAAATTTAATCCTTGTCTATCCATACCTTCTTATTTTCTTTTATAGCCGTTGCAAGTAAATCACAAATTACAGATAAGACTTCACCGGATACATTAAACTCTAATTTGTTTGGATCTATGATTTGGAATTCTGCTAATGCTGAACAAATATTAGGTATTTCCCAAGGTTCACCGTTTTCCCACCCTATAGCAAGATGATAATAATATGCCAGTCCTTCCCATCCGGAATCCATAGGTTTGAATTGACGCATTATATCATCAAAATACCCATCCCAAATGCTTACAACTGTGCGCTCTCCCTTATCGGCACCTATTATAAATTTTATTTCAGGCTCACCTTCAAAGCCATCATAGTAATTTCTTATTAATTTATCCATCTATATTTCACCTCACATTTTATGGCACTAACCAATGTCCCGCTTTTAGCATTGCTTCTTGAGCGGTAGTCATTGTCCCGCTTTTATATGCATTAATAGCCGCTTGCCACTCAAATCTGCTTACCCATTTATCGCCAGCCAAAATATGTACTTTTCTTGCTTTACCGGTTGCCGTTCCCGGAGTTACTCTAGTAATTACCCATGTGTTGCCTTGTCCCGTAGGTGCACCAGGCGTTTTTGTATGCCACCGTGCTTCATATTTGTATTCGCTATCAGTCCATTTATAGCTTATTTGATCATATCCTCCTGCTTTAGTGCATGACTTGATAATTGCATTACTTGGGATTATTACGGGAGATGTCTTTGCTAATTCTTTTGTGATGCCAGACCTATCTTCTAAAGCTATTTCCTTCGCACCAACGCTCGAGTTTTTCTCCGGCTGCCATGCTGCGGCAGGCTCGTTCCCGGCACGGTCAGGCGCCCCTCCCGCGGCCTTGACCGCCTCTTTCACGCCCGTCATGCCGCCGCCCAGTATAGCGCCCAATACGGCCTGATAGCCGGCTTTCTCCCAGTCGACGCCGGACTCCCCGCCCAGTATCGCACACTCCAAAAGGTCCGATACGGCCGATTGCATCGCCTGCACCGCGCCCTGCGACAGCGCGTTTATCCCGATTCTCGCACCCGCCTGCAAAATCCCGCCGCTTATCCCCTTAATCGCGCCGGAAACAACGCCTTTTTCAATGCTGAGCCCCGGAACGCCGCCGAGCATCGCCTGCATCGTCCCATTCACAGCCGCGGAAGCCGCGGCGTACAGACCCGCCTGAACATCGCTGTAGCCATCTTCCTTAAGTCCTCTATACACATCTTTGGCGGTGAGAGCGGCGATTCCGGCATTCCCCGCCAAGGCGCCGGCAAGGCCTGCCGCTTTCGCGCCCGCGCCCGCACCGGAAAGCAGACCGCCAGTAATGCACGATGTCACTATCCCCGGCAATGCATAGCCCGCGTTATCCAATACGTCAAAAGCGACCTGTGCATACGAATTTCCAAATACATCGCCGCCCGCGTCCCTTAAATTGCTCCGGACAAGCTCCCTGGCGTATTCGTGAGGGGATTTGTAGTCCTCGTTTCCGGGAATCGCTCGGGAAATGCCGCCCAGGCTTCGGTCAAGACCAGTTAAAAAACCGTACATCACCTGGGCTCCGGTGCTGTCCCGGGCGGATTCCGCTATCTGAGCCCCAAGACGCCCATTCGGCGTATTCCCGAGGCTTCTTAAATACTTTTCTCCCTCCTCCGTACCCGAAGTCGCACAGAGATAATTGTAAGTTCCCACCTCTTCCGGCGACATGTACTCATATATTCCGTACCAGTTGTTTTCGGATCCGGGATCATTATATATTTTGTTTCTAGTCTCGCCTATATCGTTTATGTAGTCGTATAGGCTGCCGTTCTTTCCGTCCGTCACCGCAGCGGACTTCTCCGCGTAGTCCGGCGCCGCACGGATTTCATTATAATCTCTCCGGACCGGATTCGCAGCCGCCTCTTCCTCCGAGGCGTTCTCCATCCCGCTCATCGGCGTAAGATTTCCGTCCGGCGCAATGTGATAAAACTCACCGCTGTCCGGATCCGTATATATTTGCCCCAAAAGCGGGGCCTTTTTGCTTTCCTTCCGCGTGCTTTCAGCACCGCCGTTGTCAAAGCCCGGATCTGACAACGGCGTCAGCATGCCGTCGGGGAATACATAATACGTTTTCCCGCTTACGGGATCTGTTTGGAAACCGCCGGAAAAATTCGTATTGGTGCGGCCTGTGCCCTGATCGCCTTTTTGCCCGATTTCATAATCGGTACTTTTGTTCTGATTATACGGATTTTCCCTGTTTTTGTCAATAACAGGCTCGCAACTATCGTCACTGTCACCGTACAAATCATCGTTGAAGTGCGAAATTTCGTCCCGCGCCGCACCGCAGTCATAAGGCTCGTCGTCGTAGTCGTCGTAGTCTTCTCCGTCAAACTCACTACCGTTAGCCTTCAGCCACGAGTTAAGCTCGTCCTCCTCCTGACTTAAATCTTCAATCTGCCTCTGATAATAGCCGAACATATCCGGCATTTCCATCTGATTGCTCCGCAGGAAATCCTTTGCCCCGTAGATTGCCTCGAGCCTTTCCCTTGCGCTTCTGACGCTTAGATTGCCGTACTTACTCACTCCGTCACTCCATTCATCGTAGTATTTGCCGCCGGTATTACTACAATATCGTAGTACAAATCCCTTCAACAACACAGTGGACAATTGGCGACGTAATTAAAGCGCCGGAAAGGTTCTCAAAGCCTTGAAACAGGCGGGTTTTGACTTAAACGCCGACGGAGGTGCCTCAAAAAACGCAAAAAAATGAGGCCGCGTATTCGCGGCCTCAGCTCTGCAATTATGCTGCTGATAAAAGGCTGGCATTGTGGCAAAGACTATGCAGGTTAAAGCGCCGGAGTCAAAATCGCCTCGTTATTTGAGAATCCGCTTACATGGCGCAGCAGGCCGTCAAAAATGCAAGGAGCTATTTTGAAACCATAAAACGAGAAAAAATCTTGAAGAGGAAAACTATATTGCAAACGGACTGTTTTGTGAAAAATAGAGCCTGTAACCGTTGAGATTACAGGCTCTAAATATGGCAGCGGGAGAAGGATTCGAACCCTCACAAACAGAGTCAGAGTCTGCTGTGCTACCTTTACACAATCCCGCTAGGCGCAAAAACTATTATACCTAATTTTCGACTCTTGTCAAGGCTTTTTTGGCGGTCCGCAACGGATTATTGCGGACCGCCCGGCGTAGCCTTTCAGTCGAATATCATGGTTGCGAAATAATCCTCCGGAGTTTCGGCCCTTCTTATAAGCTTTACTTCCCCGTTTTCACGGAGAAGCAGCTCCTTGGAACGGAGCTTTCCGTTATAATTATAGCCCATCGCGTAGCCGTGAGCGCCGGTATCGTGAATCACAATAAAATCCCCTATGTCTATCTTCGGGAGCCACCTGTCGATAGCAAACTTGTCGTTGTTTTCGCAGAGCGAGCCCGTAATGTCGTAACGGTAATTCTCCGGGTCGTTCTCCTTGCCCATTACCGTGATATGGTGATACGCTCCGTACATCGCGGGGCGCATCAGGTCGCAGGCCGAGGCGTCAAGCCCTATGTACTCCTTATATATATGCTTTTCGTGGATAGCCTTGGCAACGAGACAGCCATAGGGACCGAGCATGAAGCGCCCGAGCTCTGTATAAATCGAAACGTCCCCCAGGCCTGCCGGCTCCAAAATCCGCTCGAACTGCCTTCTCACACCTTCCCCTATCACGAAAATATCGTTTGCGGGCTGCTCGGGCTTGTACGGGATTCCGATTCCGCCCGAAAGGTTAATAAAGGTAATCTTCGCTCCGGTTTTTTCCGCGATCTCAGCCGCGAGCTCAAAGAGCACCCTCGCAAGCTCAGGGTAATATTCGTTTGAGATGGTATTGCTCGCCAGAAATGCGTGGATGCCGAACTCCTTGGCGCCGAGTGCCATCAGCTCTTTGTATGCCCTTATCATCTGCTCCTTTGTCATTCCGTACTTAGCGTCGCCGGGATTGTCCATGATCTCGTTGCTTATCGTGAATGTACCGCCCGGGTTGAAGCGGCAGCATATCTTCTCAGGTATGCCTGCTATTCGGTTGAGGAAAGAAACATGGGTATAATCGTCGAGATTGATTATGGCGCCAAGCTCGGAAGCCTTGAGGAAGTCTCTCTCCGGCGTAGCGTTGGAGGAAAACATGATTTCCCCGCCCGTAATTCCAAGTTTCTCGGCAAGCAGCAGCTCGGTATATGACGAGCAGTCCAAACCGCAGCCTTCCTCGTGGAGGATTTTGAGTATGGTGGGATTGGGCGTTGCCTTGACCGCGAAGAACTCCTTAAAACCCTTGTTCCATGCGAAGGCCTTTTTAAGATCCCGCACGTTTTCGCGTATTCCCTTTTCATAATATAAATGATAAGGCGTTGAATAGGTCTTGTCTATTTCCTTAAGCTTTTCAAGCGTTACAAATGTTTCCTTCATACTGCTTCCCCTCTCTCTGTATATGAGGTAATATACAATAATTCCGGCGCTTTGTCGAGATATTTTATGTTAAAATCATGTGTACCAAATTCCGCTCTGCTTTATTGACATATATATGGCGGCATGTTAATATTACTAAGGTTTTCGGCTTGACGCTTAACAGCCAATTTTACAAAATGAAATTCGCGGATGTGATGGAATTGGCAGACATGCAGGATTTAGGTTCCTGTGCCGCAAGGCGTGTGGGTTCGAGTCCCTTCATCCGCACCAAATAAGTTCGATAGTTTTGATACGAGAGTATCTGAAACTATCGAACTTTTTCTTTTGCCGAAAATCCTTGCAGGACAGGGGTTTTCGGCTTTTTCCATTTTTGGGTTAGTTTCATTGTGGTCTGTCGGTACAGAACTAAACACTGCAAAGTAGGTGCTTGGATCGTCTACACTTAACTGGACAGAAAAATTAGGGTCATGGTAAGATAAAGCAAAGGAGACGAAATACCATGACAGAAAAAAGAGAGCGGCGAAGCTACACAGATGAATTCAAAAAGCAGATGGTGCAGCTGTATAACG
>JAJUGN010000063.1 GCA_029265975.1 Clostridiales bacterium
GGGCCGCACTGGTCGGGGAGTCAGCGGTGCCCTGTATCTGCAATCCGCTATAGCAGAGATGATTTCCCGCCCCCGGCTTTGTGATGTGCCGCCTGACCTTCGTAAGCGGCGATGAAGAGACGGTCTTGCGCAACGGAAACCTGCGAACCATGTCAGGAGGGGAACCTAGCAGCATTAAACAGGAGCTTCCGTGTGCCGCGAGGCAGCCGTTTCCGAGCTGGCTGCGGGGGTAACGGGCATATCATAATTGCCAAAGGCGGGTGTGCGGCCCTGCCCTGCGCCAAAAGGCGGAGAGGGGGATCGGCGATTGTATCAGGCTCTATACAGAAAATGGAGGCCGAGGACGTTTGACGACGTCGTCGGCCAGGACAGCGTGGTCGAAACGCTGAGACGCCAGATAGTTCTGGAAAGGCTTACCCACGCTTATCTTTTTACGGGCACCCGCGGAACCGGAAAAACTACCTGCGCCAAGATCTTCGCCCGAGCCGTCAACTGCGAGAAACCGGAAAACGGAAATCCCTGCAACAAATGCCCCTCCTGCGTCGGGATAGAAAACGGCAGCATACTCGACGTCGTCGAAATGGACGCGGCTTCAAATAACGGCGTATCAGATATGCGCGCCCTGCGCGACGATGCTTTCTATACGCCCGGCGCGGTGAAAAAGAGGGTCTACATCATAGACGAGGTGCACATGCTCTCCAAGGACGCTTTCAACGCGCTTCTCAAGATCATGGAGGAGCCGCCCGAGCACCTTATGTTCATACTCGCGACCACCGAACTGCACAAAGTTCCGGCGACTGTGCTTTCAAGATGCCAGAGATTTTCCTTCCGAAGACTGCCGCCCGCCGTCATTTCCGAGAGGCTTGAAAAAATTGCCGCCGCCGAAAGCCTTAATCTCAGCAAAGAGGCGGCAGGGCTTCTGGCCCGTCTTGCCGACGGCTCGATGCGCGACGGCATATCACTTCTGGACCAGTGCTCCTCGAGGGCCGATATTAGCGCCGAGCACGTTCTGGAGTCCATAGGGCTGGCGGGGAGAACGGAAACGGAAAACCTGCTCGCTTCAACGCTGAAAGGCGATTCGGCCTCCGCGCTCTCGATACTGGACAGGCTCTACTGCGAGGGCAAGGACGTAGAGTCCGTTCTTGAGGAGCTCTCGACGCTTCAGAGGGACATACTTATAACCAAAATAGCCCCGAAGGGCGGCTGGAACCTGCAAAGCGGCGGCTATGACGCCGAAACGCTCCGTGAATACGCATCAAAGCTGCCGGCAAAGCGTCTTATGGCGGCTTTGGAAACCGTGCAGGCCGCTCTTGCCGATATGAACAGGGGCGGAAACCGCAAAATCGCCGCGGAGCTTTGCCTCATGCGCCTTTGCTCTGCGGAGGCGTCGGATGTTCATGCCGATGCCCTTATCGCGCCATCCGCACCCGCCTCCGTAATCGCTGCGGAAACCAGACCATCCCCTGCGGCCGAAGCTCCGAAGGCGGAAAATCCGCCCCCACACGGGCCTCAAGCTCAAAAGGGCCTTTCCGGTATGCCCGATACTGAGCCGGAGCGCCCTGCGGAGAACAAGGCTGCAAATCCCGCGCCCTCATCTTCCGGCGGCGAATGGGAGGCCGTACTCAGCACGCTTCGTCCGAGGCTTCATATGACCGACTATATGTTCGTCGGCGAAGCCGTCCATGCCGAGGGCCGCGTGGATGGAGAAACCATCACGGTCCGGGTAAAAAACCCCCTTGCCGCGAGCACCATAAACAAAACGGAAATAGCGGCTGCGATAAAGAGCGCGGCCGAGGATACGCTGAAGCGCAAGGTGAAGCTCGTCATTACGGATGCGCAGAGCGCACCGCGCCCTAGCGCGGACAAGCTGGACTCGCTCAGCAAATTCAACGATATAATAACATTCAAGTAAGGAGATGCGATATGGCAAAAGGCGCGTTCAGAGGCGGCGGCTACGGCGGAGGCTTCGGCGGCGGTGGCGGCGGAATGAATATGAACATGATAAAGCAGGCTCAGAAGATGCAGCAGGAAATGCTGAAAATGCAGGAAGAGCTTGAAAAAAAGGAATATTCGGCCAGCTCCGGCGGCGGCGTTGTCACGGCCACCGTAAACGGCAAAAAGGAGCTTATATCCGTTATAATCGAGCCCGACGCGGTGGATCCCGAGGACGTCGAGATGCTTCAGGATCTCATAGTCGCGGCGGTTAACGAGGCCGTGCGCAAGGCCGAGGAGGAATCCGCAAAGAACATGTCCAAGCTTACGGGCGGCATGAACCTGCCGTTTTAACGCATAGAAAAAAGCACGGTCCCGGCCGTGCTTTTTTATTCAGTATCCTCTTATCGGCAGGCTCTCGTCGTCGCCGCCCTTTTCGACGCTGCGTATCACGACATGGTAGCTGTAATCCTTGTTCACCTCTACAAGGACCCTGTCCCCCGCCCTGCGCCCTAAAAGAGCCTTCCCGAGAGGCGATTCCTTGCTTATAAGTCCCTTGGATGCGTCCTGGCGGAGCGTGGTGACCAGCCTTATCGTCTGAGTCTCGTCGTCCTCCTCGAAAAAGATTTCGACTCTGTCGAAAAGTCCGACCTCGTTTTCCTTGGAGTCGGCTTTGATCACCTTGGCGGTGCTTATCATTCTTTCAAGATATCTTATGCGGCTGTCGTTCTTGTTTTTCTCCTGTTTTGCGGCCTTGTACTCGAAATTTTCGCTCAGGTCGCCGAAGGCTCTCGCCGTTTTCACGTCCTCGAGTATCTGAGGGCGGAGAACCTTTACCCTGTAATCGATCTCCTCCTGCATTTTGCGTATGTCAACTTCCGTAAGCTCGTCGTACATGTTCTGCGACTTTTCCTCCTTAGATTTTTCGCAGATATTATACCAGCCCGCGCTCGCCGAAACAAGCGGATTATGTCACAAGCCTTATGAAACGCCACGCAGAGCATGTTTCTTCTACGGCAGCGGAAAATGTGTTAGAATATGGTGTGCTATCAATGTCTGGAAAAGGATAATGAACACAAGAGTATGAAAAATGACATAGTTTTCGAGTCCAAAAAATGCGGCGGCCTTCTGGACGTGGTGCGAAGCGAGCTTTGCGGCATTCCGAGGGGGAAGCTGAAATCTTATCTCGAACACGGGCTTATCTACGTCGACGGGCATAAAACCACGAGGTTCGATTTCCCCGTAAAACCAGGCCAGACGGTGAAAATCGCGCTGGCTCAGAAAAGCGCCCCTAAATCCCCTCTCAAGGTGCTGTACGAGGACGATTTTCTTCTCGCGGTCGACAAGCCGGCCGGACTTCTGACGGTAGCGACAGACACCGAGAAGGAAAAAACCGCCTTAAGGCTCCTGCGCGACAGCGGGATATCGCCGGTTTACGTCGTTCACAGGCTTGACCGCGACACTTCCGGCGTCCTGCTTTTCGCTAAATCGGCGGAGCTCCGAGACAAGCTCCAGAGCTCCTGGGACAGCGGAATCACGAGGGAGTACCTGGCCGTCTGCGAGGGCGTTTTTGAAAAGAAAGCAGGGCGCTGCGACACCCTGCTTGCCGAAACCCGCTCCCACCTCGTCTATTCCTCAAAGACCGGACAGGGAAAAAGAGCGGTTACAAATTACGAGGTTATAAAAGAAAACGGAAACTATTCTCTGTTGCGCGTCATTATCGAAACCGGGCGAAAAAACCAGATACGCGTCCATTTAAGCGAGCTGGGACATCCTGTCGCAGGGGACAAAAAGTACGGGGCTCACGGCAGCCCCCTCAAGAGGCTCGGGCTGCACGCGAGCCTGCTCGGGCTCAAGCACCCCGTGACCGGAGAGATGCTCGTCATCAGCTCCCCGGCGGACGAGAAGTTCAGGCTTCCCCAATGAGGAAACGGAAGCGTTTGGATAAAGCGGCGGTTTTGGAAATTTGTTCGGCTGACTATGTTCTCAGTGTCACATATACCTGTTTGCGCGCTTTTGGTAGTCCCTCACCATGAAGGTATAGAAGAAGCCCTGCGGCGTCATCGGTCTTCCCAGATAAAAACCCTGTATCTGGTCGCAGCCCAGCTCGCTCAGGATATCGAACTGCTCCTTAGTTTCCACGCCTTCCGAAACCGTCAGTATGTCCAGAGACCGCGCAAGAGTAATTATCGAGGAGACTATTTTGACGCTCGAGGCGTCCGTAGTTATTTTGTCCGTAAGAGGCTTCGCTATCTTTATTCTGTCGAATATGAGCATGTTGAGATACCCGAGGGATGAGTAGCCCGTGCCGAAGTCGTCAAGAGACAGCGATATCCCTTCCCTTTTGAAAAATTCCTTCAGCTTTGAGACCGTCGCCTCGTCATCCAGGGCGACCCCTTCGGTTATTTCGATGTCTATCCATCCCCCGAAGGCGTTGTTCCGCATGATCGAGGCCTTTATTGTGTCCAGAAAATCCGTTTGGTTTATCTGCTTCGGAGAAATATTTATGCCCATTTTAAGGTTGGTCCCGAAGGAATGGTTCCATGAGGATATCTGCTTTACGGCGTTCTCGACGACCCAGTCGCCTAGCGGGATGATGAGGTTCTCCTTTTCCGCTATCGGGATGAATTCCGCCGGAGAAATTCGCCCAAGCTGCGGGCAGTCCCAGCGAAGCAGGGCCTCGACGCCCACAAGCCGCCCGTCGGAAACCGCAAACTGCGGCTGGTAATGCAAATAAAATTCCCTGTCGTAATCCGAGTTTTTAAGGAATGTGCCTATCATGTCCCTGCGCTTGACTGCGAGATCGATGTCCCTGTAGAAGAAAATTCTGCTGCCGCAGCCGCGTTCCTTAGCGTGGTGCATCGCTATGCCGGCGTTTTTGAGCAGCGTCTCAGCGCCTCCTCCGCAGTAAGGGTAAACAGACATTCCGAGGCTTACGGAAACCCTGAAGGAATACTGCCCTATCCGCACCGGCTCTCCGCATACCGCAACTATTTCTTTGCCGATGCGTTCGTAATCTCCGTCCGTAAAATCCCTTTCGATGGCGATTGCAAATTCATCGCCTCCGAGCCGCGACAGCAGTGCCGACTCGTCCCATATATTACCGACACGCTCGGCGATTATCATAAGGACGCGGTCGCCTATTGAATGCCCGTAAGTATCGTTGATACCTTTAAGCCGGTCCACGTTCCAGAGCACCAGGGCGATTTTCTGGCCGTCTTTGAGAGAGTCTATCTTATTTTTCAGCTCGCGCATGAAAAATTCCCTGTTATAAAGACCCGTAAGCTGGTCGTGCTCGGAGATGTACTTAAGCTCCTCATTTTTGCTCATAAGCTCGCTGTTTTTCTCCTCAAGATCCCGCATTCTTTCCGATATCCGAAGCTCAAGCTCCAGATTCAGGTTTTTTTCGCGTTCAAGAAGCTCCTTGTTCTTCACGGAGTTCTGAATGTACTCGCTTGAAGCTCTGTGAACGGCCGTTACAAGCACAAGAATGACGATATCCAGCGCTGCAAAGCCTTTGAAAAGCAGCACCGCCAGCGGAGCCAGAAGCAGGAGAACGCCCTTTTTGCGGTGCCCTATATTGCAGTACAATTCTTCTTTGAAATCATACGTCTGCGGATATCGTATGTAATACATTCTTGTAGCAAGCGCTGCCGCAAGCGCCGAAGCGACATAGACGGCTTCAATAATCCCAAACGGGACGTAAAGGTTATTAAAATATAGATAGTACTGGCCGAGGTTTGTCAGGGAATAAACCAATCCGGCCGTCAGGATCAGGCGAAGAAACGGGGGCAGTCTGTCCTTCCTTATCGATATGGACAGAATGGAAATCAGGATTATTTGAGCTATGTCCGTCGCTATGTTAGCCGCCCCGGCCCCACCGTATCTGAAAACCGTGTCCAGCTTGTCCGGACATTTGTTGAAACCGATGACCCATATGCTCCAAAGCACGGAAAAGGAAATGCACAAAACGTCCGCAAGGAGCTGTACGCCGCTCCATTTGCTGAACCTGTAAACGGAATATAATATTAGATTGAAAAAAACCGTAAATGTCGAGATGAAATAGAACACGGGAATAAGATCTTTTCCTGAAACCGTGCCCGGAGCCCACAGCGCGTGATATGCCATCAGCATGTCGGCTAAAGTCCACGACAGCAGCGAAACGCCGACAAGGGCATAGTTTATCCTGTATTTTCTGTTTTCAGATCTTATTACCGAGGCGAATATAAGCGCCAGCGCCGCGCATTCGCAGACTACTCCAGCAAGCTCTCTGAGAAAGGCCGAACCGCTTGAGGCGGCAAATATGTAGAGCAGGAAAAGTCCCGCAAAAACAACTATCGTTTTTCTGATATTCATTCGCCACCGCCTCTGTATATTTTTCCATAAATATGTATCCGGGCTTATAAAGCCATATATTTTTTTCTCTGTATTACTGTTATCGAACGACAATTTAAAAAATAAATTGATACTTTTCACAATATTTTTACACTATTTTATATATTATTAGCTTTTGCACCGCAGCTTAAATAATGTCGTATTTTGCCGAAACTCGCAAAAGGGCGCGGCAGCAGCAAACCGCACGAAAAGCGCCTTTTTTGCCGCGCTTCTTGCGGCTTTCAGCTCCGGAAATCCAAAAAGTATGGTCTATATTACATTTTTCGGCACATTATTGCGGAATTTTTGCCGAAAACTAAATTTTACATATTTTTAACCGTCGCCGGAATTCGTAATTTACAAAGAATTAGTAAAATGTGTCTTGTAAAAAAATACATAAATGGGGTCCTAATATGGATATTTTATACAAAGAAAATGAGGATTCTCTTAGGCAAAGCTTTCTGGACGTCTTGAACGGCAAGAAAATCAGAACAGTATTTCAGCCGATAGTCAACCTCCGCGACGGCTCGATTTACGGATACGAGGCCTTAAGCCGCGGTCCCTGCGGCAGCGTCATGGAAAGCCCCGACTTCCTTTTTGAATGCGCCGAAAGGTTCGGCATGGTCTGGGACCTGGAGCTGCTCTGCCGCATAAGCGCGATTGAAGCGGTCTTTCGCATGAGCAGGCAGTTCAAGCTGTTTCTGAACGTAAACCCGAATATAATGCACGACGCGAAATTCCAGCAGGGTTTCACAAAGGATTATCTCGAGCGCTACAATATATCGCCCGAAAATATAGTCTTTGAGATTTCGGAAAAGGGCTCCGTCAACAATGTGGCCGATTTTATAAGAACCATAGACAACTACAAAAGACAAAACTACAAAATTGCAATCGACGACACGGGCGCCGGTTACTCCGGGCTTAATCTCATTTCCGACATACATCCGCATTTCATAAAGCTCGACATGAACCTTATAAGGGATATCGACAAAGATGTTGTCAAGCAGGCGCTTGTAAAGGGCATCGCCGAATTTGCTTCGCTCACCAACACTTTTCTGATTGCCGAGGGAATAGAAACAAGGAACGAGCTTCTGAAGCTGATAGACATCGGCGTCAACTTCGGTCAGGGCTATTACCTGCAAAAGCCTGAACCTTGTTCGGCTCCGCTCAAGGAAAAGGTCGTCAATACCATAAAGGATGCCAATTCAAAGAAGAATCATCTGCTTGACAAGAGGACTGCCGACCTGTACGTCAGCAATATTTCAACGCCCCAGAAATCCATAACGCCGAAAATACTTGTGGAGCAGGTATACGAGCTGATGGAGAAAAACAGCTCCCTGTCCGGAATCTGCATCACGGAGGACGAGCGTCTGGTGGGTATTATCACACGCTCAGAGCTTTACAAATATCTTTCCGGACGCTACGGCTTCACCCTGTTTGCAAAAAAACCCATCGAAAAGATTATGAGAAGGGATTTCCTCAAGGTGGATTTCCATGAAAGCATCGCGGCGGTAGCCAAAAAAGCGATGAGCCGTGATTTCGAGCACCTTTACGACTTCATCGCGGTTACCGAGGGCGAAAACTACTACGGCATAGTCACGGTGAAGGACCTTCTGGAAAAGGCCATGCAGGTGGAAGTCAGCAACGCCAAATACATAAACCCCCTATCCGAGCTGCCCGGCAACATACTGATAGAAAAGAAACTCCAGGAGTGCATCGATCTTAAATCGGAATGCAGCTTCCTCTATTTCGACATAGACAACTTCAAGGCCTACAACGACGTGTACGGCTTTGAAAACGGGGACAGGGTCATTAAGGATTTTGTTAAAATACTTAAGAAAAACATACTTGAGGAGAGGGACTTCATAGGCCATATAGGCGGAGACGATTTTGTCGCCATCATTTACGGGAACAGCCTGGAGGATTTGTGCAGAAGGATCGTCACGGACTTCGACGCGTCCGTGATAAGGTATTACAGCACAAACGACTACAAAAACGGCTATATCACCACAAAAAACAGGCATGGTATAGACGAGGACTTTCCGCTGCTTTCCATTTCCATAGTCGGCATCCACAACAGCGGATATAAGACAACCTACAAAATGTCGGAGAAGATCGCGGCGCTCAAAAAAGTCTGCAAGCAGAAGCCCGGCAGCAACTATATCATCGGATAGCCGCGCCATAAGATAATAAAGCTCCCGAAAAACGGGAGCTTTATTATCTTCAGACTGTCCAAAAAGCCCAAAGGGCTTTTTGGACAAGGGGGTTAAATGACGTCCGCTCTGCCGCGCCCGTCATGAGAGGTGTCAATTCCGACGTGCAAGCCGCCGGAAAAGACGGATTAAACATTGTTTATTACATTTGTGGCGGAAAATATTCGAAGCTTTTTTTCTGTAAACA
>JAJUGN010000011.1 GCA_029265975.1 Clostridiales bacterium
GAGAATTTTGAAATACAAAGCATCACCATCTTAAAAAGCCTGCCCCGAAGGGCAGGTTTTTGCAGTCTGTCAAAAAAGCCCAAAGGGCTTTTTTGACAAGGGGGTTACATGACGTCCGCTCTGCCGCGCCCGTCATGAGAGGTGCCATTTCCGACGTACACGCCGCCGGAAATGACAGATTTGACTTGTTTCCGCCATTCGCGGCGGAAATTCTGCGAAGCTTTCTTGCTGTAAACAAGTTTTTTGACAAGCTGAAACCTGCCCCAAAGGGCAGGTTTTTGTGTTTTGGAGGGTCAGAATTTTATAATTTCCTGGGCGTTGCCGTTGTTGAGCTCGGCCACGCCGTCCTCTATGTAGAAAAGTCCCATCACAAAGCCGGTCTTTTCGTTATAGATGTTTTTCAGATGCGGGAAGTACTCGAAGCCCTTTGCCACGGCCTCCGGACGGTCGTCGGGGACGGCCTTTCCGCTTATGCGGATCCACTGGCGCTGCGGGTTGCAGGCGCAGATGGCTATGTTGGGATTGGCTATCGTCTGCTTATAGCAGTTTTTATGCTTGCCCATGCCCACATAGAGCTTTCCCTCGTACTCCATTACAAAGCCGAAGGGGCGGATTACAGGTTTCGAGTCCTCGACCGTGGCGTAATAAAAGGTGCCGGTCTCTTTCAGAAAATCAAATACCTTGCTCATGGCTGCATCTCCTTATAATAAAATTTTTCTTCCAAGAGAAATTTTAGCATTTTTCCGGGACAATCACAATAGTTTTTAAGCGAAATAATAAATAGTCAGGGACCGCGATGAAGCGTGCGGAGAGGTGAATATGGAAACGGATTACCTGATTTCGAGATTTCTGAGCGCGGCCGCCCTCCTGCCCGGGGGACTGAGGGAGAGCTTCGAAGCAATGCCGAAAAGCGAAAAGGCCTCTGCCGAGGAATTCCGACTGCGCGCAGGGCTTCTCCCGAGCGTGCTGCTGCCGTGGGGCGAAAAGTGGCTGGGCGAAAAACCGGTCACACCGAGAAATCTGGCGGATGTTTTGGAGATTGCGACGGACTCCTCTCTCCACACCGCTACGGACAGCATAAAAAACGGATTTGTTACAGGAGCCGGGGGGCACAGGATAGGCATTTGCGGCACCGCAATAGTGAAAAACGGAGCGATAGAAGGACTGCGCTCCGTGTCCTCTCTCGCCGTCCGCATAGCCAAGGAGATAAAGGACTGCGGCAAGGCGGCGGCGCGCCTGCTCGCCCCGGAAAAGGAGTTTTCCTCCGCAATCATAATTTCGCCGCCCGGCGGGGGGAAAACGACGCTTCTGCGCGACATCGTAAGGCTTTTATCCGATAAGGGTTTTCGAGTCGCCCTCGCGGACGAGAGAGGGGAAATAGCCGCGATGCGAGGCGCTGTACCGCAGATGGATGTGGGCGTGAGGACCGACGTGATTTCGCTTTGTCCCAGAGACGAGGCGGTGATGCTTCTGCTGCGGACAATGAACCCCGAAATCATAGCTATGGACGAAATAACGGCGCCCCGCGACGCAAAGGCGCTTTCGAGCGCCTTCAGCTGCGGCGTAGGGCTGCTCGCCACGGCGCACGCCGCGGATTTGAACGAGCTCCGGCGGCGCGGCCTATACCGTGAGCTTCTCGCGGAAGGAGTTTTCAAAAAGGCGGTCGTGATAGAAAAAAGAAACGGGGAGCGCGTCTGCTCCGTTCATGATCTGGAGGTTTAATGTGCTTAAAATAATCGGAGCCGTTTTAGTGACCGCCGCGACGACCGCGCTGGGGATGCGGTCCGCGGCTCAGCTCAAAAACAGGGTTAAAAGCCTTTCGAGCCTCGTTGCGGGCCTTGACATCATGAAGCCCGAAATATGCACGCGGCTTACCCCCATGCCGGAGCTCCTGGAGCTGCTTGCAAGACAGAGCGGGGAACCGGCAAGCCTGTTTTTCGCCGAATGCCTTATAAAGCTGAAAACAATGCGCGGCAGGCCCTTCTCGGAGGTTTGGAAATCCGCGCTTTTATCGGCGAAAGGACTTGAGCTTTCGGAATCGGAGCGCGAAATACTGCTCGAGCTAGGCGCGGCGCTGGGCCGCTACGACTCGGAGCGCCAGGGAGATGCGATCTCATCGGCGAGGAAAAGGCTGGAGGGGCGGCTCTCGAAAGCCGAGAGCGAAAGAGACAAGGAAAGCAGAACAAGGCTCATGCTCGGAGTCGCGGCGGGGCTCGCGATAGCCATAATACTGATATAGGCCGTTCCGGAAGACTCGAAATGCGCCTGCGGGCGGAAAACAAAGTTTTTCCGGCGTTATCATAAATCCGGACAACCGGCAATAGAATGTGAAAGCGGGGGGACTCGGCAAGAAAAATCCTGGATTCGAGAGGTTATGGAAATGGATGTAAACCTTATTTTCAAAATCGCGGGAGTCGGCATACTCGTGGCGGTGCTCAATATCCTGCTTTCAAAATCCGGCAGGGACGAGCAGGCGCTCATGATAACTCTTGGGGGGCTGATCGTCGTCCTGCTTATAATCGTGCGCGAAATAAGCCAGCTTTTCGACGTGATAAAGACGCTTTTCGGGTTCTAGCATGGACATGATAATAAAAGTCGCGGCGATAGGAATATCCGGAGCCTCCATCGCCCTGCTTCTCAAAAAAAACATGCCGGAGCTCGCGCTGCTCCTGTCGGTCGCCACCGCAGTGGTGATGCTTCTCCTCGCGCTGGACAACTTCCTCGGGATAAGCGGCTTTACGCAGGATCTGATAGAAAGCGCCGGGCTTTCCTCCGCGATAGTGTCGCCGGTTGTCAAAACCGTGGGAATAGGGCTTATAACAAAGCTTTCATCGGACATATGCCGAGATTCGGGCCAGAACACCGCGGCTACGGTTGTGGATACTGCGGGCACGATAGCCGCCGTCACCGTGGCCCTGCCGCTTATGAAAACCGTATTCAGCATGATAAGCGCTCTTATGTGAGGAAAGCCATGAAAAAACTTCTGATAATCGCCATCCTGACGCTGGCGCTGCTGCCGTTTTACGCCCGCGCGGCCGACGACGTCTTTCAAAGCCAGTATGAAGCCCTGCGTGCCGGGGAGCTGAAGGACGCGCTGAAGGGCGAGGCATCCGAAATGCTTGAGGACATCGATATAGGGGACGGCTCCAACTTCGAGTCGGCCTTCAGGAAAATTTACGAGAGCGCGGCCTCGAAATTCGGGGCCATACTGAGGAAAGGCGTTTCGAGCGCCGCCACCATAATCGTCACCGCCATGCTTACAAGCCTTGCCGAGACGCTCTACGAAAGCCTTTCCTCGGGCGCTACTCCGAGCTACATACCCATGATAGGCACGATTGCGATAGCCGCGGCGGCGGTGGGAGATGTCGGAGCCTTCCTGAAGCTGGGGAGCGACACGATATCGGAGCTCGGCAGCTTTTCGAAAATATTGCTGCCCACCCTTACGGCCGCCGCCGCGGCGGGCGGAGCCGTGACTTCGGCCGCGGCCAAGTACGCCGCGACGGCGCTTTTCATCGATATACTTATTACCCTCGCCCAGAAAGTCGTGGTGCCGCTCATATTCGCCTATACCGCGGCCGTCATCGCAAACGCCGCGATAGGCGGCGAGGAGCTGGCGGGAGCCGCCAGCGTGCTTAAATGGATAGCCGTGACATCGCTGACCGTGCTGATTTTGATTTTCATCGTCTATCTCTCGATAAGCGGCGTCGTAACGGGTACGGCGGACGCCCTGACCTCGAGAGTCGCAAAAACCACGCTTTCGACCATACTTCCCGTTGTCGGCAGCATAATATCCGACGCGGCCTCGTCGATAATCGCAGGCGCGGGGATGCTGCGAAACGCTGTCGGCATTTTCGGACTGCTCTCGATAGCCGCCATCTGCGCCATACCCTTCCTGCGCCTCGGGGTGCATTATCTTTGCTACAAGTTCGCGGCGGGCGTCACGGCGGCGGTTTCGGGCGGGCGCATAGCAAAGCTGATAGGCGGCATAGGCACGGCTTTCGGAATAATGATGGGGCTTACCGGGAGCATGGCGGTGCTGCTTTACTTCAGCATAATATCGCTTGTCAAGGCGGTGGGCTCATGATGGCGCTTATAAGGGCTTGGATACTAGGAATAGCGGCGGCCGCCCTGGCTGCGGCGATCTTTACCGCCCTTTCCCCGCAGGGCAAAGCCCGAAAAATCACAATGTTCGCCTCGGGCTTCATGCTTATGGCGGCGATGATAAAGCCTGTGATAGGCTTCGATTTTTCCGTTTTTTCCTCCGCTGTCATGCAGTACGGAACAATGGGGCAGGAATACGCGGTCATGCTTAACGAAAAAAACGATACTTTGCTCAAAACTATCATAGAAGAGCGCTGCGGCGCATATATATCGGACAAGGCGACAAGCCTGGGGATGGAAAACGTGAAAATAAGGGTCAGAGCGGTGAAAGGGGATGGGGGATATCCGTATCCGTACGAGGTTTACATAAGCGCAAAATACAGCCAAAGCAGAAAAAAGGCTCTGACAGATTATCTGGAAAGCGAATTCGGAGTGCCTGCATCTAGGCAGCATTGGAGCGGCGCGGATGGAAATTAAAGAATTGTCCGAAAGGACCAGAGGGCTTCTCTCGAAGCTTAAAAAAAACAAGTTCATAGCGGCGGCTCTTTTCCTCGGGATAGTCATGCTGCTCGTGCCGACAGGTTCGGAGAGCGCAAGGGAAAAGGGGAAGAGCTCGGGGCTGTCGGAACCTCCTTTCTCGCTTGCGGAGCAGGAGCGCCGCATGGCGGAGGTGCTGTCAAAAATCTCGGGCGCCGGCAGGGTGGAGGTGATACTCACGCTTAAAAACGGGGTCGAACGGGAGCTCGCCGAGGACAGAACCGGCTCAGACAGCCAGGTGAAGCATGTGATGGTGCAGTCGGGCTCGGGCACGGATACGGTAACCGTCCGATACAATTATCCCGTGTATCAGGGCGCGCTCATAGTGTGCCAGGGCGCGCACAGTTCCGGCGTGAGACTTCAGATAACGGAGGCGGTGAGAGCGCTCACGGGGCTGACGTCGGATAAAATAACTGTAACAAAAATGGATTAGGAGGCATGAGCGGTGAAGGTATTCAAGAGGAACGCGGTAATTCTTACAATGATAGTTTTTGTATGCGCTGCGGTATACTTAAACTGGGCTTACAACAAGACGGATAAGGCGTCGGGCACGGTCGCGAAGCAGACTGTGACCTCCACGGACGCGGGCGGCGCGGGGCTTTTCTTTGAAAGCAAAAAATCCGGCACGACCGACTATTTCGCGGCGGCCCGCCTTGAGCGTCAACAGGCGAGGGACGAGGCGATAAGCAAGCTCAATTCGGCGGTGCAGACCATGAGCACCTCCCAGCAGGAGCGCGACAGCGCCGCTGCCAAAATAAAGGCAATCACCGAAACGGCCCTCAACGAAAAGGAAATAGAGAGCATGATAAAGGCGAAGGGCTTTACCGACTGCGTAGTGTTCCTCAAGGAAAACGCCGCCGTGGTTACGGTCGCCTCTCCTCCGAACGGGCTCAATTCCTCGCTGGTGGCTCAGGTCGCCGATATAGTGACTCAGCAGACAAAGTACAGCCTTGCACAGCTTAAGATCAACGAGGTGAAATAATTCTTCCGGGGGATAGGGCTATCCCCCGGACAGTATTTGGGACTCTCGTCGTATTGGACATAAATTATCTAAAATTTTCTTTATTTTTTTCACCCTTTGTGGTACACTAAATGTGTATGAAGGGAGTGTTTCCATTGGGCGAAAATAAGGAATACGTAACGCAGACCGGCGAAAAGGGCAGCGTAAATATTTCCGAGGACGTTATCGCGATCATCGCATCCTCGGCTGTCGCCGAGGTGAACGGCGTGGACGGCTTCCCGACTACCCTCGGAACCGACATCGCGGGTTTTCTCAGCAAGAAGAATTCGGCCAAGGGCGTCAGGATACAGATAAGCGATTCCGAAATAACCGTCGACGCATATATCCTGGTCAAGTACGGCTTTGTCATCAGCGATGTCGCCAAGGACGTCCAGAACTCCGTCGTAGCGGCCGTGGAGGCGACGACCGGGCTCAAGGTGCCCGAAGTCAACGTCCATGTCTGCGGAATCACTTTTGAAAAAGAAAAAAACTGATCTAAAAACCCCTTGCTTGCAGGGGGTTTTGATTTGAAAGTATTTTACGGCCCGAAAGGCCGCTTTCCCGCAGCGGAAAAGGGAAGGAACGCCGCCGCGGGTTTCGCATATCCGCCGCGATGGCAGGAGGAGTGTAATTTTTGAAGAGAAGCACGGCAAGAGAAATCGCAGTCCATATGTCTTTCCAGACGGCGGTCAACGACATGCCCGCCGAGGCTATTCTGGCGGAGTTTTTCGACAGGGAGCATTACGAAACGCTCGCCTCGGAGGACGAGGTGTATTCCGAATACCCGAACGCGAAGCAGCTGGAGTATATTAAACGGCTCACTAGCGGCATTGCGGAGCACGCCGCCGAGCTGGATATGTATATAGAAAAGTATGCGAAGGACTGGAGCGTTTCCCGGATATCGAGGGTCGCTTCGGCCATAATGCGAGTCGCCATGTATGAAATACTTTATATGCAGGATATTCCGAACAGCGTTGCCGTGAACGAGGCCGTAGAGATCGCCAAAAAGTATGAGGACGCGGACACGGTCTCCTTCATAAACGGAGTGCTCGGTACTTTTGTAAGAAAAGAGTTGACGATTGATGGGTAAAATCAGCCTTGCATTCGACACGAGCAATTATACGACAAGCGCGGCCTGGTTCGACGGGGAGGGCGGCGAAAACGCCGGAAGAGCGCTGGAAGTGCCGGAGGGGGAGCTTGGGCTCCGCCAGAGCGAAGCGCTTTTCGCCCATATAAAAAGGCTTCCGGAGGTAACGGAAGCGCTTAAGCTAAGGCACGGCGCGGACATCGCGGCAATCGGGGCGGCCTCGAAGCCCAGGGAGGGCGAGGACTCGTATATGCCCTGCTTCCTTGCGGGACTTTCGCAGGGCAGCACGACCGCAATGGCGATAGACGTGCCGTTTTTCGCATTTTCCCACCAGCAGGGGCATATAGCCTCCGCTGCCTGGTCTGCGGGCCGAATCGACCTTCTTACACAAAAGCATCTCGCCTGGCACATATCGGGAGGAACTACCGATCTGCTCCTCGTCGAGCCCAACGACCGGAGCATAAGCTGCAAATGCATAGGGGGATCCACCGACCTCGCGGCGGGCCAAATCGTCGACAGGGCGGGAGGGGTTCTCGGACTCCGCTTCCCGGCCGGCAGGGAGCTTGAAGCCCTGTCCTCAAAGGCCGACAAAAAGGATTTCTTTGCGCCGAAGGTAAACGAGCTCAGCTTCTCGCTCTCGGGCGTTGAGAACAAGGTGCAGGAATACTATTTTACCACCAAGAACAGGGAGAATACCGCCTACTTTGCCATGCGCTCGATAATTTCGGCGATAGAGCGCGTGACGCTGAACGCGAAGGAGAGGTTCGGAGACCTTCCGGTGCTCTTTGCGGGCGGGGTTTCCTCCAATCTTCTTGTAAGGGAGATCGTGCCAGGCGTATATCCGGAGCCGAGATACGCAACCGACAACGCGATGGGTATCGCTATTCTGGCGTACAGGCAGGTTTTCAAATGAATCCCAGAATCTACGGCGTAACCGAGCTCAACAACAGAATCAAGGCCCTGCTGGACTCTGACGCGGAGCTCGCCTCGGTATTTGTCCGGGGCGAGCTGTCAAATTATAAGGTCTACCCTTCGGGGCACCATTACTTCACTCTGAAGGACCAGGAGGGCACGCTCCGCGCCGTTATGTTCAAGTACGACGCGTCAAAGCTCAAATTCCGCCCCGAAAACGGAATGAAGGTAATAGCGCTCGGCAGAATAACCGTGTTCCCGCGCGACGGGCAGTACCAGCTTTACTGCTCGGAGCTTTCCGCCGACGGAGTCGGCGACCTGCATTTGGCCTTTGAGCAGCTCAGGGACAGGCTTTTTAAGGAAGGGCTCTTCGACAAGGCCCATAAAAAGCCGCTGCCGCGCTATCCTGAAAGGATTGCGGTGATTACATCCTCTGCCGGAGCCGCCGTACGCGATATTATACGCGTCCTCGGGAAACGCTACCCGGCGGCAAAAGTCGTCGTGCTGCCCGTCAGGGTGCAGGGTGAGGAGGCTCCGCCGGAAATCGTCGGCGCGATAAGGTACGCGAACCGGTATAAGGTTGCCGACCTGATAATAACAGGGCGCGGAGGAGGCTCCATAGAGGATCTTTGGGCCTTTAACGACGAGCGGGTCGCCCGCGCGATATTCGATTCGGAAATCCCCGTGATTTCGGCGGTCGGGCACGAGCCGGACGTCACGATAGCGGATTACGTCGCCGATCTGAGAGCCGCGACTCCCTCTAACGCCGCGGAGCTTGCCGTGCCCGATTCCTCGGAGCTGCGCGAGGCGCTTTTAAGCATGGAGATACGCTCCGTGCAGGCCCTGAAAAGGTCGATAAATTCGCGCAGGGAAAGGCTCGCAACAATCGCGGAAAAGCGGGTTATGAAAAACCCGCTTTATTACCTGGAGGACAGGCGGCTGCTCCTCGACCATCTGCAGAAGAGGCTCGCCGCCGCCGCGCAGAGAACCGTTTCGCTTGGAAAGGAGCGTTATGTGCGCCTGGCGGCGTCGCTTGACGCGATGAGCCCGCTCAAGGTGCTCGCGAGGGGCTATTCGCTGGCTCAGAGGACCGACGGCGGAGTGGTCAAGTCGGCCGGCGAAGTCGAGGAGGGAGAGGACCTTATACTGCGCCTTTGCGAAGGCGCCCTGAAATGCGAGGTAAAGGAGAGGCTTGAAAATGTCTGAAAAAATGAACTTTGAAAAGTCCATGGCGAGACTGGAGGAGATTGTGAAGCAGCTTGAGCGCGGCGACGTGCCGCTTGAAAGCTCGCTGGCGCTTTTCGAGGAGGGGACAGCCCTTATAAGGAGCTGCGGGAGCTTTCTCGACGAAGCGGAGCAGAAGGTCGTCAGGCTTATGAAGACGGAAAGCGGCGAGCCGGCGGAGATTCCTTTCGGCGGGGAAGAATAGCCATGCGCGGGATTTATGACAGGTACAGGGAGCTTACGGAAGCGCGGCTCGGCGCGTTTTTTACGGAGGAGAGGATTCCGCAGAGGCGCCTTCTCGAGGCCATGCGATACAGCCTCCTGGCCGGAGGAAAACGCATACGCCCCGTACTCGCGATGGCTTTCTGCGCGGCTTCGGGAGGAAAAGCCGAGGACGCGCTGGATTTCGGCTGCGCCATCGAGATGCTCCATACCTATTCGCTGATACACGACGATCTGCCCTGCATGGACAACGACGAGCTCCGCCGGGGCAAGCCGACCAGTCATGTCGTTTTTGGAGAATATACGGCGGTGCTTGCGGGGGACGCTCTTCAGAGCGCGGCCTTTGAAACGCTGCTTTCCGCACCGCTTGACGCTGAGAGAAAGGCCTCTGCGGCCCTGATTCTGGCTAAAGCCTCGGGAGCCTACGGTATGTGCGGAGGCCAGCAGCTGGATATGGAGGGCGAGGGAAGGACTCTTTCCGTTTCCGAGATCGAGCTAATCCATAAACTGAAGACAGCGGAGATGATAAGGGCTGCGGCGCTGCTGGGCTGTACCGCCGCCGGAGCGGACGCAGAGAAACTGGCGGCGGCGGAGAACTATGCGGCGGCGCTCGGGCTTGCCTTCCAGATACGCGACGACATTCTCGACGTCGAAAGCACGACCGCCGCGCTCGGAAAGCCGGCCGGCTCCGACTGCGAGAATGAAAAAGCCACCTTCGCTTCGCTTCTGGGGGCCGAAAAATGCAGGGAACTTGTCATTGAAAACACGCAAACGGCCAAAAGAGCGCTCAAGCCGGCTTTTTCGGACACCGACTTCCTCGAATGGCTGGCGGATTTCCTGGCGGGAAGGCTTGCGTGATTTATCGGAAACGAAAAAGGCTTGAGCATCAGCTCAAGCCTTTTGCATAGATAGCATATTGGAGAGGTGAAACGGAAATCTCAGACAATAGGTTTTGCGGGATCGGCCGTAGCCTCGTCCAGGGCCTCCGCGTTTGCGAGAGCCTTATCGAGAAGCATCCCGAGGCTCTCCTTCTCTTCTTCCGTGAAATTTGCCAGAATCGCATCCTCGCAGAAGAACATGTGCTCGAGCATTACTGCTCTCTGCTCCAGGGCCTTCTCCGTAGGAAGGACGCAGTTGTAGCGCGCATCCTTGATGCTGGGGGTTCTGGTTATGAAGCCCTTGTCCTCAAGCCTGTTCAGCAGACCCGAAACGGTGGGGTTTGAAAGCTGGAGAAACTTCTGGATATCCAGCTGGTTTATCTCGTCCTTGTCCTTGTAGTGGCGGATAAGATACAGAAGAATGTCGGATTGCGCCGCTGTGATGTCAAAATCTGCCAGCCGCTTGTTTCGGACCTTCAGGATCGCGTTGTTGATGCGTCTGATCTGTCTGAGGGTTCTGGTTTTCTGCGGATCATACTCAATATTCATTTCCATCACCTTATAAGCATATTTGCCATGTTAAATAACGAATAAATAATAGCACCACGCTCTATTGTTGTCAATTATTAAACAATATTTCAAAAATGTTAAAAAATTATTCCTTAAAATGAACGTGGTTATTTATGTGATCCTCGCAGAAGCAGTGGTAGCCGACGCAGCGGGAGCAGTATCGGAATTCGAGATTGGGATAGTCCGCGTCAGTCCTTCCGCAGACGGAGCATTTGCGGCTGTAAGGCAGCTGGGCGCCCTTCTTAGGCTTGACCGTCCTCGGTTTCGGGCTTTTTGCGTATCTCCGCAGATGGTATTTGAGAGGCGAAAGCACACCGGCAAGGTAGCCGCCGCAGAAGAGATAATAGTTGAGAGCGGCGATGATCGGAAGGAAGTTGAGAGGGAAGGGATATATGACAAAAACCAAAAGAAAGTAAAAAGCGTCCAGAAGAGCGAGCCACTTTATTTTTATTGGGATAAAAAAGAACAGCAGAACCTGCGTGTCCGGGTAAAGCGTCGCAAAAGCTAAGAACATAGAGAGATTGAGGTAATGAGAGGTAATATATCCGGAAATGAGAGCCGAACGGGTGATCAGCCAGACGATGAAGCCGTAAATGACGGTTATGAGCATGCCGGTCAGGTAGTAAATCGTGAATTTGGCGGTTCCCCACGTATTTTCAAGGTTGCTGCCTATAAAATAGTAAAAGTACAGAAACAAGGCGACGAACAGAGGGTTTCCGCCCTCGGGTATAAGGACAAAAGTCAGCAAGCGCCATACTTCGCCCGCCAGAATCCGTGACGGAGCAAATCGGAGATAGCTTATGAAGCTGCCCGTCCTGTCCATGGCGGAGAAAATGTAAACGACCGCGTTCGCTATTACGATATAGAGCATCAGGTTCTGAACGCCGAAGCGCGGATGCTTGTAGCAGAACCTGTCTACGGCCCGTGTGAAAAATTTCAAGAGAGCACCTCCGCAGAAAAAATAGCCTTTGCAGGTATTAATTATAGCAGAATTGTTCCGAATTGTCCAATGAGTATTTTAGACGAAAAAGAGCCTCTGAAATCGAATTTTAGACTTTAAGTTGAGATAAAACTATGATATAATCATCTTTATCTACCACGCGAATATTCAAAAAAATGACAAAACCATCACATGGGTTCCGCGCGGGCAGCAAGTCCCGCTGACGAAAATTTATAACGGCGAGCCGCGGCCTATGCGGCAAACGCGAATGACGGGCAATTGCTTTCCTCAGGGAAGCGCCCATCCTTTCGCGGAATGAATGGAGGTTTATATGACTAACAGAATTTTTACATCCGAATCCGTTACAGAAGGCCATCCCGACAAGATGTGCGACCAGATTTCGGACGCGGTGCTCGACGCAATAATTTCCATGGACAGGGACGCAAGGGTGGCCTGCGAGGCGGTGGTAACCACCGGCATGGCGCTCGTAATGGGTCAGATAACTACATCCTGCTATGCGGATATCCCGTCCATCGTGCGCGAGACCGTCAGGGACATCGGGTACGACAAGCCGGAGTTCGGCTTTGACTGCAACTCCTGCGCCGTGCTCACATCCATCTGCGAGCAGAGCCCCGATATCGCGCTCGGCGTCGACAATTCCTATGAGTATAAGCAGAGCGGAGAGGACGACGCCGACAAAATAGGCGCGGGAGACCAGGGCGCGATGTTCGGCTTTGCCTGCGACGAGACTCCGGAGCTAATGCCGGCCTCCATTTCAATGGCTCACGCTCTCGCCAGAAGGCTCGCGGAGGTCAGAAAGAACGGCGAGCTGCCATTCCTGCGCCCGGACGGCAAAACCCAGGTTTCAGTTGAGTACGGCGAAGGCAATAGGATCGAGCGCTGCTCCGCCATAGTGATCTCGACGCAGCATGCCCCGGAAATAGGAATTGAAAAGCTGCGAGAAGCGGTCTACGACTCCGTTATCAAACCCGTCATAAGCGAGAAGTATATCGACAAGTCTACCAAAATATATATAAACCCGACCGGCAGGTTCGTCGTAGGAGGACCGGTCGGCGACACGGGTCTTACGGGGAGAAAAATAATTGTGGATACCTACGGAGGGCGCGGGGCCCACGGAGGCGGAGCCTTCTCCGGAAAGGACCCCACCAAGGTCGACCGCAGCGCTTCTTACATGGTGCGCTACATTGCAAAAAACATAGTCGCTGCGGGGCTGGCCAGACAGTGCCAGATCGAGGTATCGTACGCGATAGGCGTCGCGCATCCCGTATCGGTGCTCATAGACACCATGGGAACCGGCGTCGTACCCGACGAGAGGCTCGCACAGCTCGTCGGCGAGATGTTCGACCTTCGCCCCGCAAAGATAATATCGTACTTTGATCTTCGCCGTCCCATATACAGGCAGACCGCCGCTTACGGCCATTTCGGCAGACCGGACCTTGACCTCCCCTGGGAGAGGACGGATATGGCCGAAGGGCTTAAAAACAGCATCTGAGCTTGTAAAGGGATGATTGCAAATGCCTAAAATAAGCGTTATCGTGCCCGTATATAAGGCGGAAAACCTGCTCAGGACCTGCGTTGACTCCGCTTTAGCTCAGACTTACACCGATATAGAGGTAATACTCGTGGACGACGGCTCCCCGGACTCAAGCGGCAGGATATGCGACGAATATGCCGCGGCGGATCCGCGGGTGCGCGTAATCCATCAGGAGAACGCCGGCGTCAGCGCCGCGAGAAACGCGGGCATAGGCATAGCCAGAGGCGACTATCTGCTTTTTCTCGACAGCGACGATTACCTCGACAGGGACGCCTGCAAGAAGCTCGTAGGAGCCTTTAAAATCAGCGGAGCGGATGTGGTCGGCTGCGGGAACTGGAACGTGGGACCGGACGGCTCGCGTGTCAGCGTGCCTTTTTTCCTGCCGGCCGGAACCTATGATAAGAAAGATATAATGGACAAGATAGTGCGCCCAATGCTGAGGGACAGGACCAGCGGAAACGCCCTCAACGGATTCATATGGCATTACCTGTTCAGCCGCGAGGTTGTGACCAGCAACGGGATCAGCTTCTCCGGCGCATATCTTGAGGACGAGCTCTTCCTCATCGAATACCTTTGCTGCTCGAACAGGCTCATCTCGATACAGGAGAACCTTTACAGCTATTACAACAACCCGGCCTCGGCGACCAAGCGCTACATGAAAAACTTCGAAGAGGTTTTTATGGACTTTTTTGCCGCAAAGAGCAGGCTGGTTTCCAAATTTGACATACAGGGCATATCCGGCTGGGAGAACTCCACTCTCTGGGCGGGTATACTTATTGCCGTCGGAAACGAATACGCACCGGGAAACGAAGCGTCTGTTTTGGGAAAAATGAAAAACATAAAAACCCTTTGCGAAAAGGAACCCTTCAAAACGGCCATCGCTTCGGGAAAGCCCGAGGGGGCGGGGAAACGCAAGCAGATAGTGATAGATCTCGTGTCGTCAAAAAGCTACTGGCTGCTGACGCTCCTTTATCTTATAAAAAACAGCGGAAGATAGACCTTGGGAGGAAAAGAAATGAATTCAGCCTCGGGCGGCAGGTTCGGGGATTTTTGGGGGCGCTTATGGCGGACGGTGAAAGAAAGCCGCATCGCGAAGCTTTTTATCCCGCCCGAATCCTTTATCCTCGATATTCCTCATGAAAGCTTTATAGACAGGGCGTGGACAGGCAGTCTTGCCTTCGGAATTTTCGACTGGCTTCTGAATCTTGTTCCGCGGGCTCTCGGCGCCGTTTACCTGCGTTTTCGGAATCGCTTCGACTCCAGCCTGATTTTCGGGCTGCTTGGCAGGCTGTCCGATGAAATGGGGCTTTTTTCGGGCCTTTTCATGGCCCTTCTTCTGATAATTCCGCAGAAGTACTGGAACAACATGTTCAGCCTTTTCGGCGCTCTCGGCCTGCTTTTCCTTTTCCTCGTATACGCGATGAGAAAAGAGGGGAGGATAAAATCGGAGCTGATAAGCCCTTATATGCTGGCTTTCGCGGTCTTTGTCTGCCTTTCCTTCCTTACTTCGTATTACCGCTCGCTCAGCCTGAGGTTCCTCATGTTCAATTTTACCTGTATGCTTCTTGTGCCCGTGCTCGTAAGCTCGCTTACGGACAGGCGGCAGCTTGACAGGTTCGTTCTGCTCATGCTTTCGGGCCTTGCGGTGGCGGTGCTTTACGGCTGCTATCAGATGGTGGTCGGAGTTCCCGTCGTTCTTTGGCAGATGGATATTACGGTCAACGGCTCCATGCCCGGCAGGGTCTATTCATTCTTTGAAAACCCCAACGCCTTCGCCGAGGTGCTTACCATGCTCGCCCCGTTCAGCGCGGCGGTGCTTGCAAACAATAAAAACAGGTATATAAAGCTTTTGTCGGCTTTGCTGCTGCTAGCTTCGCTTGCGGTCATGGCGATGACGCTCTCGCGCGCGGGATACATGGCCTTCGCTGCGGAGGTCGCGCTGGCGGTGCTTTTCTACAACTGGAAGCTGGTGCCGCTTTTCGCGGTGCTCGGCATACTCTCGATGCCCTTTATGCCGGCCACCATATCGAGGCGCCTTATCACCATAGTCACCGGGGACTCTTCGATTTCGAGCCGTTCCTACACCTATAATTCGGCGCTGAAGCTGATACAGGATTTCTGGACGCTCGGCGTAGGGCTCGGAGTCGATCCGGCGCAGAAAATCGTTAACGTCAATTCCTACTATTCAAACGGCTACAAGTTTATCCACAGCCACAACACCTTCATTCAGATATGGGTGGAGATGGGCTTGCTAGGGCTACTGTCGTTCCTCGGAACCGCAGCGAACTGGTTCAAACGCTCATCCTCATGGATAATCGACAGGAGATGCCCGAAGGACATGAAAAACGTCATTCTCGCGGGAACGGCCGGCATAATGGGCGTACTTATTTTCGGTCTGGTGGATTTCGTATGGTTCTACCCGAGGATAATGGTGATCTTTTGGGCGGTCATAGCGGTTACGGTAGCAGCGGCGAAAATTGCCTCGGACGAGGCGGAGTACAAATCTGAATAATTTCCGGAGGAAGCCCGATGACTGACGAAAGGCGGGAAGGCCTGATCGAGGGCAGAAACGCAGTGATAGAGGCCCTGCGCGCGAAGAGGCCCATCGATAAAATTTATATCGCAAAAGGCGAAACGGACGCTACGCTCGGGCATATCGCATCAAGGGCCAGGGAGGCCGGGATCGTGGTGGTGGAGGCCGACAGGCGGAAGCTCGACTACATGAGCGTCACGCATTCGCATCAGGGCGTCATAGCCATCGCCGCCGTGCGCGAGTACTCGAGCATCGAGGACATCCTCAAGGCGGCTCGGGACAGGGGCGAAAAGCCTCTGATAGTGATCTGCGACGAAATCTCCGATCCGCATAACCTGGGCGCAATAATAAGGACCGCCGAGTGTGCCGGGGCGCACGGCGTTATCGTGCCGAAAAGGCGGAGCGCGGGCATTACCCCCATCGTATCAAAGACCTCCGCCGGAGCGGTGGAGCACATCGCCGTTGCCAGAGTAGCTAATATAACGGCCGCGATCAGGGAGCTCAAAAAGGCCGGCGTCTGGGTCTACGGAACCGCCGCCGAGGCCGGGACGGAGCTTTGGGACGCGGATCTTTCCGGGCCCGCCGCGATAGTGATAGGCTCGGAGGGGGAGGGAATGGGAAGGCTCGTTTCCGAAAGCTGCGATTTCAGCCTGAGAATACCGATGTATGGCAGGGTTTCTTCCCTGAACGCTTCGGCCTCCGCCGCCATACTGATTTTTGAAGCCGTAAGACAGAGAAAAAAGCGACATTAAGCTATAACGGGAGGAGGCACCTTTGTGTCCGAAGACAAAAACATAACGGAACACAGCGACGGCTTATCTCTCGAGGACATTCTTGCCGAGTACAAGGGCGAAGCCTATATTGCGGGCGAAAAGAAGCTGCCGGTCAGCGAGATGCACGAACGCTCGGAAGCGATAATGAGGGAGGAAACCGCCGGGAACAGTGGATTTTATACCGGGGACAGAGAGGAAGAAAACTCCGAAGCCCCCGTTTCTGAAACAAAAAGAGAAGACAAAAGGTCAAGGGTGACGATAATACCCTTTGAGGAATTCGAAAGAATAAAGCAGGAAAACGAGCATTCAAGGGACCCGCTTCCGGCGGACAAAAAGGCTGGGGGAGATACGGCGCGGTCCGAGGGAGAAGCGCACGGAAGCTCAAGGGAAGATACTCCCGGCGCCGCCGAGGAGGAAAGCCGGCAAGAAACGGAGAAAGCGCCGCGAAGGCGCCGGGGTCTGCTGCAGAGACTCTTTAATCGGAATAGAAAATCGCCGCAGGAGACGGAAAGCTCCGGAAACGCCGATGACGGGGACGAATGCCACGAGGACGACATTCCCGAAGACGAACCCGCGCTCAAGGATGTTTACAGAGCTTATTCCAAAAAAGCCAAATCGCTTTTCACAAGGAGCATACTTGCGGGAATCTTATGTGCCGCTGCGGCTGCGCTGACCTTCCTCTCCGATACAAATTTTCCGTTTTCAAAGATGCTGGCTATGGATCCCGTCATTTTAGCGGCGGTTTTTCTCGTATCGGAGCTGCTGGTCATGGCGCTCGGATTTGATATTATCCTGTCCGGTTTGAAAGATATATTCACCCTTAAAGCAGGGGCCGAGTCACTTGCGACAATATCCTGCATAGCGTCGCTGGCGGATGCGGCGTCGGTTTTGCTTGCGGGCGATTTCGAGCGAGGCCTTCCCTTCTGCGCCGTAGCATCCTGTTCAGTTTTTTTCTCGCTTGTGGGAGCATTCAACACCGCCCGTGGATACATGCTTTCCTTCAGGGCCGCCGCGACCTTTTCGGTAGCCTACTGCGTAACCTCTGAGGACGACAGGCTGGAGGGAGGGTCGGTTCTAGTGAAGAGCAGGCAGGGGCCCGAGGGCTTCGTGACAAAGAGCCATATGCCGAATCTTACCGAAAAGGCGCTCGTTTACGCCGCCCCTGTGCTGATATTCGGATCAATCGGGCTTTCGCTGCTGGCCTCGGTCGGGAAGGGAGAAGCTGCGCTGTTTTTCCGATGCTTCGCCGCGATATCGGCTGCGGCGGCGCCGTTTTCCCTGCTGATGGCCTTCGGCCACCCGTTCAAGACTCTCGCCGCACGCCTTTCGGCCGCGGGAGCCGCCGTTGCAGGATGGCGCGGCGCCTCCGATATCGGAGATGCCGTCGGCACGGTTATCAGGGACGACGACCTTTTTCCTCCGGGAACCCTCTCAATAAGCGCGGTAAATATAGTAGCCGGCACTCCCAGCGACAAGGTGCTTTCCTATGCGGGGAGCATGATAATGGCTTCCGGCTCAGGCCTTTCAGGGGTTTTTGAGGAGCTTATCAAAAAACAGAGAAGCCACACGGTTAATATACAGAATTTTTCTCTTTACGAGGGCGGAGGCCTTTCGGGAAGCGTCGGGAACGACAGAATTCTTGTAGGCTCCTCCGGCTTCATGAACCTCATGGGGATAAGAGTGCAGGAGAGCATGAATATAAAAAACGCGGTGTTCTGCGCCATTAACGGCAGCCTTGCGGGAGTGTTCCTGGTCGAATACAACCCCACGAAACAAGTACATAACGCTCTTGTTGCGCTCCTCTCGCAAAAAATGATGACACTCTTCGCCATCCGCGATTTCAACATAACCACGATGATGCTGAGGCAGAAGTTTAAGATACCCTCCTCGAAGGCCGACAAAATGGACGTTCTGACATTCGCCGACCGATACAGGCTTTCCGACCCTCCGGTGCGCAAAAAACAGCCCTCCGCCCTTGTTTTCAGAGAGGGGCTCGCGCCTTACGCAAACGCGGTGCTCGGGGGAAGGAGCCTGCAGCTTGCCGTAAGGATTGGCACGGTCATTTCACTGCTCGGCGCGGGTATAGGCGTTGCTCTGATGTTTTTTATGTGCAACAAGGGCGCGTATACTGCGGCGACCGCAGCGAACACCCTGATTTTCATGCTCGCGTGGCTTTTGCCGACCTTCCTGCTTTCAAAACTGGTAAACTGACTGCTTACCTGATACTATTAAAAACGGCCGCCCGCCATTGAGCTGAGCGGCCGTTTTTGCACGTCAGGCGTTTTTTGCTATGATAAATAGGAAAAAATGCTGCAATAAGCCTCTATGGGTTCAAAAAATTTGTTGAATTATATAAAAGTGTAATGTATAATATTTAAGCGTGTTACTGAACCTTTAAACCATTAGGAGAGGAATTGTTTTATGAGCTACGCGATTGAGAACATCCGCAACATATGCCTTATGGGACACGGCGGCACAGGCAAAACAAGTCTCGCCGAGAGCATGCTGTATCTCAAGGGCGCGACCGACAGGCTGGGGAAGGTCACGGACGGCAATACCGTCGGAGACTACGATCCCGAAGAAATCAAGCGCAAAATCTCGATTTCGCTGTCTGCCATGTATGTAGAGCACGATAAGCACAAGATCAACATTCTGGACACGCCGGGCTATTTCGATTTCTCGGGAGAAGTAGCCGAGGCCCTGAGGGTAGCTGACAGCGGCGTCATCGTATGCGCCGCAAAGGGCGGCATAAGCGTCGGAACAGAAAAGGCGTGGTCCGCGCTCGAGGAGCAGAAGAAGCCCAGAATGTTTTATATATCCAAGGTCGACGAGGAAAACGGCGATTTTGAAAGTGTTTTCAACGATCTGCGCGCAAAGTACGGCAGCTCCGTCTGCCCCTGCATTGTGCCTATGAAGGACGCATCGGGAAACGTAATCGGAATATATGACGTGATATCCAAGAAGGCGTTCGCTCTTGAGAAGGGCAAGGCCGTCGAAATACCGGTTCCCGCGGGCTTCAGCGACAAAATCAAGAGCTTTGCAGACGCCGTAAACGAAAGCGTAGCAGAAACCAGCGAAGAGCTTATGGACAAGTTTTTCTCCGGCGAGGAGTTCACCGAGGAGGAGCTGATCCGGGGCATGAGACAGGGTGTGAAGGATCTCACGCTGTTCCCCGTGCTCGGAGGCTGCGCGGTCAGCGGAATAGGCACCCTTTCGCTCCTCGATACTATTGTGCGGCTCATGCCATCTCCGAAGGACGCAAAAACGGAGCTTTCAAACGACGGCAAGACCGAAGTGAAGGCCGACGCGGGCGAGCCCGCCTGCGCCTTCGTTTTCAAGACTCTCTCCGATCAGTACGGAAAGTTCAGCTTCTTCAAGGTCGTTTCCGGCAAGGTTACAGCCGATATGACGCTTGTAAACCCCAGAACGGGAACAAGCGAAAAAATGGGCCATATATATGTAATGCAGGGCAAAAAGAGCATAGAGGTGAAGGAAATCGACTGCGGCGACATAGGAGCGGTCTCGAAGCTCAGCGATACGAAAACCTGCGACACTCTCTGCGATCCCAAACGTCCCGTAACGCTTAAGGGCATTGAATTCCAGAAGCCCTGCTATTCGATGGCTATTTCGCCGAAGGTCAAGGGGCAGGAGGAAAAAATAGCCGCAGGACTCACAAGGCTTGCCGAGGAGGACCTTACATTCAGCGTGCTCAATAACGCCGAAACCCACCAAATGGTGCTTTCGGGCTCCGGTGACATACATCTCGACGTGCTTTGCTCAAAGCTGAAGACGAAATTCGGAGTCGATGTCGAGCTGAGCCCGGCCAGAGTGCCATACCGCGAAAAAATCCGCAAAAAGGTAAAGGTGCAGGGACGCCACAAAAAGCAGTCCGGAGGACACGGTCAGTTCGGAGACGTATGGATAGAGTTCGAGCCGGGCGAAACCGAGGATCTCACCTTTGAAGAAAAGATTTTCGGCGGAAGCGTACCGAAAAACTTCCATCCCGCCGTTGAAAAGGGACTGCGCGAATGCATAACCGAGGGCGTGCTGGCCGGATACCCGGTGGTTTTCCTCAAGGCCACGCTTGTGGACGGCTCTTACCATGAGGTCGATTCATCCGAAATGGCGTTCAAGCTTGCCGCCGCCCTGGCGTACAAGGCCGGCCTTCCGCAGGCGAACCCGGTCATTCTCGAGCCCATAGGAACCCTTAATGTCACAATCCCGGACAGCTACATGGGAGACATCATAGGCGACCTCAACAAACGCCGCGGCAGAGTGCTGGGCATGACGCCTTCGGCCGCAGGAACTCAGATAGTCGAGGCGGAGGTTCCTATGGCGGAAATGAGCAGCTACGCCATCGACCTTCGCAGCATGACGCAGGGCAGAGGATCCTTCACCTTCGAATTTGTGCGCTATGAAGAGGCTCCGGCCAATGTTCAGGCAAAGATAATCGAGGAAGCAAAGGCGTTAAACGCCGCAAAGGAATAATAATCAAGGCCTTGGGACTTCTGTCTCAAGGCCTTGAGTGCGTTTTGGCGTCAGTAAGCGGGGTTGTCCCTCAGCTTTTCGCCGGCTACGGCAAGCATCAGCTTTATCCTGTTTTCCTGGTTGACCTTTGTCGCGCCGGGGTCGTAGTCTATGGGCACGATGTTGGCCTCGGGGCAAAGCGCGCGTATTTTGCGTATCATGCCCTTCCCGACAATGTGGTTCGGCAGGCAGCCGAAGGGCTGGGCGCATATCACGTTCGAGTAGCCGTGCTCGATAAGCTCCATTATCTCGGCGGTGAGCAGCCAGCCCTCGCCCATTTTGCAGCCTATGCCTATCACAGGCTCCACAAGCGATTTCAGGTGTCCGACGCTTGCGGGAGGCGTGAAGTACGGAACCTTCTTTACCGCGTCGATGATGAAGGTCTCGAATCTGCCGAGGTAACCCAGCAGGATTTTCAGAGCGGAACGCTTTATTTTGCTTCCGCCGTAAATGTTGATGTCCTCGATGTTGTTGATAAGACAGTAGTACATGAAGCCGAGAAGACCGGGCACCATAACCTCGCAGCCCTGCTCCGCCAGGAATTCCTCGAGGTTGTTGTTCGCGAGAGCCGAGTACTTCACATAAATCTCGCCGACTATTCCGACCTTGACCTTGGGAACCCTGTTGACCTTGATGGCCGCATAGGAATCCACAATCTGCGAAAAATAGCTTTTTATTTCCCGCTGCGAAAAGGCCTTGCGCTGCGACATTTTTTCCGAAATAAAGTCTATCCATCTCATGGTGTTTTCAAGGCTCTCGCCCTTGTTAAGCTCATACGGCTTGGTCTGGTTGTTGAGCAGCATCAGAAGGTCGCCGTAGGCCAGCGCCGCAAGGCAGCGCCTCAGTATGGGAATGCTTATTTTGAAGCCGCTGTTTTTCTCCAGGCCCGCGAGATTTACCGAGATGACCGGAACCTGCCCCATTCCCGCGTTTTTCAGCGCCTTGCGAAGCAGGTGTATATAGTTCGAGGCCCTGCAGCCTCCGCCGGTCTGCGACATGACGACGGCGGTCCTGTCAACGTCGTATTTTCCGCTCTTAAGCGCGCTGAGAAGCTGGCCGATGGTCAGAAGCGCCGGATAGCAGGTGTCGTTATGCACATGCTTGAGCCCCTCGTTTATGACCTTCATGTCCGTGTTGGTAAGCAGCTCTATATCGTAGCCGTAGCTTTGCAGGACCTTCTGGAGTATGCGGAAATGAAAGTCGGCCATGTTCGGAAAAAGTATCTTGTATTTTGACTTCATTTCCCGAGTAAATTCTATTCTGCCGGAATTATCTATCAATTTTCTCCCTCTTTTGCTGCTCGATGGCGGCAAACAGGCTGCGAAGCCTTATCTTGACCGCGCCAAGGTTGGTGATTTCGTCAATTTTTATCTGCGTGTATATCTTGCCCTTCGACTCGAGAATTTTCCTTACCTCGTCGGTGGTGATGGCGTCCACTCCGCAGCCGAAGGACACGAGCTGGACAAGGTTGAGGTCAGGGTCCCCGGAGTCCGCCACATACTTGGCGGCGGCGTAAAGCCTCGCGTGATATGTCCATTGGTTCAGCACCGTGGTGGGGAACTGCCCGACCTCGTCGCTTACGGAGTCCTCGGTTATAAGGACGGCGCCGCAGTCGCAGACAAGCTTGTCGATGCCGTGGTTGATTTCGGGGTCAAGATGATAGGGCCGGCCGCAGAGAACTATGACAGGTATTTTTTTGCTCCTTGCGACGGCCAAAAACTCCTTCCCCTTCGCCCTTATCCTTGAAAGGAAGCGGTAATACTCTTCAAACGCAAGGTCTGCCGCCTTTTTTACCTCGGCGAGAGGGATTTTTCCGAACTCGCGCTCCAATACGGCGCGGATCTTTTTCGGAAAGTCCCTTCTTCGGTGGAGACCCAGATAGTCGTAAATATACTTGGTCCTGCCGAGCGCCTCGACGTTCGCGCCTATCACCTCGGGATAATATGCGACGACCGGACAGTTGTAATGATTGTCGCTGATTCCCTCGTCCAGATTATAGCTCATGCAGGGATAGAATATAGCGTCGACTCCATCCTCAAGCAGAGCCTCGATATGCCCGTGAATTATCTTTGCGGGGTAGCATACGGTGTCGGAGGGGATGGAGTGCTGGCCCTTATAATACAGCCTGCGCGTAGATTCCGGGGAGGTCTTGACGCCGAAGCCGAGAGCCTTGAAAAAGGTGTGCCAGAAGGGGTATAGCTCAAACATATTGAGACCCATCGGTATGCCTATCGTTTCCCTTTTTCCCTTGAAGGGAGCGTAAGAACAGAGAAGCTCCCTTTTGTAGTCGAAAAGATTGTACTTCTCGGAGCTGTTTTTGATGTCGAGCGGCTTTTCGCAGCGGTTTCCGCCGATAAAGCGGCTGCCGTCGTCAAAGGTGTTGAGCGTGAGGCAGCAGTTGTTCTGGCAGCCCTTGCAGTTTATCGCCTTCACTTCGTGCCGGAAGCTCCCCAGACGTTCCGCACTGATTATCGAGCTCTCTGCGGGGGCGTTGTTCTTGGCGTAAAGAGCGGCGCCGAAAGCGCCCATCAGACCCGAAATCGCGGGCCTGGTGACATTCTCGCCTATTTCAAGCTCAAATGCGCGGAGCACCGCGTCGTTAAGGAAGGTCCCTCCCTGCACCACGACATGCTTTCCGAGGGACTCCGTATTCGCGACGCGTATGACTTTGTAAAGAGCGTTTTTTACAACGCTTATGGACAGCCCGGCCGAGATGTTCTCGATGCTGGCCCCGTCCTTCTGGGCCTGCTTGACCGAGGAATTCATAAAAACTGTGCAGCGCGAGCCGAGGTCCACGGGCTTGTCGGCAAATATTCCCATTTGGGCGAAATCCTCTATCGAGTAGCCCAAAGCGCCAGCAAAAGTCTGAAGAAATGAGCCGCAGCCTGAGGAGCAGGCCTCGTTCAGAAATATATTGTCGATGGCGCCGTTTCTTATTTTGAAGCATTTAATGTCCTGTCCGCCGATGTCTATTATGAAGTCCACCTTCGGGTCGAATTTTTTGGCGGCGGAAAAGTGTGCGATTGTTTCCACAACGCCCATATCGATATGAAACGCGTTTTTGATGATCTCCTCGCCGTAGCCGGTGGCGGCCGAGGCGGCTATAATCGCGTTCGGGAACTTTTCGTACACCTCCAGGAGGAAGTCGCGGACGATCGGCACGGGATTGCCGCTGTTGGGCTGGTACCTCCACCACACAAGCTCGTCGTTTTCATTAAGCAGCACAAGCTTCACTGTCGTCGAGCCCGCGTCGATGCCGAGGTAAGCTCTCTCTCCGTCTCTCAGGGGATATGTTTTCACAGGTTCGCCGCTTTTGTGGCGCAGCCTGAAATCCGAATATTCGTCTTCGCTGCGGAAAAGCGGGCTTAAGCTCTTGAAGCTGCCGGAGAACGAATAGTTCCTGACCTTCTCGACCGTTTCCGCAAGGTCCACGGCGGATGCGCCGCCGCAGAGGGCCGCGCCGATAGCCACAAAATACAGGGAATTTTCGGGGCATTTTCCGCTCAGGTCAAGCGCCCTGTCAAAAAAAAGCCTCAGCTCGGACAAATAGGTCAGGGGACCGCCGAGGTACAGGACATTTCCGCAGATACGGCGTCCCTGAGCCAGTCCGGCGATTGTCTGGTTGACCACGGCGACGAATATGCTCGCCGAAATGTCCGATTTCTGAGCGCCCTGATTAAGCAGCGGCTGAATGTCCGATTTAGCGAACACTCCGCAGCGGGAGGCTATGCTGTATATCTTGCTGTGCTCCTTTGAGAGCTCGTTCATTTCTCCGGGAGTAATATCAAGGAGTGTGGACATCTGATCGACGAAAGCCCCGGTGCCGCCCGCGCAGGTGCCGTTCATGCGGACCTCCATGGCGCCCGTGACAAAGAGTATCTTCGCGTCCTCGCCGCCCAGCTCTATAACGACGTCCGTTTCGGGCTCAAGCTTTTTTACCGCAATTCTTGTGGCGTACACTTCCTGCATGAAGTCAAGACCGATCTGCTCGGCAAAGCCCATTCCGGCGGAGCCGGAAACGCAGAGGGAGGCCTCCTCGCCGGGAAATTCAAGAAGTATGCCTTCAAGCATTGAGGCGGTCTTCTCGGCTATCTGGGAAAAATGGCGCTCGTACTTGCTGTATATCACTTCGTCGGCTTCGTTCAGAACAACGCATTTAAGCGTAGTGGAGCCCACATCAAGACCTATTCTAATCATCGCTTTATCAACTGACTCCTGAATTTATCGATTATTTTAAAAATTGTAGCACGATTTGAGCATTTTGTATATAACCTGATTTAAGTAAACGCACAAAAATTTGGGGGAGACAGCAGGGCCATCTCCCTTGATATAAGTTTAAGCCGAGTCATCTGAAGATGACATCGCCGCTGGAAACGCAGTTTTTTCCGCAGAGCCTGGCGTTGGCCAGCTGCTCGTCGGCCTTGCGGATAAGCTCCGGAACAGGGTTGACATTTTCACAGAAAATGTCATTCTTATCAGGAGACGCGACGCCGATGCTCACCGTTATCTGCGGAAGCTTTTCGTCCGGAATTATCCTGAGCGCCTCGACGGCCCGCTTTATTCTCAAGGCGAAGGAAATCGCCCCGTCGTTTTTCGTATCGCTTATTATCAGGAAATCTCCGTCGCCGATAAGCGCGACCGCGTCCGTGCTCTGGCAGGCGCAGGCCTTTATGCACTCGGCAACGCGGACAAGACAGGCGTCTTTTGTTTCGCGGAGCATATTATAGCTTCTGTAATTGTCTATTCCGAGCATCAGGACGAAAATATAGTCTCTAGAAAACCTGTAATAGTTGTCGTATTCGTTAAGGTGGCTTTCTATGCCGCGGCGGTTAAGAAGCCCCGTAACGGGATCGGTTTCGCAAAGTCTTTCAAGCCGGTCGTTTTTCTCGTGAAGATGCTGGCGCTCGATAAAAACGTTCATGTGCGACACATACTGAGTCTGGGAGGCGAAAATGTTTATTCCCAGCAGGATCAGAAGCTGCTGGATAAAGTAGTGGGGAATATTAAGACAAAGACCTATGGCAATATTCACCGCCATGTACGGCACGAGGAAGGCCAGCACTTCCCTGAAGGAAAAAACGGGAATTATGGAAAGCGCCATGACCAAAAGGGCGATGTTGTAAGCGGCGGTCCTTTCCTCGACGAAGTTCGCGTATGTAAACCACAGGGAGCATAAAAGCATAAGGGCCCAGAAGCTCTTCACGACAAAATACCGAAACGCTCTGCCCGGGCTTTTCTTCCTTATGTAAACAAAAAGAAAAGCGTATACCACGCACACAACGGTGTAGCATATCGTGCCGTTCCTTATGGCGAAAAGGCACTGGGCGTGCTGCTCGGTGGTGAGATTGTAAAAGTAGTTTACAATCTGGATGAGCAGAACCAAGTAAAGGGCGAAGTGGGTTCTTACGATAGTTGAATGCAGAATCTCGTCTTTGAAAAGCTCGCGCTTTTCACCCTGAAAAACGCGGTCGCCGAGAATGGCTCTCATCGAGCCTTTTCGTAGAGTGTCAAAATAAGAAAAGTATCCCATCTCGCTCCTTTTCTGCGGGAAACAAAGTACTTCGGCGCCCGCGAGTCCCTTTCGCATATCAGGGTTCAATACTATTCCTTAGCGTATATTATACGATTGCAGTATTTCATAAGCAAGACAAATTTGCCAAAAAAAGTTTCTTTGTGACGAAGTTACAGTAACAAAGCGCCGACATGGATATAATAATGAAAAATACTGTGCGATTTTTAAGGAGGAAACAAAATGGGCAAGAAGATACTGATTGTAGGGGGGGTCGCCGGAGGGGCATCGGCGGCCGCAAGGCTGCGCAGACTGGACGAAAGCGCTGAAATAATCGTTTTCGAGCGCGGCGAGTATATATCCTACGCCAACTGCGGACTTCCTTATCATATAGGAAACGTGATAAAATCAAGAAGCGCCCTTTTGCTGCTCACTCCCGACGCGATGAAGGTGAAGTACAATGTCGATGTCCGGGTGAAGCAGGAGGTTGTTTCGATAGACCGCGCGGCCAAAACCGTTAAGGTGAGAAAAGCGGATTCGGGCGAAACCTATGAGGAGAGCTACGACAAGCTGGTGCTTTCGACAGGCTCGTCGCCGCTGAGACCGAACATTCCCGGGATAGAGTCGCCGAAAATCATGAACCTCTGGACGGTGCCGGATACCGACAGAGTCAAGAACTACATCGCCGAAAAAAAGCCTAAGAGCGCCGTAGTCGTGGGCGGCGGCTTTATCGGGCTTGAAATGGCGGAAAATCTGCATGAGGCGGGATTGAAGGTCACAATAGTCGAAAAAGCCGACCAGGTGATGACGCCGATCGATCCTGAGATGGCGCAGCTCCTGCACGAAAATATCGAGAAGAACGGGGTGGATATCTGCCTGGGCTGCGGAGTTGAGTCCTTCAGGGAGGAAAACGACAGGCTTAAGATACTCCTCTCAAACGGCAAGGAAATAGAGACTGACCTTGTATTGCTTTCCATCGGAGTGAAACCCAACGGGGAGCTCGCCGCCGCGGCCGGCCTGGAGTGCAACGCCCAGGGAGGAATTGTTACCGACGAGTTTTTGAGAACCTCGGACCCGGATATTTATGCCGTGGGCGACGTGATCCAGGTTAAGGATTTTATTGACGGCAGCCCGGCCATGAGGCCGCTTGCGGGGCCGGCAAACAAGCAGGGGCGCATAGCGGCGGACAATATAGCGGGGGCGGAGGAAAAATACAACGGCACGCAGGGAACCTCGATAGCGAAGGTCTTCGAGCTTACTGCCGCTTCCACCGGGGCGAATGAAAAGGCCCTTATAAAACGCGGTCTTGTAAAGGGAAAGGATTACGAGCGGGTTATCATAATACAAAACTCCCACGCAAGCTATTACCCCGGCGCGACGCCTCTTGCGCTCAAGCTGCTGTTCTCAATGGACGGAAAGAAGATTTTCGGCGCCCAAATAGTTGGGCGGGACGGCGTCGATAAGCGCATAGACACGATAGCCGTAACGATGAGGCTCGGAGGAAGCGTTTTTGACTTAAAGGAGCTTGAGCTTGCTTACGCACCTCCCTATTCCTCGGCGAAGGACCCGGTGAACATGGCGGGCTTTGTGGCGGAAAACATTCTGACGGGGAAGGCCGCCTTCTCAGACTGGGATTCGGTCGAGAAAAACCCGGACGCCTTCATTCTCGACGTCCGCGAGGAAATAGAGAGGGTGGCTTACTCGGTGCCGGGCTCGGTGGGCATACCTCTGGGACAGCTGCGTTCGAGGCTCGGCGAGATCGACAGGAATAAAGAGATCAACGTTTTCTGCGCGATAGGAGTGAGAGCGTACAACGCCGCGCGAATTCTTATGCAGAACGGCTTTAAGAACGTAAAAATCTATCCGGGCGGCACGCGCTTCTATATGTCTACGCATTACAAGGACATTGCCTCTGGGGAAGCCCCGCAGAAAGTCGAGGACAGCGGGAATACGGTAAGGGAGACCCCGAGCGCCTCGATGCGAATAGACTGCAGCGGTATGCAGTGCCCCGGGCCGCTGATGAAAGTGTTCGAGACCATGAAGGGTATGAAGGAAGGGGAGATAATGGAGGTTTCGGCTTCCGATCCGGGCTTCGCTCGGGACATCGGAGCCTGGACAAGGCGGACCGGCAATACGCTGCTTTCGAACGAGCGCAGGGGCTCGGATTATGTAGCCATCATCAAAAAAGGTTCGGGCGTCGCCGAGCAGGGGACGGCGAAGCGGGACGCCGAGGGCAAGACTATAATCGTGTTCAGCGGAGATCTGGACAAGGTCCTCGCCTCATTCATAATCGCCAACGGAGCCGCGGCGATGGGAAGGCCGGTGACCATGTTCTTCACCTTCTGGGGCCTTAACGTGCTGAGAAAGCCCGAAAAGCAGGACGTAAAAAAGTCGCTTATCGAGAGCATGTTCGGCGGCATGATGCCCCGCGGAATGGGAAAGCTGAAGCTTTCCAAGATGAACATGGGCGGACTCGGAACCGCGATGATGAAAAAGGTTATGAAGGATAAGAACATCGACAGCCTGGAGGATCTGGTCAAAAAGGCATTGTCGAACGGCGTTAAGATAGTCGCCTGCACTATGAGCATGGACGTAATGGGCATAAGGCGGGAGGAGCTCATCGACGGAGTCGAGCTCGGCGGCGTAGGAGCTTACCTCGGGGACGCCGAGGAGTCGAACGTAAACCTTTTCATATAAAGACTGCCTGCCATTTGGGAGAGGATTATATATAAGCATGCCCGCAAAGCGTTTTCGCTTTGCGGGCATGCTTTGTGTCTTAGGAAGCTATTCTCTGGTTTTCCTGCCGGTTATTATCGTGAAAATAAGGGAAAAAACGGTTATGGCGGCAAAAACGGCAAAGCATGCCGCAAAAAAATTCCTTCTGGCGTTCAGGGCGGCGGATATGGCGGCAAATTTTGCCGTTGCGTCGTCTACGGGCTTGACATCCTGGCTCTTAACGGAGATGTTGTTTATCGAGTCGTACTGCTTGTAATACTTTCTGCAGTCGGAACACTCCTTGAGGTGGGCTTCCACCGCTTTTTTCGTACCCTCGCTGGCAAGCCCGTCCTTGTATATGGCGACGCAGTCCATTACGATATCACAATTCAAACTCACTTTTTATCTCCTCCATAAGCATTTTTTTTGCCCGGAAAAATATGACCTTTGCGGAGCTTTCGGTAATGCCGAGGGCCTCTGCAACCTGAGAAAACGGCATCTCGCCGTATATTCTGAGAATTACCACGTCGCGGTATTTTTCGGGTATGCGGTTTACCATTTTGCGTATTGCTTCCCCGACCATTTTCTTTTTCAGCTCGTTTTCAGGGTCTCCGAGAGTGTTTGAACAGTAGGTATCGGTCAGGTGCTCGATGCTGATTGCATCGGCGCCGAGCCTGTTTTTCCTCAGGTAATGGTAAAACGTGTGCTTGGCTATCGCGGTGAGCCAGGTTGCGATCCCGCATCTGCCCTTGAATTTGTAGAAGCTCTTGAAAGCCTGCAGAAAGGTCTCCTGAGTAAGCTCCTCGGCAAGAGAGTAGTCCTTGCAGAGCTTATAAAGAAAGGAAAATATCCTGGGCGAAAATTCCCTGTAAATCTCCTCAAATTCTTTCACCGCATCACCTCCATGCTTTTGAGTGATGCTTGATTATACCATATATTTAGTGTCACTTCATAGCAAAAGGTTACAAAAAGGCGAAAATAATTTGCCCGGCAAAGCTGCGGGGCGAAAGTTTCTGGCTGAAAATAATATTATCAGAAAAATTTTCATTTTTTTGTAACCAAATCGAAAAAAGCGGTACTAATAGGTTGAAGGCAGAAATTCGGAGGCTGAAATGACTTTTTCTATTATCGGTACCGGAATGTATGTACCCCCAAAAATCGTCACCAACGACGACCTCTCAAAAACGCTCGATACAAATGACGAATGGATAAGGCAGCGCGTGGGCGTTCAGAGAAGGCATGTCTGCACGGGTGAAACGACTGCGGAACTCGCGTATCAGGCCGCTTTGAGGGCGCTTGAGAACAGCGGCTGCACTCCGGAGGACCTTGACCTTATCATCTGCTCGACCATCAGCGGCGACCTTGTTTCTCCGGCGCTCGCCTGCGTGGTGCAGAAAATGCTGGGGGCAAGCTGCCCCGCCTACGACGTTAACTCCGCCTGCTCGGCCTTCCTTTTTCTTCTTGAAACCGCGGCCGGATATTTCGCGCGGGGAAAGGTGAAGAAGGTTCTGGCTATCGGCGCGGAGCGTATGAGCAAGCTGCTCGACTGGCAGGACAGAGGCACCTGCGTTATTTTCGGGGACGGAGCGGGAGCGGCGGTTCTGGCCTCAGGGGAAGGCTATATAGACTCTACGATTTCCACCAAGGGAAACGACGAGGTCATCAGGGTTCCGGCCTTCGCGGGCGAATCTCCCTATTCAACGCTTGAGCCGGAAAGGCCTTTTATAAGGATGCAGGGACAGGAGACATTCAAATATGCCGTCAACGCGATGTGCTCCGATATATCAAAGCTGATGCAGAACAACAGGCTTACGGCGGAAGACATAGCCTATGTTGTCCCCCATCAGGCAAACAAGAGGATAATTGACCTCGCCTGCATGAGGCTCCGCATACCCATCAAAAAATTCTATGTAAACATACAGGAATACGGGAACACTTCTTCCGCAAGCATTCCCATCGCCCTTGACGAACTGAACCGAAAAGGACTTTTAAAGCGCGGGGATAACCTGATACTCTCGGCCTTCGGCGCGGGAGAGTCAAACGCTTCCTGCCTTTTGAAGTGGTAGTGCCGCTTAAAGCGCGGCATTGCGGCTAATATAAAATTTTAAGGAGATTTAGTTATGGTATTCGAAAAAGTAAGCAAGATAATCGCCGAAAAAATTAACTGCGACGCATCGGAGCTCACGGCCGACACGAAGTTTGCCGATCTCGGCATCGATTCCCTGGACGTCACCGAGCTTGTAATGAACATCGAGGACGAATTCAGCATCGAGCTGGAGGTCGATTCCTCCCTCGCCAGCATAGGCGATCTTGTGAATCTTGTCGAGTCAAAGCTTAAATAGCCTGGAAACGGCCCGCAAAGTCAGCCTGACTATATCGAGAGGTCTGCCGCCCCGATGAAAGCGGCGGCCCGCGCGGGACTTCCGGGGGTTTGAGGGTTCTCAGGGCTCCGAATTGCTTTCGTGCGGAAAAGTGGAGGTTTTTATGATAGCATCCCCCATTTGCGAAATGCTCGGGATCAAATATCCTATATTTCAGGGCGGCATGGCCTGGATCGCCGACGGAAAGCTCGCGGCCGCGGTATCCGAGGGCGGAGGGCTGGGCATCATATCTGCGATGAACGCCAACGCCGAATATCTCAAGGGACAGATAGAAGCGGCGAGAAGGCTTACCGACAAGCCGTTCGGCGTAAACATCATGCTTATGAGCCCTTACGCGGACGAGGTCGCTGAGATAGCTGCAGAAGAGAGGGTAGCCGTTGTTACGACGGGTGCGGGAAATCCCTCGAAGTATATGGAGCGCTGGATAAGCGCGGGAATAAAGGTCATCCCGGTAGTCGCTTCCGTGGCTATGGCTAAAAGGGTCGAAAAATACGGAGCGGCCGCGGTGATTGCAGAGGGCGAGGAGTCAGGAGGCCACATAGGCGAGCTGACTACCATGGCCATAGTCCCCCAGGTGCGCGACGCCGTACAGATTCCGGTTATAGCCGCCGGCGGCATCGCGGACGGGCGCGGAGTCGCGGCGAGCTTCATGCTCGGAGCCTGCGGAGTGCAGCTTGGCACCAGATTCCTTGTGGCGGAAGAGTGCTCCGTGCACCGGAACTACAAGGAAATGATTCTGAAGGCCGGGGACATTTCAACGGTCACCACCGGCAGGCGCTTCGGCGGCAATACCTGCAGGAGCATAAAAAACAATTTCACCAGAAACTTCATTAAGGAAGAATACGCCCCCGAGGCAACCCCCGAGTCGGTCGCAAACCTCGGAATCGGCGCGCTCCGCAAGGCGGCCGTCGAGGGGGACATACAGGACGGCTGTTTCCTCGCCGGCCAGATAGCGGGTCTTGTAAGCAGGGAGCAGCCTGCCGCGGAAATCATAAAAGAAATATTTGAAGAGGCCGAAAAACTTCTGAAGGAGGCGCCTTTATGGGTAAAATAGCTTTCGTTTTTTCCGGTCAGGGAGCTCAGTATGCCGGAATGGGAAAAAGTTTCTACGAAAACAGCGCTGCCGTGAGAGAGCTTTTCGACAGCGCGGAGGCCTACCGGAAGGGCACCCTGGAGCAGTGCTTCGAGGGCGACGACGAGACTCTTAGGAATACGAAAAACACTCAGCCATGTCTGTACCTTGCGGATCTCGCGGCTGCCATAACGCTCTATGAAAACGGAATAGAGCCCGAGGCCGTGGCGGGATTTTCACTCGGCGAGCTTCCGGCGCTCTCGTTCTCAAAGGCCTTTTCCTATATAGACGGCTTTAAAATAGCCTGCCGCAGGGGAGAGCTCATGGGAGCGGAGTGCGAAAAAATGCCCGCGTCGATGATGGCCGTGCTCAAGCTGGAAAACCGCCGGGTTGAGGAGCTGTGCAAAAAATACAGCAAGGTTTTCCCGGTGAACTACAACTCCCCCGGACAGCTCGTCGTTGCGGGGCTTAAGGATGAGCTTGAGCTTTTCAAGAAGGATGTGTCCGAGGCGGGAGGCAAGGCGATGCCGCTATCCGTCAGCGGAGGCTTCCACTCGCCGTTCATGGACGGCGCCTCGCGCAGCTTCGGCAAGTATTTAAGACAGGTGAAGATTGAGAAGCCCGCGATCACAGCGTATTCGAACGTCACCGCCCTGCCATACGGAGACGATGTCAGGACCCTGATGGAGAAGCAGATAAATCACCCGGTGAAATGGGATTCCATCGTCTCGGACATGGTCGCAAGCGGCATAGACACTTTTATCGAGACCGGAGCGGGCAACGTGCTTCAAAAGCTTATAAAACGCATAGCGCCGGAGGTCGGCGCTTACTCCGTCGAAAACTTTGAAAGCGCGATTTCGCTGGCAAAGGAGTTAAAAAGTGCTTAGGGATAAAACGGCGGTCATTACGGGCGGCTCTAGAGGTATAGGCCGCGCAATCTGCGAGAAATTCGCGGAAAACGGCGCGAATATAGCCGTTATTTATTCAGGCAGCGAGGGAAAAGCCGCGGAGCTTACGCAAAAGCTCATTTCTTCCGGAGTTAAGGCGAACGCCTACAAGTGCAACGTCGCCAGCTTTGAGGAAACCGCATCTGCGTTCAAACAGATCATCAGGGATTTCGGCACCATAGACATACTTGTAAACAACGCCGGCATAACGAAGGATAAGCTCGTGCTCGCAATGCGGGAGCAGGATTTCGACGACGTTATAAGCGTCAATCTCAAAGGGGCGTTCAACGCCATAAAGCAGGTGTATCCCGTCTTTGCTAAGCAGAGGTCGGGAAAGATAATCAATATCAGCTCGATATCGGGTCTTATCGGCAACCCGGGGCAGGCGAATTATTCGGCCTCGAAGGCTGGGCTTATAGGACTCACAAAGACCGTCGCAAAGGAGCTTGCGTCCAGGGGCGTATGCTGCAACGCGATAGCGCCGGGCTTTATAAGGACGGATATGACAGCGGCGTTTACCGAGGAGAACCCCTTCGTAGGGAGCATCCCGATGGGCAGGATGGGGCTTCCCGAGGAGGTCGCGGAGCTTGCGCTGTTCCTCGCGTCAAAAAGCTCAGACTACATCACCGGCGAGGTAATCCGCATTGACGGCGGACTCGCGATGTGATCGGATAATTTCAAGATTAATCATTTTAGATGCCGATGAAGGCATGGAAACGAGGCGTTCATGAACAGAGTCGTCATAACCGGCATCGGGGCTCTGACTCCTGTCGGAAATGATATAAAAACATTTTGGGAAAACCTTGTCAAGGGCGTAAACGGTATAGACAATATTTCATATTTCGATACCTCGCCCTTCAAGAATAAGCTCGCGGCGGAGCTTAAGGGCTTCAAGCCCGAGGATTGTCTCGACAAGAACTTTGTAAGGAAGAACGACGCTTATACCCTTTACGCTCTTGCCGCGGCGCAGGAGGCTATGGCGGACAGCGGGCTGGAAGGCAAAATAGCGGGCGAGGACATAGGGGTTTATTTCGGCTCGGGTATCGGCGGCTTCAAAACCTTCTGCACGGAGCACGAGGCCCTTCTCACAGGCGGCGCCAGAAAGGTTTCTCCTCTCTTTATTCCGAAAATGATAAGCAACATAGCGGCGGGAAATATAGCGATCAGGTTCGGCGCCAGAGGGCCGTGCTTCTCGGTCACCACCGCCTGCGCCTCATCCTCCAGTTGCATAGGCGAGGCTTACAGGGCGATAAAGCACGGCTACGCCAAGGCGATGATCAGCGGAGGGAGCGAGGCGCCCATAATACCGCTGGCTATCGCCGGATTCGGCAACGCTCTTGCCCTCAGCCCGTCGCAGGACAAAAACGCGGCATCGCTGCCCTTCGACAAGAGAAGGGACGGCTTTGTAATCGGCGAGGGAGCCGGGGCGCTGATACTTGAAGAATACGAACACGCGCTGAGGCGAGGAGCCAAAATATACGCGGAAATCTGCGGATACGGCTCAACCTGCGACGCCTACCATGTCACTGCGCCGGATCCCGAGGCGAAGGCGACGGCAAAGGCCATTTCTGATTCGCTTGCAGGACTGGAATTCGACGCCTCAAAAACCTATGTAAACGCGCACGGAACAGGCACCAAGCTTAACGATAAAACGGAAACGGCCGCGATAAGAAACGCATTCGGAGAGGATAAGGCGAAGCTTCTGCATATAAGCTCTACAAAATCCATGACGGGGCATATGCTTGGCGCCGCGGGCGCCGTAGAGGCCATCGCGGCCGTGCTTGCGCTCAAAAACGGGGTGATTCCCCCGACAATCAATTATCTTGTGCCCGACGAGGAGTGCGACCTCGACTACACCCCGAACAAGGCCGCAAAGGTCGATCTTGAGCTGGCTCTTTCCACGTCCTTCGGCTTCGGTGGGCATAACGCCTGCCTCGCCTTCAGAAAGGTATAGGTGAGGACGATGGAACGTGAAGAGATAATGAAGATTCTCCCGCACAGGGACAATATGCTCCTTGTGGACAGGGCGGAGCTCAGGGACGGCAAGGCCTACGGAGAAAAGACGATAAACGGCGACGAGTGGTTTCTTAAAGGGCACTTTCCCGGAAACCCCATAGTACCCGGAGTAATACTCTGCGAGATACTCGCGCAGTCCGCCTGCGTCCTGCTGGCGTCGGATGCGGACGGAGAGATTGACACGTTTTTGACGGGACTTGACGGCGTGAGGTTCAAAAACCCGGTCACAGTCGGGGACACCTTTAAGACCGAGTGCACCATCGTAAAATCCAAGGCGCCGTTTTACTGGGCCTCGGGAAAGGGCTATGTTAACGGAAAGCTGAGCGTCAGCGCCGAGTTTTCCTTTGCTTTGGTAAAAAAATCAAAATGACTTTGCATTTATTGTTGACAAAAACGAAAAATAACATTATAATTAACTAAAATAAGACGGAGGGTTACAATGAAGTCGGTATTTGCAGCTTTTTATTACTTTTACTTTTACTTTATTTATGACAAAGTAAAAGTGATTTTTGCTGCTTAAAACGTAAATTGTATACCCGGATTTACAAGAAGTACGTGAGCCTCGCAGTGAAATCACTGCGGGGCTCTATAATTTTTTTACAGGAGGAACAGCCATGATAGCCGTACTGAAACAGGGAGCGACAAAACAGCAGATAGAAAACCTTTGCACATGGTTCAAAAGCCAGGGCCTGGACGTTCATATCTCGGAGGGAAAGTTCTACACGGTCATGGGCCTTATAGGCGACACCAGCAAGATAGACATAGACATGCTTCAGGATCTAGAAATAATAGAGTCCGTTAAGCGCATAAGCGAGCCGTTCAAAAGCGCTAACAGGAAGTTCCATCCCGAGGATTCGGTAATCGGTATCGGCGGCTTAAAAATAGGCGGAGGGAACTTCCAGCTCATCGCAGGGCCCTGCTCCGTCGAGTCTCCCGAGCAGATAATGGAGATCGCCGAAAAGGTCAAAGCGTCGGGTGCGTCCATACTTCGCGGCGGCGCATTTAAGCCCCGCACGTCTCCTTACGACTTCCAGGGCCTTCGCGCCGAAGGGCTTGAGCTTCTCCTTATGGCAAAGGAGAAGACGGGAATGCCCATAATCACGGAAATTATGGACGCAAATCACTTACCGCTCTTCGAAAAAGTTGATATAATCCAGGTTGGGGCGCGCAATATGCAGAATTTCGAGCTTCTGAAGGAGCTCGGGAAAACGAAAAAGCCCATACTTTTGAAGCGGGGGCTGGCTAATAACCTGAAGGAGCTGCTTATGAGCGCCGAATATATAATGGCGGGAGGCAACAACGACGTCATACTCTGCGAGCGGGGCATAAGAACCTTTGAGACATACACCCGAAACACTCTTGATTTGTCGGCAATACCCATGCTCCGCGAGCTTACGCACCTTCCGATAGTCGTCGATCCCAGCCACGCGACCGGCATAGCGAGGCTTGTAAAGCCTATGGCGATGGCGGCGGCTGCGGCGGGAGCGGACGGAATTATGATAGAAGTCCATAACGATCCCCAGCATGCCCTCTGCGACGGCGCGCAGTCCCTTACCCCGGAGCAGTTCGAAGACGTCGCCGAGCGCATAGGAAAGATACTCGAGGTGGTCAAGCAGTGAAAATAGGGATAGCGGGTCTCGGGCTCATCGGCGGCTCCTTCGCAAAAGCCTATAAGAGCGCGGGCGGCCATACGGTTCTGGCCTACGAAATGAACAAGACGATGCTCGGCTTCGCAGGGCTTTCCGGGGCTGTCGACGGCGAGCTCACGGACGACAATATCGGCGGCTGCGACCTTATAATTATCGCTCTTTACCCAAAGGACTCAATTGAGTATCTGAAGAGCAAGGCTCCTCTCTTTTCAAAGGAAGCGACGGTGGTCGACTGCTGCGGAACAAAGCGCGAGATCTGTAAAATCGGATTTGCCCTTGCCGAAAAATACGGCTTCAAGTTCTTCGGAGGTCATCCAATGGCCGGCACTCAGCACTCAGGATTCAAGCACAGCACCGCAACTATGTTCAACAGGGCTTCAATGATCATTGTGCCGCCTCGTTTTGACGATATGGCGCTCATAAACGGCGTTTCAGAGCTGCTGAAACCTGTAAAGTTTGGAAACTTTACAATAACGACAGCCGAGAAGCATGACGAGATGATAGCTTTCACCTCGCAAATGGCTCATGTGGTGTCGAATGCCTATATAAAAAGCCCGACAGCCACTGCGCACAAGGGTTTTTCGGCGGGAAGCTACAAGGATCTCACCAGGGTGGCTTATCTTAACGAGGAAATGTGGGCCGAGCTTTTTGTGGAAAACAGGGACTACCTTGTAAAGGAAATTGACTTTCTTATAGATTCGCTCAAGAAATACAGGGATGCGATAGCCGAGGGGGATGAAGACAGCCTCAAACAGCTTCTGGCGGAAGGTAAGGCCAGAAAAGCGGAGGTGGATTTAAGGTGACTAACGTAAGGGTGGAGGCATCGAAGCGCTACGACATACTAATAGGCAGGGGCCTGCTTGAAAATTCGGGAAAACACGTCAGAAGCGCGGCGGGAGGAGAAAAGGCCGCGGTTATAACAGACGATGTTGTCGACCGCCTTTACGCGCACACGGTCGTGAAATCGCTGCAGGCTGAGGGCATGAAGACGAGCAGGTTTGTAATTTCGCATGGCGAGAAGTCAAAAAACGCGGTAAATTTCATAGCGATGCTGAATTTTCTCGCCGAGAACGGCTTTACACGCAAGGATACCGTAATCGCCCTGGGCGGGGGAGTCGTCGGGGATATAGCCGGATTCGCGGCGGCGACATATATGCGCGGCATAAATCTCGTCCAAATCCCTACAACGCTTCTCTCGGCCGTGGATTCCTCCGTTGGAGGCAAAACAGCCATCGACCTCGATACGGGGAAAAATCTTGCGGGAGCTTTTTACCAGCCCGGTCTTGTTATCTGCGACTATTCGACGCTTGATACACTGAGTGGGGAGCTTATAAGCGCCGGCTGCGCAGAAATAATAAAATACGGCGTAATAGCCGATTCCGAGCTGTTTTCAATGCTGAAGCAGCCCGTACAAGAAAATTATGAGGAAATAATAGCGCGCTGCGTTTCCATAAAGCGTGACATAGTCTGCGAGGATGAGAGGGACGAGGGCAAAAGAAACATCCTGAACTTCGGGCACACCATAGGTCACGCGGTCGAGCTTTGCAGCGGCTACGAAATCCCGCACGGCTTTGCGGTAGCCGCCGGCATGGCGGCGATGGCGCGCGCTTCGTTCAAGCTGGGGCTTTGCACCAAGGCGTGCAGGGACGGCATTATTGACATGATAAGGCTGCACGGGCTGCCTGCGGAAGTCAAATTCGGCGCCGAGGAGCTTTTTAAGGCTGCGCTTTCAGACAAAAAGGGCGGGGGCGGCACAATAACGATTATCGTTCCGAGAGAAATAGGGCGCTCGGAGCTTAGACAGGTCACAATGGCGGAGCTTAAGGAAATCATAGCTCTCGGAATCGCGGAACAGGGGGGCGCATAGTGGAAGTAACTCTCGTTCCGTCGGGGCTCGGAGGCTCAGTCAGGGCCATAGCCTCGAAATCATGCGCACACAGGCTGCTGATCTGCTCGGCCCTCTCCGATAAAAAAACCTTTGTCGCCTGTACGGAAAGCTCGGACGATATCGAGGCGACAAGGGAATGCCTCAAGGCGCTGGGCGCCAAAATCGAAAAGATTTCGGGCGGTTTCGAGGTCGTTCCGATTAGCGCCGGGAGCTTTATAAACAAACCGGTGCTCAATTGCGGAGAAAGCGGCTCGACATACAGGTTTCTTCTGCCTGTCGCATGCGCTTTGGGCGCGGAAGCGACCTTCAGGCTTTCGGGAAGGCTGCCGCAAAGACCGATCTCACACCTTTCGGAGGCGCTCGAAAAAAACGGATGCAGTTTTGAGGGCATAGGCGAATCGGCGGTGAAATCTTCCGGAAGGCTGCGCAGCGGTGTATTCCGGCTCCCGGGAAATGTGTCGTCGCAGTATATAAGCGGGCTTCTTTTCGCCCTGCCGCTGCTTTCGGGAGACAGCCTCATAGAGCTCTCCGGAGAGGCCGAATCCAGGGATTACATTTCGATGACTCTCTCTGCGCTCGAAACCTTCAAAGCGGATGTGAAAACCGGCGGGAACAGATACTCCGTCCGGGGAGGAGCAAAATACCTGTCTCCGGGCAGGGTCGAGGTCGAGGGCGACTGGTCGAACGCGGCGTTCTGGCTTTCCGTCGGCGCAATAGGAAATTCGCCGATAGAATGCAGAGGCCTTAAGCCGGACTCCGTGCAGGGGGACAGGGCTGTTGCGGAAATCCTGAAAAGGTTCGGCGCCGAAGTAAGCACATGCGGCATGAATTGCACGGTAAGGCGCGGCAGGCTCCGGGGCACCGAGATAGACGCGGGTAATATACCGGATCTGGTTCCGGTTCTGTCCGCGGTGGCTTCTGTTTCCGAGGGCGAAACTCTTATAAAGAACGCCGGACGCCTCCGCATAAAGGAAAGCGACCGGCTGAGAACGGTTTTCCTGACCCTTTCCGCTCTCGGCGCGGAAATAAAGGAAACCGGCGACGGACTGATCATCAGGGGCAGGGAACGGCTCTCGGGGGGCGTGGTGGACTCGTTCGGAGACCACAGGATAGCGATGACGGCAGCCGTTGCCTCGACTGTCTGCGAAAAGCCGGTGACAATAAAAAACGCCGAGGCGGTCAACAAGTCCTACCCGGGATTTTTTGAGGACTTCGCTTCGCTGGGCGGCAAGGTGTTGAAAGGGGGCGTCTGAGTGGCGTCGGTTTACGGGAAAAATTTCACGATAACAATATTCGGGCAGTCGCATTCCGGGGGAATAGGAGTCTGCATAGACGGGCTGCCGCCCGGGCTGAAAATAGATTTCGGAGAGCTGCAGGCTTTCCTTGACAGGCGGGCGCCCGGAAAGAACGGCTATTCCACAAAGCGAAGCGAAGCGGACGTGCCGGAGGTGCTTTCGGGGGTTGTGAACGGCGTTACCTGCGGAGCTCCGTTTGCCGCCGTAATCCGGAACACGGACGCACGCTCGTCCGATTACAACGAAATAATAGATATACCTCGTCCCTCGCACGCCGATTATACCGCCAACATTAAATACGGCGGAGCGCAGGATGTAAGAGGAGGCGGGCACTTTTCGGGCAGGCTGACCGCTCCGCTCTGCATCGCGGGGGGGATATTCATCCAGTTTCTAAGAGCCGAGGGAGTCGAAATCGCTGCCCATGTTCTAAGAATAGGCGGGATATCCGACAGGGCCTTCGACCTGGCGGGAGTCAGGAGCGAGGATTTCAAGAAACTTAGAAAGAACGCGTTCCCGGTCTTGGACAAAGAACGCGGCGACAGGATGATTGAGCTTATCGAGGACGCGGCGGCAAAGGGAGATTCTGTGGGCGGGGTAATCGAGTGCGCCGCGCTGGGTCTTCCCGCAGGCCTCGGAGACCCCATGTTCGACGGAATGGAGAACAAAATCGCCTCGGCCGTATTCGCGGTTCCCGCCGTTAAGGGCATCGAGTTCGGAAACGGCTTCGAGTGCGCGTCGCTCAGGGGCAGCGAGAATAACGACGCGTTTGCCACTGACGGAAAAAGGATACGCACTCTGAGCAACAATCACGGCGGCATACTCGGAGGCATAACATCAGGAATGCCGCTGGTATTCCGTGCGGCGTTTAAGCCCACGCCATCGATATCGAGGGAACAGAAAAGCGTGAGCCTTTCGAGAATGGAGAATACGCTTCTTACGATTAAGGGAAGGCACGACCCGTGCATAGTGCCGAGAGCGGTGCCGTGCGTTGAGGCGGCAGCCGCCATCGCCATTTACGATGCCCTACTGGAAAGCAAAAAATATGAGGGAGGCCTATAAATGGACCTGACTGATTACAGAAAACAGATAGACGAGGCGGACAAGGAGCTTGTAAGGGTTTTCTGCGAGAGAATGGAAATTTGCAAAAACATTGCGAAGTATAAAATGGAGAACAAGCTGCCCGTATTCGATTCCGCAAGAGAGCGCAGCAAGCTCGCGGAGCTCTGCGATTCCGTGGATGAGAGCATGAGAAGCTATATAGGGGCGCTATATCCAATGATTTTCGAGCTGAGCCGCCTGTACCAGAAAAGGATAATAGGTTCGGATTCGGGGCTTCTCGAGAAGATAAAGGGGGCCATCGAGGCGACTGACAAGGTGTTTCCGGAAAGCGCAGTCGTCGCCTGCCAGGGCGTTGAGGGAGCCTATTCGCAGATAGCCTGCGAAAAGCTGTTCAGGATACCGAACATAATGTACTTCAGCAGCTGGGAGGGTGTGTTCGCCGCAATTGACAAGGGCCTTTGCCGCTACGGCATACTTCCCATCGAGAACAGCACGGCGGGCTCGGTGAACAGGATATACGATCTCATGATGAAGTACAATTTCAGCATTGTGAAGAGCGTGAGACTGAAGGTCGATCACAATCTTCTCGCCAGAAAGGGTGCGAAGCTCGAGGAAATAAGGGAGATATTTTCTCACGAACAGGCAATCAACCAGTGCGGCGAATTCCTTTCGTCTCTCAGGAACGTAAAGGTGACGGTCTGCGAAAATACCGCCGCCGCGGCAAAGCTTGTGGCGGAATCGGGAAGGGGAGACGTCGCGGCGCTTTCCTCACGCTCCTGCGCGGAGATATACGGCCTTGAGTGCCTTGCCGAGGCCGTTCAGGACACGGGCAACAACTATACGAGGTTCATCTGCATCTCAAAGAAGCTCGAAATATACGCCGGAGCAGACAGGACCAGCATAATGATGATAATTTCGCACAAGCCCGGCTCGCTGTATAACGTGCTCTCCAGATTCTACGCTCTGGGCATAAACCTCGTAAAGCTCGAAAGCCGCCCGCTTCCCGACAGGGACTTTGAGTTCATGTTCTACTTCGATCTTGAAACATCGGTATATTCAAGTCAGTTCGCGCAGCTTATCGCGGAGCTTGACAGCATCTGCGAAAAGTTCAGGTATTTGGGCAGCTATTCGGAAATGGTATAAAGCATGAAAAAATGCATCGCCCCCCAGGCAAAAGCCTGAGGGCGATGCAGACTGTCAAAAAGCCCTTTGGGCTTTTTTGACAAGGGGGCTACATGACGGCCGCTCTGCCGCGCCCGCCATGAGAGCTGTCATTTCCGACGTACAGGCCGCCGGAAATGACAGATTTGACTTTTTTCCGCTATTCGCGGCGGAAATTCTGCGAAGCTTTTTTGCTGCAAGCAAGTTCTTTGACAAGCTGAATCGCCCCCCAGGCAAAAGCCTGAGGGGCGATTTTTTATATTTTTTGAAGTATTCTTTCCGTCATCTCGGAGGTGCCGAGGGGTTTCGCCTTGCTGTCCCCGAGGATGTCGGCGGTCCTCGCACCCTCTGCAAGAACCGCTGCGACCGCGTTTTCTATGCAGTCCGCCTCCTTTGCGAGATTGAAGGAGAAGCGCAGCATCATCGCTGCCGAGAGTATGGTGGCTATCGGATTAGCCACGCCCTTGCCGGCTATGTCGGGAGCGGAGCCGTGTATAGGCTCGTACATTCCCAGAGTTCCGGTCCCAAGCGAGGCGGAAGGAAGAAGACCGATGGAGCCCGTTATCATGGAGGCCTCGTCCGAGAGAATGTCGCCGAACATGTTGCTTGTCACTACGACGTCGAACTGCGAGGGCTTTCTCACAAGCTGCATGGCGGCGTTGTCAACAAGCATATCTGAGTACTCGACCTCGGGGTATTCGGATCTTAAGGCGTGCATGGTTTCACGCCACAGCCTCGAGCTTTCAAGTACGTTGGCCTTGTCGATGCTCGTGAGCTTTTTCCGGCGCTTCATCGCCATTTCAAAGCCGATTCTGCCGATGCGTTCGATTTCGGATACGGAGTAAAGCTCCGTATCGAAGGCGTAGGGACCCGTTTCACCTACGCCCCGTCCGCTTTCGCCGAAGTAGATTCCTCCCGTAAGCTCCCGGATTATTATGAGGTCTATGCCCTCCTCGGCTATGCCGCTCTTTAAGGGGCACTCGGATACGAGAGCCCTGTGGAGCACCGCGGGGCGGATGTTCGCGTAAAGCTTCATGGCGCTTCGAAGCCCCAAAAGAGCTTTTTCGGGACGGAGATGACCCGGCAGCGTGTCCCACTTGGGGCCGCCTACCGCGCCGAGCATGACGCTGTCGCTTTCAAGACAGGTTCTGACGCTCTCCTCGGGAAGCGGCACTCCCGTCGCGTCTATGGCGCAGCCGCCTGCGAGCACATCTGTATAGCTGAAGCTGTGTCCGAATTTGGCCCCGATTTTGTTCAGCACCAAAACCGCGGAGTCAATTATTTCAGGGCCTATTCCGTCGCCCTTTACAAGCGCAATTTTATAGTTCATGGCGGCTCCTTTACTTCAGCACGTTCTTTTCGGCTGCGGCGAGAAGGCCTCCGGCCGCAATGATGGCTTGCAGGAAGGGCGGGAAGGGCGCTATCTTGAATTCCTTCGACTTCGTTACGTTGCGTACTATGCCCTTGTCAAAATTAACCTCGACTTCGTCGCCGTCGTCTATGCCGGCCACGGCTTCCGGCGATTCGATTATGGGAAGGCCGATATTGATCGAGTTCCGGTAGAAAATCCTCGCGAAGTCCTCGGCTATGACGCAGGAAACGCCGGCGGCCTTGATGGCCAGGGGCGCGTGCTCTCTGGAGGAGCCGCAGCCGAAATTCCTGCCGGCGACCATGACCGTGCCATTAGCGGACGCTACGCGGCTCGGGAAGGTTTTGTCCAGGTCCTCCATGCAGTGGGAGGCAAGCTCCTTTTCGTCTGTGGTGTTGAGGTATCTCGCGGGGATTATGACGTCGGTGTCGACGTTGTGGCCGTACTTAATCGCTTTTCCCTTTACGTTCATTTCATTTGCCTCCTATATCTCGTCCGGAGATGCTATTTTGCCGGCAATCGCAGAAGCCGCAGCGACCGCGGGGCTCGCAAGGTAGACCTCGCTCTCAACGTGTCCCATGCGCCCGACGAAGTTGCGGTTGGTGGTTGCCACGGCGCGCTCGCCCTTGGCCAGTATGCCCATGTGCCCTCCGAGACAGGGGCCGCAGGTGGGCGTCGAAACCGCGCAGCCGGCGTCGATGAAGATTTCCAGAAGCCCCTTCTTCAAGGCCTGCAGGTATATTTCCTGCGTGGCGGGGATTATCAGAACGCGGCAGCCCTTGTGCACTTTTTTGCCCTTCATTATTGCGGCGGCTATCTCGAAATCTTCGAGCCTTCCGTTGGTGCAGGAGCCTATAACTACCTGGTCTATCCTTATTTCTCCGACCTCGTCGATGGTCTTCGTGTTTTCAGGCAAATGCGGGAAAGCCACGGTCGGCTTGACGGCTGAAAGGTCGATTTCTATCGTCCTGTCGTATTCGGCGTCCGGATCGGCCTTATAGACCACCGTGCGCTTGCGCCCGTGCGCCTTCTCGTATTCCTCGGTCTTTTCGTCGACCTCGAAGATGCCGTTTTTAGCGCCGGCCTCTATCGCCATGTTCGCCATGCAGAGCCTGTCGTCCATACTGAGGTGAGAAAGCCCGTCTCCGGTGAACTCCATCGACTTGTACTGTGCGCCGTTGACGCCTATCATCCCGATGATGTGGAGGATGATGTCCTTGCCGGAGACCCACTTGCCCGGCTTGTTCTTAAGCACGAATTTAATGGCCGAGGGAACCTTGAACCATGCGGTTCCGGTCGCCATGCCGTAAGCCATGTCGGTGGATCCGACGCCTGTGGAAAACGCGCCGAGCGCGCCGTAGGTGCAGGTGTGGGAGTCCGCTCCGATTACTAGGTCGCCGCTGCCCACCAGCCCCTTTTCCGGAAGAAGCGCGTGCTCGACGCCCATTTCGCCCACGTCGAAGAAGTTTGTGATGCCCTTTTCTCTCGCAAACTCTCTGACAATCTTGCACTGCTCGGCGGCTTTTATATCCTTGTTGGGAGCGAAGTGATCCATGACCAGGGCTATTTTATTGCAGTCAAATACGGCCGGAGCTTTGGTTTTGGCGTATTCCTTTATTGCGACCGGCGCCGTGACGTCGTTGCCGAGCACCAGGTCGAGCCTGGCCATTACTATTTCCCCGGCCTTTACCTCCTCGCGTCCGCAATGGGCGGCAAGGATTTTCTGAGACATTGTCATTCCCATATCTGTCGTCCTCCTATGCTGATTTTGCCAGCATGTATTCAAAAGAATCGGCAAGAGCTATCCAGCTTGCCTCGATTATATCCGTGGATACTCCGACTGTCGTCCATGTGCTTTCTCCGTCGGTGGATTCGATGAGGACCCTTACCTTTGACGCGGTGGCATGGTCGCCCGCGAGAACCCTTACCTTGTAATCGATGAGATGCATTCTGGAAAGCTGCGGGTAAAAAACGAGCAGCGCCTTGCGGAGAGCGGAGTCCAGAGCGTTGACCGGTCCGTTTCCGAGCGAGGCTGTTATTTCGTTTACGCCGTCCACGTCGATGTTTATCATGGCGTTGGACGACAGCTCGGGGTTGGGGGCCGGGTATTCTCCGGTCGTCTTGTACATTTTAAGCGAAAAATGCGGCTGATAAAGGTTCAGGACCTTTTTCATAATGAGCTCGAGGCTGGCGTCGGCAGATTCGAACTGGTATCCCTCGTGCTCGTACTGCTTTATCCTGTTCACGATCTCGATTACCTCCGGAGAGTCCTTGGTCAGCTCCGGAGCCAGGTCCTTAAGCTTCGCGAGTATGGTGGTTCTTCCCGAAACCTCGGACATGAGGAAGCGGCGCTTGTTGCCCACGGCCTCGGGGCTTATATGCTCAAAAGAGCGAGAGAGCTTTGAAACCCCGTCTATGTGCATTCCGCCCTTGTGAGCGAAGGCGCTTTCGCCGACATAGGGTTTGTCGCGCGGAACGGTAAGGTTAGATATGTCCGCTATCTTTATAACCGCTTCCGTGAGCCTCGAAACGTCACCCTCTACGCAGCGAAGGCCTTTCTTGAGCTGAAGGTTCGGGATGATCACGCTGAGATCCGCGTTCCCGCAGCGCTCACCGTAGCCGATAAAGGTGCCCTGTATATGGACGGCTCCCGCGGAAACCGCCATCATGGAGCTTGCGACGGCGCAGCCGACGTCGTTGTGGCAATGTATGCCTACCCGGACTCGGGGGAAGGCGGCGCAAACCGCCTTTGTTATCTCGTAGATCTCCTCGGGGAATGCCCCGCCGTTGGTGTCGCAGAGGCAGAGCACATCCGCTCCGCTCCCGGCTGCGGCGTCAAGAACCTTGAAAGCATATTCGGGATTTGATTTGTAGCCGTCGAAGAAATGCTCTGCGTCAAATATGATCTCCTTTCCCCTGCTTTTGAAAAAACCCACCGTGTCCTTTACCATGCAGAGGTTCTCGTCAAGCGACACCTTGAGTATTTCCGTCGCGTGAAGATCCCACGATTTTCCGAAGATGGAAACGGCGGGAGTTCCGGCGCCGAGCAGGGAGAGCACATATTCGTCGTCCTCTGGGCGCATGCCTTTCCTTCTCGTGCTGCCGAAAGCGCAAAGCTTTGAATTTTTCAGGTTCATCCCCGCGGCCCTCTGAAAAAATTCAATGTCCTTGGGGTTTGACGAGGGGTTTCCCGCTTCGATATAGGCGACGCCGAATTCGTCGAGCGCATGGACAATGTTCAGCTTATCCTGCACCGAGAATGAAATACCTTCGCTCTGTGCGCCGTCCCGCAGGGTGGAATCAAAAATTTCAAGCCGTTTCACAAATTTCAACTCGTTTCGTCAATAAAAGTCTAATCCTCAAGCACCGCGCCCTTGTCGGCTGAGCTTACCATCTTCGAGTAGCGCTTCATATAGCCCTTAAGCTCGGGCGCGGGAGCGGGACGCATGGTTTTCCGCCTTTCGGCAAGCTCCTCCTCGCTTACGAGAAGGTCGATGCGGTACTCGGGTATGTTTATTTCTATCATATCGCCTTCCTTTACATAGGCGATATTGCCGCCTCTGCGCGCCTCCGGGGAGACGTGGCCGATCGCGGCGCCCCTTGTGGCGCCGGAAAAGCGCCCGTCCGTGATGAGAGCGACCTCCTTGTCGAGGCCCATGCCCGCAATCGCCGAGGTCGGCATCAGCATTTCGCGCATGCCGGGGCCTCCGGCGGGGCCTTCGTTCCTGATGACCACCACGTCGCCGGGCCTGATCGCTCCCGAATATATTGCCTTTACCGCAAGCTCTTCGTTTTCAAAGACTCTTGCGGGGCCCTTGTGGCGCTGCATTTCAGGCGAAACGGCGCTGCGCTTTACCACTCCTCCGTCGGGCGCGAGAGAGCCGAAAAGTATGGCGAGTCCGCCTGTCTTCGAATATGGAGTCTCGATGCTCCTTATTACATCGGAGTTTAAGACCCTAACGCCCTTAAGGTTTTCCGCGACCGTGCAGCCGGAAGCCGTAATAAGCGTTCCGTCAAGAAGCTTAGCCTTCATGAGCTCGCTCATAACGGCGTAGACGCCGCCCGCCGAATAGAGGTCCTGCATATGGTGGGGGCCGGCGGGAGCGAGGCGGCAGAGGTTCGGCGTGCGCTCGCTTATCACGTTTATGAGGTTGAGATCGATTTTCACTCCCGCCTCGTGTGCGATCGCGGTCAGGTGCAGCACCGAGTTCGTGGAGCAGCCGAGCGCCATGTCGACGGTGAGGGCGTTTTCAAAGGCCTTGGCGGTCATGATATCCAGCGGCCGTATATCGTCCCTGATGAGGCGCATTATCTGCATTCCAACGGTCTTGGCGAGCCTTACGCGCTGGGCGTAGACGGCGGGTATCGTGCCGTTGCCGCGGAGTCCCATCCCGAGGGCTTCCGTGAGGCAGTTCATGGAATTGGCCGTGAACATTCCGGCGCAGGAGCCGCAGCCGGGACAGGCGTTGTCCTCGTAGTAGGAGAGAGCCGCCTCGTCTATTTTGCCGGCCTTGTAGGAGCCGACAGCTTCGAACACGGTGTTCAGATCCATCGCCCTGCCGCTCTCGTCATTGATGGAAAGCATGGGGCCTCCGGAAACGAAAATCGAGGGTATGTTGAGCCTTGCCGCCGCCATGAGCATGCCGGGAATTATCTTGTCGCAGTTTGTCACAAAGACCAGTCCGTCGAACTGGTGAGCCATCACCATGCTCTCGATGGAATCGGCTATAAGCTCGCGGCTTGCAAGGGAGTACTTCATGCCCTCGTGCCCCATTGCGATACCGTCGCATATGCCTATGGTGTTGAACTCTATGGGCGTCCCGCCGGCGGCAAGGACGCCGTCCTTTACGGCGCGGGCTATCTGGTTGAGATGTATATGCCCGGGTATTATTTCGTTGAAGGAATTGACTATACCGACAAGAGGCTTTTTAAGCTGCTCGTCGGTGTATCCCATGGCCTTGAAGAGAGAGCGGTGCGGCGCTCTCTCAGCGCCGGACTTTACGCTGTCGCTTTTCATTACTTAACCTCCGTTTAATCGGGGCGCGGGAACGGAGCTTCGCGGAAGCCCCGTCCGATACGCGATCCCAGTCTGTGCGGTAATCTGAAAAATTCGCTGTGCGCCGAGCGAAAGCCCTATTTCTTCTGCCAGCTCATCTTTTCGCGGAGCTCCTTGCCTACTGATTCGGCGAGGTGCTCGGCCTGAATTCTTCTCATGGCATTGAAGTGAGGACGGTTGCACTGGTTTTCAAGGATCCAGCTGCGGGCGAAGGAGCCGTCCTGTATTTCGGAGAGGATCTTCTTCATTTCCTTTTTGGTTTCTTCCGTGATTATCCGTTTTCCAGTGACGTAGTCGCCGTATTCGGCCGTATCGCTGATGGAGTAGCGCATGAAGGAAAGGCCGCCCGCCACCACGAGGTCGATAATGAGCTTCATCTCATGGATGCACTCGAAATAAGCGCTTTCGGGCTGGTATCCGGCCTCGACGAGCGTTTCGAAGCCCGCCTTCATCAGAGCGGTGACTCCGCCGCAGAGCACGGCCTGCTCGCCGAAGAGGTCGGTTTCGGTTTCTTCCTTGAAGGTGGTCTCAAGCACTCCGGCGCGGGCGCCGCCTATGCCGAGAGCGTAAGCGAGAGCAGTCTCCTTGGCTTTTCCGCTGTAATCCTGGTATACGGCGACCAGGCAGGGCACTCCGCGTCCTTCAAGGAACTGGCTCCTGACGGTGTGTCCGGGGCCCTTGGGCGCGATCATAACGACGTCTATATCTTTTGGGGGTACTATCTGGCCAAAATGGATGTTAAAACCGTGGGCAAAAGCCAGCGTGGCTCCTTTTTTGAGATTGGGGGCTATGTCCTCTTTGTAAAGCTTAGCCTGCTTCTCGTCGTTTATGAGTATCATTACGAAATCGGCCGACTTCACGGCGTCCGCGGCCGTGGCCACCTTTAGGCCTGCGGCCTCTGCCACGGACCAGGATTTCGAGCCCTCGTAAAGACCTACAACGACCGATACGCCGCTGTCATGAAGATTCAGGGCGTGCGCGTGTCCCTGGCTGCCGTAGCCGATTACGGCTATGGTTTTTCCCTTAAGAAGGTTCAAATCACAGTCCTTTTCATAATACATTTTAGCCATTTCAACATTTCTCCTTATATTTTAATTAGGCGGCGGGAAGATGGTCCGCGTCGTCTTTAACGGGCTTGTGAGAGCCCGCGGTTAACAAAGCTTTGTGTCGGGCGTGTCAGGATTCGGATTTCAGGATGTAATCGCCCCTGCCTATCGCCGTGACTCCGGTACGGCAGAGCTCTATGATGCCGTATGGCGCCAAAAATTCAATGAAAGCATCGACTTTGGAGCTCTGTCCGGTGAGCTCGAGAGTGGCGGTGTTCGACGCGAGGTCTATGACCTTGGCCCTGAAGACCGAGATGGCCGACATCAGCTCCGTAAGCTCGCCCTTCTTAAACTTGACCTTTACCATCATCAGCTCGCGCATTACGGTGTTTTCCATATCCATTAGCTCGACCGTGATGACGTCATGCAGCTTCATGAGCTGCTTTTCCAGCTGCTCCTTGGTGTATTCGTCGCCCTTGGCGGAAATCGTGATGCGCGAGATAAGCGGGTTTTCCGTTTCGCCTACGGAAAGGCTGTCAATGTTGAAGCCCCTGCGGGAAAAAAGGCTGGATACCCTGGTCAGCACGCCCGCCTCGTTGTTTACGAGAATCGAAAGTATGAATTTTGAACTTGCCATCGTCTCACCCCTTCAGAATGATGTCGTTGATGGTTCCGCCGGCCGGTATCATGGGGAGAACCTTCTCGTCGCAGTCTATTTTAACGTCTATGAGCACAGGCCCGTCGGAGGAAAAAGCCTTATCCAAAGCGGGCGCAAGCTCGGCCAGCTCGCTTACCCTGTATCCCTTGGCGCCGAAGGCTTCCGCAAGCTTAACGAAATCCGTCACCCTGTTCAGCGTCGTGTTCGAGTAGCGCTTGTCGAAGAAAAGCGTCTGCCACTGGCGCACCATGCCGAGAACGCCGTTGTTCATGACGATGACGACGATGGGGAGGTTGTTAGTCACCGCGGTCGCCATCTCGTTCATGTTCATGTGGAAGCTGCCGTCGCCGGTGAAGAGGACCGTGCGCTTTTTGCCTCTTCCTATGCAGGAGCCCATCGCGGCGCCCATGCCGAAGCCCATCGTGCCGAGGCCGCCTGAGGTTATAAAGGTTCTGGGCTTGGAAAAGCTGTAAAACAGACTGACCCACATCTGGTGCTGTCCCACGTCGGTCGCCACCACGTCGTCGTCCTTCATGTACCTGCGAACGGCTTCTATGACAGTCTTGGGAGCAAGCCTTCCCTCGGAGGACTCCGGCTGGTTTTCCGGGCTGTTTTTAAGCGCGTCGACCTCCTTGTCCCAATCGGCGCGGCTGACTTTCGGAAGGAGCGAGTTGAGCCTTGTCAGAACATCCTTTACGTCGCCGACTACGGAAACGTAGGCGGGGATATTCTTGCCTATCTCCGCGGGGTCTATGTCTATGTGCAGGAATTTCTTGCCCTTTATAAAATCCGGTTTGCTTCCCGTCGCCCTGTCGGAGAATCTGGCGCCTATTGCGATTATAAGGTCCGATTCGGACATGGCCTTTGTCGCCGCGTATTTTCCGTGCATGCCGGTCATGCCCAAAAACCTGGGATGGTTTCCGGGGACGGAGGTCAGGCCCATCATGCTGAGCCCTATCGGAGCGTCGATTTTTTCGGCGAACTCCAGAAGCTCGTCTGTTGCCTCTGAGGTTACGAC
>JAJUGN010000020.1 GCA_029265975.1 Clostridiales bacterium
GGGCTTTTTTGACAAGGGGGCTGCATGGCGGCCGCTCTGCCGCGCCCGTCATGAGAGGTGTCATTTCCGACGTACACGCCGCCGGAAATGACAGATTTGACTTTGTTTCCGCCATTCGCGGCGGAAATTCTGCGAAGCTTTCTTGCTGTAAACAAGTTCTTTGACAAGCTGGGCCGTCCCGACCGGAGCGTCGGGACGGCTTATTTTTATTTTCATGTGTTGGGAAACATTATTTTGCTTCCGAAAGACATAATATTAAACAGCGAAAAGTTAATCGGCTAATTATTTTTTGAAATCGCTTGACAAAGATTCGAAATTATATAATATATGAGCGGATATGTAAGCGTTTATTTTTTTCAGTCGGGGGAAACGATCGAATGAGAAAGGTCCTGGGATACGCATTGCCGCATGTTCCGGCAATAAGTCTGCAGTTTATAATAAAATTCGGAGGTACTGTAATAGAGCTTCTGCTTCCCTCGATGCTGTCGATTATTCTCGACGACATCGCCCCCTCCGGCGATATGAACAGGGTATATCTCTGGGGCGCGCTCATGGTGCTTTGCGCCGCGGCTGCAGCGGTAACAAATATCGCAGCAAACGTCATGGCGACAAGGATATCGCGGGATATAACGGAAAAGCTCCGTCACGACCTTTTTGTGAAAACGGCGTATCTTTCCTGCAGACAGGCCGACAAGTTTACGATTCCCTCCCTCAATTCAAGGCTTACGGCCGATACATACAACATTCATCAGATGCTCGACAGAATGCAGAGAATGGGAATAAGGGCGCCAATACAGCTGATCGGCGGCGTGTTTATCGCGATGCTGCTCGACCCGGCGCTGACGATGATACTTGTGGCGACTCTCCCGGTGCTGGCGGCCATAATCTGGTTTATCTCAAAAAAGGGCGTTCCCGCCTACGATTCCGTACAGCAGGCGCTTGACAAAATGGTGCGCAAGGTGCAGGAGAACATGACGGGAGTCCGGGTCATCAAGGCCCTTTCGAGGACCGAGTACGAGAAACAAAAATTTGAGGAAATAAACAGGCTTAAATACGAAAGGGAGAAGCGCGCCGGAATAATAATGGCCGTTTCCAATCCCTCTCTGAACCTTATTCTGAACTGCGGGCTTGCGGTCGTGATAATAGTGGGAGCCTACCGGGTGAACGGAGGGATGACGCAGCCGGGAAAAATAGTCGCTTTTCTCAGCTATTTTACCATGATACTCACATCTCTCATCATGGTTTCGCGGCTCTTTGTGCTTTATACGAAGGGAGTCGCCAGCGCAAGACGCATAGAGGAGGTTTTGAGCGCAGGAGAGGAAATGGAGGTCATACCCGGTGAAAGGGAGGAGACAGATAACCATATCGAGTTTCGCTCCGTTTCTTTCTCATACAACAAGAAGATAGAAAACCTCTCAGACGTCAGCTTCAGTCTTAAACGGGGTGAAACTCTCGGTATAATCGGTCCCATGGGAAGCGGGAAATCGACAGTGCTGAATCTTCTGCTGCGCTTTTACGATGCCGACAAAGGCGAAATAAGAATCTCGGGCGAAGACGTCAGGAGCATTCCGCCGGGAGAGCTGCGCGGAAAATTCGGGGTGGTTTTTCAGAACGACTTCCTTTTCGCCGATACAATCCGGGAAAACATCAATTTCGGACGCGGGCTTTCCGACGATGCCATCCTAAGAGCGGCGGAGCAAGCTCAGGCGGATTTCATCGCCGACAAGGAGGAGAGCTTCGACACGCTTCTTGCCGTGGGCGGAGCGAATCTCAGCGGGGGACAGAAGCAGAGGCTGCTTATAGCGCGCGCCCTGGCGGCCCGTCCGGAAATACTCCTGCTAGACGACTGCTCAAGCGCTCTCGACTATAAAACGGACGCCGGGCTGCGCCGGGCCCTGAGCCGGGAGTTCGGGGATACCACGGCCGTAATAATAGCGCAAAGGGTAAGCTCAGTAATGGGCGCGGACAAAATTATGGTGCTTGAGGACGGGCGCGTAGCCGGCTACGGTACCCACGAGGAGCTTTTGGAGACCTGCTCCGGCTACCGCGAGATTTTCGAAATTCAGATGGGAAGGAGGGGTTAGGATGTCCCAGGAACAGCGCCAAGCCGAAAGAAGCGGAATGCGGCGGCAGGTAGGAGCGGGCTTCGGCGGCGGAGGAGGCGGAAGAATGGCGAGCATGAGCTTCGAAAAGCCCTCCGCCAAAACATCGCAGATTCTGAAAAGGCTCTGGAAATATCTTAAGGGCGCAAAAATACTGCTCATTCTTTCGATAGTTCTCAGCGTGTCCAGCAACGTTCTTGCGCTGCTGGGGCCAAAACTATCGGGAGCGGCGATAGACGCAATAAAACAGGGAGGCGTGAATTTTCCGCTTGTTTTCAGGTATGCGGGGCTTATGATTATTTTTTACGTCGCATCGTCGGCGATGAGCTTCCTCCTTTCCTCCATTCTGGTCAGGCTGAGCTGCCGGATGGTCTATGATATGAGAAGGGACGCTTTCAACAGGCTCGTATCCCTGCCGGTGGGCTTTTTTGACCGTCATCAGGTCGGGGACATACTCAGCATACTTTCCTATGACATAGATACGATAAACACATCTCTTTCAAACGATATAAATCAGATAGTATCCGGCATAATCTCCGTCTTCGGCTCTCTCTATATGATGCTTCGAATATCGCCCAAGCTTATATTGGTTTTCGTTTTCACGGTGCCGCTTTCGTTTGCCTTTACAAACTACCGCGCAAAGAAGGCCAGGCCGCTTTACAGAAAACGTTCCGCAAAGCTCGGCGAGATGAACGCTTATACGGAGGAGTTTATAAACGGGCTTAAAACCGCCAAAGCCTACAACAGGGAAGAGGTATTCATAGAGCGCTTTAAGGTAAGGAACAAGGAAGCGGTGGAGGCGAATTACAGGGCAGACCGTTTTGCAAGCATGACAAATCCCGCGGTAATGTTCATAAACAACTTTTCGCTTGCGCTTATAAGCGCGTTCGGTTCGATTCTGTATATGCAGGGCGCGATTACGATAGGAAACATATCCTCCTTTATCCTGTATTCAAGACGCTTTTCGGGCCCGATCAACGAATTCGCGAATATTTTGAGCGAGCTGCAGTCGGCGATGGCGGCGGCCGAGAGGGTTTGCCGGCTTATTGACGAGGAGCCCGAACCGCCCGACGCACCGGAGGCGGCCGAGCTTAAGGACTGCCGCGGAGAGGTAAAGCTCGATGACATAAAGTTCGGCTACGATCCCGGAGCGCCTGTGATAAAGGATCTCAGCCTTGACGCCCCGGAGGGGACGGTGGTCGCGATAGTCGGTCCGACCGGCGCTGGAAAAACAACGATAATCAACCTTCTGATGCGATTTTACGATGTGGACGCCGGAAGCATAAGCGTTGACGGAAAAGACATAAGGATGCTCGAAAGAAACAGCCTCCGTCACGCCTACACCATGGTACTTCAGGATACCTGGCTCTTTCATGGAACCATATTCGAGAACATTGCCTACGGCAAGGATGGAGCAACCCTTGAGGAGGTCGTGGAAGCGGCGAAGATAGCGAAGATACACAAATACATAACGGCCTTGCCGGATGGCTACGATACTGTCCTGAGCGACAACGGGGTAAACATATCTAAGGGGCAGAAGCAGCTGCTCACGCTTGCGAGGGCCATACTTCTGGAATCGAGGATACTGATCCTCGACGAGGCGACTTCAAATGTGGATACCCGTACCGAAAGGCGCATACAGGAGGCGATGCTCACGCTGATGAAGGGCAGGACCTGCTTTGTCATAGCGCACCGTCTGTCGACGATACAAAATGCCGACAGAATACTGGTGGTTTCCGGCGGCAGCGTCGCGGAGCAGGGGACGCACGAGGAGCTTCTGCTCCGAGGAGGGCTCTACCGCGAACTTTACAACGCGCAGTTTGAGGCCTAGATAAGGATTATCCGGCAGACAGAAGACAGGCTTCCGCAAAAGCGGAAGCCTGTCTTTACTATGCTGCCTGAAAAAGCTATCTCTTCTTGCCGTACTTGATTTGATCGAGCGGGACTTCCTTTATAAGGATGGCCATGACGACCGCGCCCAGCGAGAATATGGCGGCAATTATGAAGCAGGCGTTCACGGCGGAGTGAAGCGATGTCCTGACCGCCTCAACCGTCTGGTTGTAAAGCGCGGTGTTGTTTCCGAAGGTGGCCTGAAGCGCCTTCATCGACGCCGGTGTCACCAGAATCCTCGATGTCGCTATAGCTTTGAGCTGCGCCGGGGTGAGCTGCTTTGCGATAGAAGCAGTGGCTTTCGTCAGCGTGCTCGAATAGGTGCCGTTAAAAATAGAGCCGAGAATGGCGGGCCAAATCGCCTGTCCGAGGCCGGTAATGAAAAACAGCGTGCCGCCGCCGGCGCCGTAATCCTGCTCCTCGACCTGAGCCATGGCGGCAAGCGAGTTTATGGACGGCATGTAGCCGGTCATTACCCTGTTGAATATCGAGATGCCGACGATGAAGGCTATCGGCGCGGCCGGGGTCAGCAGCTTAAAGAATACCATCGTCACCGAGCCGCAGAACGGGGCCAGCATGAGCAGCCATTTGTATCTCTTGGTTTTGTCCATTGCCCATCCGGAAAGCCCGCCGGCGAAGATTCCAATTACCGCGGAGGGTATGCTGGCGGTGGCCCATACCGTAGCGGAATGTCCCATGACGCCCTGAACAAGCAGGGGGCCGTAGGTGCCGAAGGCGCTCATTGTGGAGGTCATGAAAAGGGATACCAGTATTGCAAACACGTAATTGCGGTTTCTGAGCAGCTTGATGCTGAGCAAGGCGAATTCCTCGTGCTTTTTCTCGTATACGGCGGCGGAACCCAGAAAGACAACGGCCACAACGAGCATAACGACAATTATCGGGTCGCTCCATGCGTACTTTGAACCGCCCCAGGAAAGCGCGAGCAGGAAGGGCACCGCGCCGATAGTAATAAGCGCTATGCCGACCATGTCGATCTTAAGCTTTTTGAGCTCCTTCTGATGCTTGGGCAGGAGGAAGTATACGGCGGCCATCGCGAGAACGTATATGATGGCGCTCATGACGAAAACATATCTCCAGGACGCTCTTTGAGCGATCTGAGCGGTTAAAAGCGGCAGGAAAATCGTTATGACGTTCATTATAACCAGTATGTAGCCGCCATAAATGCCTCGCTTGTCGGGCGGGAAAAGGTCTGCCAGTATGGAGTAGAAGGTGGCGAGCATGGCGCCGCCGCCGAAGCCGGAGATGCCGCTTGCCACTATGTAGACGAAAATGTTCGGAGCCGCAGCCATAATTATGTCGCCGACGGTCAAAAATCCGAGCAGCCAGAGAAGCACCTTTCTCCTGCCGATCATGTCGCCCATTTTTCCCCAGAAGGGGGCGGCTATGCAAGAGGTCAGGGAATACAGCACCGCAGCCCAGGTGTAGTAGGCCATGCCGTCCAGATCGCCCGCGATGATAGGCAGTATCGTACCGGCTCTGTACTTGAGGAAGTAGTACGCTACCGCCGCGATCATGACAGCGAGGGCGGAAAGCTTGGTACGCCTTAAATCTTGCGCTGAAAGCTGGTTTTGTTCGTTCATCCAAATATACCTCCTTTTTTCTACTGTGGTTTGTACCACGTATACAGGTTAATGTTTTGCCATGGCAAAATCAATAATTTTATTCCTGCATAGTAAAAATTTATTCACTATGCATATCCTATAAAAGCCGCAACTATACAAATATGCTGCTATTTAATTGAAATTAGAGCCGATTATGTATGCAAGTTCCAAGGAAACGGCCTGGTTTTTGACTAAATTTAATTGATTAGAAATAATTTAACCTGAATTTTTGTGCTTTTTTACCAATATGATCGGCCGGCCTGATAAGCACATAATAAAAACGGAATAAAAAGGCCGCCGTTTTTGAATCGGCGGCCTTTTTGTGATTAACCTGTGCCGAATTATTTTTTTGCGGTTGGTCTTCTGTACTTTATCTGATCAAGCGGCACTTCCTTTATAAGAAGCGCCATGACGACGGCGCCGAGCGAGAAGATGCCGGCGACGATAAAGACCGACTTGAGGGAAGATTCCAGAGCGCTGCGGACGGCGTTCACCGTCTGATTATAAAGCTCGGTGTTGGAGCCGAAGGATGCCTGCAGAGATTTCATTGAGGCGGGAGTAACAAGAACCCTCGATGTAGATATTGTCTTTATCTGCGCCGGCGTAAGCTGCTTGGATATGGAAGCGGTAGTTTTTGCCAGGGCGCTGCTGTAAGAGCCGTTCAGAACCGAACCGAAGAGCGCGGGATATATCGACCCGCCGAGCGATGTGATGAAGTACATCGTTCCGTTGCCGGCCCCGAACTCCTCAGGTTCAAGCTGCGCCATAGCGGCCAGAGGGTTGATGCTGGGCATATAGCCGGTGAAAATTCTGTTTGCTATGGCCATTGCCGTCACAAACCATAGCGGCGTTGCCGGGGAGGCCGTGTTGAACAGAACCATGATGACCGTACCCGCCAAAGGCGCCAGTATAAGCAGCCATTTGTATCTTTTGGTTTTGTCCATCAGGAATCCGGTGAGCCCGCCGGTGAATATTCCGATTATGCTTGCGGGCATCGCGGCGGCGGTCAGCATGGTGGCGGATTTGCCCATGACGCCCTGCCCGAAAAGAGTCCAGAAGGTGCCCGAGGCGGTCAGGGTTGAAGTCATGAACAGGGAGATGAGTATTGCAAAGGTGTAATTCCTTCTTCTCAGCAGCTTAATGCTGAGAAGCGCGAAATCCTCGTGCTTTCTTTCGTATATTACGGCGGCGACAAGGAATATAACCGCGACGGCGAGCATGATGATTATAGTAGGATCGGTCCAGGCGTATTTTGAGCCGGCCCATGAAATGGCGATAAGGAAGGGTACGGCGGCGCAAGTGATAAGTATAGTTCCGACCCAGTCGACTTTGGCGCTTTTGCCGGAAACCTGTGAGCGGGGAATCATGGTAATTACCGAAATTATGGCGATAACATAGACTACGCAGGTCAGAACAAAGACATATCTCCAGGTCGCCCTTTCCGCGATCTGCGCGGTAACGATAGGAAGGAAAATACCGGTTATGCTCGAAAGCATAAGGATGGTGCCTCCGTATTTGCCGCGCTTATCAGGCGCAAAGAGGTCTCCGAGCATCGCAAAATATGTAGCCTGCATGCCTCCGCCTCCGAGACCGCAGATAGCGAAGCCTACGCAAAAAACATATATGTTTGGAGCGGCCGCCGAAACAAGATCGCCGGCTGTCATCAGGGAAAGGAGCAGTATCATGACCTTTTTTCTGCCCAGCATGTCGCCGATTTTACCCCAGAGGGGCGCGGCGATGCAGGCTGCCAGATTGTAAAGCATCGCGGCCCAGGTGTAAAAAGCCATGCCGTCAAGATCGCCCGCGATAATCGGCATTATCGCCGTGGCTTTTCCTCTCGTAAGCCAGTAGGCGAAAGACGCTATCATAATCGCGACTGCCGCCCATATCGTGCTTTTTTCCTCTTGCGGAACTCTTTGCTCGTCCATCAAACATACCTCCCAAATTTTGTAATAATAAACTTTTGCAAACTGTCACCACGAATATAGAGTACTTTTATTTGTTCTAAAAATCAACGGTGTTGCACAATATGTAAATATTTTCATCATATTGCATACAACACTATATGTAAAATATACAATTACAACAATAAAAATGGATATAAAATTAGTTTACTTTAAGTACAAACATTCGATATGCACAAAATATTATGTCGATATTCAGCATTAACAACAAAGAAAGGCTTTTCCAAATATTTTGGCGATCTTCAGCTGAATTCAAGCTCGGTTTATAAAAAAAATAACAGTATAAATAATAAATTTACTTTTATTGACAATTGCATTTCCGGAATGTATAATATACAAAATAATTTGCAAAGGAAACGTATATGAAAGTAGGCATTATTGTACATTCTCATACCGGGAACACGCTGAAGGCGGCGGAAAAGGTGAGGGAGCGCCTGAGGGAAAAAGGTCACGAGGCCGTTCTGCTCAGGGTTTCCGCAAAAAACGAGGAAAGGGACAGGAAAAACATAATACTTATTGAAAAGCCGGACACGGATTGCTATGACGCGTTGGTATTCGGGGCTCCGGTATGGGCGTTTTCGCTTTCGCCGGTAATGCGGGAGTATCTGACGCAGATAAAGTCGCTTAAGGGAAAAAGAGTCGGCTGTCTTGTAACAATGGGTTTGCCGCGGCCGTGGATGGGCGGAAAACGAGCGGTGAGACAGATGTCTGAGCTTTGCAGGGCGAAGGGCGCTGATGTTGCTGCCGCAGAGCTTATCCTGTGGCAAAGCAAAAACCTCGACCAGTACATCGAGGCGGCAGCAGAAAAGCTTAGCTCCGTAGGAGCCAGGTCTGACTCGAAAAAAGATTGAAAAACGCAAAGCAAAGCCCGCACGCCGTATTAGCGTGCGGGCTGAATGTTTGGTTTTACGACTCCAGAAAGGATACGGCCGCGCCTATCGCGGTGGCGTATATCGAGAGAGGGGGGATTATAAAATTCAGCCTGTACAGCTTGCTCAGACCGTCAAAAACGTCCCTTGCCTGAGGAAGGACGGTGAGCGCCCCTGTAAGCACTATGTCCTTGATGGGAGTGTTGTAGCAGGCGAGGAAGGACATTGTTCCTATGGCCTGGAACACCATGTTGATAAGGCCGAGCGCCTTGTCGGAATTTGTGGCCGTATTCTTGATGTTCCCGAAATTGGAGGCGGTCGCGTTCGGCGGGAGATTAGGGATCTGCACATTGCTGATATCCTTTATGAGAAGGTCTACGTTCGCAAGGTCGCCGCTTTCCGCAAGAAGCGCGACGTTTGAAATGTCGTTTTCGTGCATCAGCTCAGAAGAAAGCCCCATGAGAGTCCCGCCGCCGACGCCGCTTCCTCCGATGTGTATGACATCGCCGTCTGAAACTCGGACGAACGCCGTGCCGGTGCCCATGCTGACGACCAGCGCCCTCTCGAGCGCCGATAATGTGCAGCCTCCCAGTCCTATCGCCCGGAATTCGTCGATCTTGACCGTAGGGACCTCGTAAACGCTCCCTGTTATATAAGAAGCGCCTACGCCGGTAAGCACGATTTTGGATACGTTCCTTAGCGGTATGGAATAGGTGCGCAGAAAATTTCCGACAGCGCCGTACATTGAGGTCACCTGATCGGTGGCCTTTACCTGCAGAGAGCCAAGCATGTTGTTTTTTGCGGTAAATCCTACGATTTTAGTCGTGGAGCCGCCTATGTCAATCCCCAAAATTACGTCCAATAAACCCACCCCGTTATAAATAAGCTGAAACCCAGGACTGTATAAAACGCTGATATTCAGTCGCGCATGAAGGTATGAAAGAAAAGAATCCTTTGCAAGAGCCTGACGCAGACGTTTTTTGCGTATGCGTTTCCTGGCTGCACCGTCAGAGGAGAGGGTTTGGAACCCAGCCTTGAAAAAGTGCCGCGCAGGCCATTTGCCCGCCGATAATAAGCAAAAATTACCGCAGCATCATTACCTTAACATCGGACGCCCGCGTTGTCAAGGCCGGGGACGGGAGATTCACGTCAGCCCGGGTTCGGGCCTGTTTCAAATTCGCCGCGTCAGAAAGAATAGAATGCCATGCTGCGCGCACGAAAACTTTCGCCAATAAAAAAATATAAGCACGGATTCGCGCTTCGCCGCTTGCAAATACTGTAAAAGCACATAATAACAGCCTTTTACAAAAACGATAAAAATTGCATTATGCAAGAAAAAACTGGGTTTATCGCAAAATTCAAAGTATTATGTTCAATATTGTCGAATAAAAGCGGTGCGAGTCGGGTTAAGTAAAAATATATAATTTAATATTTTCAATTTGCAAAAATTTTGTTATATTAAGAATGCGAAAAAACATGATTTTGACGAAAGCCGTTTTTGCATCTTGGCGAGGCACGGCTGATTCTTAATGCGCGGCGATTTTGACGGGAGGTTTCGTAATGCTCCAGCTTGAAGGATACAGAATATACGAGGAGCTCTCGAAAAACAGGAACTCCACTATTTACAGGGGCGTCCGCGAGTCTGACGGTGTTGCCGTAATCGTAAAATACCTGAACAGAGAATACCCGTCGTCTGAGGAATTGGCCGATTTTATCCGCGAGTATGAGCTTATGAAAAAGCTCGCCTGCAACGGCATGGCAAAAGCGTACGCAATGGAAAAATGCCAGAACAGCCTTGCCATAATCATGGAGGATATAGGCGGGGACTCGGTCTCGAGGATACTGAAGAAGGCAAAGCTTGATTTGCGCGAGAAGCTGTCGCTTGCGATTCTTATGACCAGAGCCCTGGCACAGCTGCACCAGAAGAACATCGTGCACAAGGATATAAACCCTACTAATTTCATATGGAATGTGGAAACGAACCGTCTTGTCATAATAGACTTCGGGATATCCTCGGAAATCATGCGTGAGCCTACGCAGAGCTCGAACCGCGATCTTCTCGAGGGGACGCTGGATTACATTTCCCCGGAGCAGACGGGCAAGACGAACAGGCCGATAGACTACAGGACAGACCTTTATTCGATCGGCATCACCTTTTATGAAATATTTACCGGACGTCTGCCGTTTATGGGAGAGGACGACCTTGATATCGTTTACTCGCATATAGCCAAGCCTCCGCTGCCTCCTTCGGAAATCAGCGGGGACATCCCGGAGATGCTCTCCGCCATAATAATGAAGCTTATTTCCAAGGCGCCGGAGGAACGCTACCAGTCGGCGGCCGGTTTGCTGAAGGATCTCGAATACTGCCTCCAGCTTCTGGATTCCGGTATGAAAACAGACGCTTCCTTCAGGCCGGGGCGAGGAGAAGTGCTGAGCAGGTTCGAGATACCGAGCAGGCTCTACGGGCGCACGGAGGAAACCGAGGCGCTGCTTGACAGCTTCCAGCGGGTTATGCAGGGCGGCTCGGAGCTTTTTCTGGTCGCCGGGCATTCAGGCACCGGCAAGTCCACGCTGATAAACGAGATACGCAAGCCGGTAGCGGCTAGAAAGGGTTATTTTGTTTCGGGAAAGTTCAACCAATACGAGCGCAACATACCCTATTACGGCTTTTCCAGGGCATTTAGAAACCTTGTAAAGCAGCTGCTCTCCGAATCCCAGAAGAGCCTGGACGAATGGAGGCGCCTTATACTCGAGGCGGTCGGGAGTGCCGGGCAGATAATGCTTGACATGATCCCGGAGCTGGAGCGGATTATGGGGCAGCAGCCTCAGCTTGCGGAGCTGGGGCCCATTGAGGCTCAAAACCGTTTCCAATTGGTTTTCCTGAGCTTTTTAAGGGTTTTTGCGAGAGCGGAGCATCCTCTGGTCATATTTTTGGACGACCTTCAGTGGAGCGACACACCCACTCTTGAGCTCATTAAATTCATTCTAACAAAGGGAAATGTAAGCTATCTCTTTTTTATCGGCGCTTACAGAGACAACGAGGTGCAGGAGGGCCATCCCCTGCTTCGGCTTCTCGAAGAGCTTGGGAAGGAGCAGTCGGGGGTGTTCCCGCTGTTCCGTCAGGTGGTTATTGAACCTCTTGATTTTCAAGCGTCAAACAGGCTGATTGCCGACACCCTGCATATGCCGCAGGAGTCGGTCGAACCGCTGACGAGAATTATACATCAGAAGACAAAGGGAAACCCCTTGTTTTTAACCAGGCTTCTGAATTCTCTTTATAAGCAGGGGAGCTTCACGTTTGTTCCGGAGAAAGGTCAGTGGACTTATGACCTCAAAAAGGTTGAGGCGGCGGAAATAAGCGATAACGTCATAGATTTGCTTGTCAAGGAGCTGCAATCGCTGCCTGCTGAGGACATGGATATTCTGAAGCTCGCGGCGTGCATAGGGAACCGATTTGACATCTCCACGGTCTCGAGAATAAGCGGAAAACCTGTTTCCGAGCTGGGCAAGATCCTGTGGACGGCAATAGAAAAAGAGCTTGTTTTCCCGATGGACAATAACTATCGGTTCATGCAGGCTTTGGGTCCTGAAACAGCAGAAAGCGGGCTTGAGATGTATTTTTGCTTTGCGCACGACAGAATCAGGCAGGCCGTGTATTCTCTGATACCCGAGGACAGCATAAAGGAGCTTCGGCTTTTAATCGGGACGGATTATCTGAAGGCTTTCCGCAAATCCAAGCGGGAAGACAGCCTCTTCGATATGGTCAACCACCTTAACAAAGCGGGGGAGCTGATTTCCGCCAGGGCGGACAGGCTGGAGCTGGCGGAGCTCAATATTATGGCGGGCAACAGGGCGAAGAAAACAACCGCATTTTCCGCAGCGCTTGCCTATTATGAGGCTGCCGAGGCCCTTCTCAGGCCCGAGGAGTGGGCCGAGCTGCCCGATAAGCATTTCAGGCTGCTTATGGAACAGGCCGGCGCTGCCCTGCTTACGGGCGGGCTGGGCAAGGCTGAGGAGCTTTGCGGGCGCCTGTCGGAAAAAGCCGAAAGCAAGCTCGACAAAGGGGAAGTATCAAACCTGAAGATCCTGCTGTACATCTTTCAGGGCAAGCTGCAGGATACGATAGGCGAAGCCAGAAGCGCCCTGGGTCTTTTCGGCGTTTTCCTGCCCGAAAGCGAGGAGGATGTCCGCCTTAAAACAGAGGAAGGGCTCGCCAGAATGAGAGAGTCGCTCGCCGGCGCGGAGCTCGACAAGCTCACCGAGCTGCCCCGCATGCAGGACCCGGAAAAGCTTATGGCGATGCAGATCCTGGCTTCGGTAATCCCGCCCGCGATTCAGGTGAGGCCCGAGATTTTTACTCTCGCGTCGCTTATGATGCTAGAGCTGACGCTGACGTACGGAACCTCGCCGCTTTCCTGCAAAAACTTCGGCGACTGCGGCGTTATTTTCGGCTCCGTGCTTTCAGACTATAAAACGGGCTATAACTTGGGAAGGGCGGCCTATAATCTGGCAATTAAGCTGAAGGCCGAGGCGCAGCTGTCGCCGGTCTTCTTCATCTCGACCTTCCTTTCCCCTTGGCGAAAGCATTATTCGGAAAGCATTCGATTTTACGACCTTTCCTATCAGACCGGAATGGAGTCCGGAGACCTTGTGCATGTGACCTACGCCGCCGCGCACAAGGCCCATATGTATGTATGGGTTGGAAAGAATCTGGACGAATGTCTGAAGGAAACGCGGAAAACGACAGAGTTCCTCAAGCAGGCAAAAGCCGCCGCCCCGCTGCTCCTTGCCGAGATAGTCATGTACTGCGTCATGAAATTTCAGGCGCAGCCAGGACGGGAAGCCGACGCGGAGCTTGAGGAGAGATGCAGAGAGCTGCAAAAGGCGATAGAGGAAGCTCAAAATACGGCTTTTATGGGCAGGTTTCTTCAGTATAACGCATATGTAAGCATGATAATGGGGGATTTCGGAGAGGCCGAAAGATGGAGCGGGATGGCGGATGAAATTATAGCCGCATCTCTTTCCGACTTTTCGACGCCGGACCACTATCTGTTCAAGGGCATGCTGCTTGCAGGCAAATATAAGGGCGCCCGGGAGGACGAGAAGGAAAAAATCAGGGGAGCTTTGTACGTCATAAGGGAAAAGCTGAAGCACTGGGCCGATAACTGCCCCGAAAACTTTGCTCATAAATACTATCTGCTCTCAGCCGAAATCGCCGCAGCTGAGAACGCCTCCCTTGACGAGACTATGGGGTCCTTTGAAAAAGCCCTCGGATCTATCGGAAAGGGCGACTTCGTGCAGTTCAGGGCTCTTTGCAGCGAGCGGTGCGCGCTTTTCTGGCTCGGGAGGGGAAACGAGACGATAGGAAGGGCTTACATAAGGGAAGCCTACTATTATTACGGACAGTGGGGCGCTTTCCGCAAGACCGCGCTGCTTAAAAGGGAGTATTCGCATTATTTTGCGCCTCACGAGGAAGGCTCGGCCGAAGGCACCGTAAGAGGCACCAGGATGCCTTCGGTTGACCGGCCCAACAGCTCAATAGACATGCTTTCGGTTTTCAGGTTTACGCAGGCGATTTCCAGGGAAATCAAAATCGAAAAGCTGCTCGGCATACTGATAAAAACCATGATAGCAAACGCCGGGGCGCAGCGCGGCTGCCTGCTGATAAGAAACGACGACGGACAGTTCTATATAGAGGCGTCGCAGAATTCGGACGCAGAGCAGCCCCGCGTCATGCTCTCCATTCCGTTTTCGGAAGGCAATGAGCTCTGCAGGGAAATGGCGCAGTATGTCATGCGGACCGGGGATACTCTTGTTATAGGTGACGCGTCGGAAGACATGAACTGGGGCAGCAATGAGTACGTTGAAAGCAATGGGATAAGGTCGGTCCTTTGCATGCCGGTATTTTACCAAAACCGCCTTAAGGGTCTCGTATACCTCGAAAACAATCTTTCGGACAACGTCTTTACCTCCGAAAGGCTCGAAACGCTGAAGATATTGTCTTCACAGGCCGCAATATCGATAGAGAACGCCAGGCTTTACGAAAACATGGAGGAAAAGGTCAGGGAGAGGACGCTCCAGCTGAACGAAGCGAACGAGAAGCTCAGGGAGCTTTCACTCCGCGACCCGCTTACCGGCCTTTATAACAGAAGGTATGTGTACGACTTCGCATTCGAAAAAGCCAGGCAAGCGATTGAAGCCGTTCCCAGGGAGAAACGGGGCTCCCCGGACGAAACGGTCATCGGAGTACTTATGGTCGATATAGACCATTTTAAGCAGGTCAACGATACCTACGGGCATTCGGCAGGCGACAGCGTCCTCATTACGCTGTCGCAGATTCTGAGGGAGATGGCAGGTCCGGAAGACCTTTTGTCACGCTGGGGCGGCGAGGAGTTCCTGATAATCCTTTTCGGGATAAAGCGGGGCTTTGTGAAGGGGTTCGCCTTGAGCCTCCTTAATAGAATAAGAGAGAAGCCTATGGAGCTTTACGATGGGAATACGATACGCATAACCTGCTCCGTCGGCTGCGCCGAGATGCCGCTGGATCCGGCGAGTCCCGATGCCCTCAGCCTTGAGAATATGATAAACATCAGCGACTACGCGCTTTACAGGGCCAAGGAAAACGGGAGGGACTGCGCCGCCCGCTTCAAACTTGAAAAGAGCATCGGAAGCGATGAAAATATGAGGAGATGCCTTGTAAACATAGCGCAGACCACCGAATTGGACGGGAAGTGTTTTTCAGTAGAATTTTTGTGAGCGCCGCCGTTGACATATTGGGTTCAAAAAGAGAAAAGCGATTGGGAGCAAGTTCCCAATCGCTTTCTAACTTTATTTATTAGCTTAGGGTTACAACTCCGCCGGGATACGTTGCGGAGCCGGTGCTGTCGGTGTAGGTAACCGAGTATACTCCGCCAGTCACGTTTATTACATAAGTGCCGCCGTTCGGTAGAGTGCCGAGTATCGAGTTGACCACCGAGTTGCTGGTCGCGCCGTCCGCTATGGTCTGCCCGGAGGCCACCGCCATCTGGACCGCCGTATAAACGGTATGCGCGTTTGCTTTAAGGGCGTTCGACTTTGCCGTGTTGAGCTGACCCGTGACGGTGGGGACCAATACCGCCGCAAGAACCGCAAGGATGGCAATAACGACTATAAGTTCGATGAGAGTAAAGCCGCGGTTGTCCTTTGCCAAGAGCCTCATAAGCTTTTTCATTTTAATTCCCTCTTTCGTTACAAAGGTTTTTATAATCAGACGCAGACTGTTACTGTAAATATTTTATATCCGGCCCGCATGGCTGTCAACAATAATCGACAAAAACTGACTGGCGCGCCGGGCGATGCCCTTACTGCGGATATAGAGCCCTTCTCAATCTGAAAAGCCAAGTACAGAAGCGTCGGGCGCTCCGTCGCCGTCCGTGTCCGATAATCCCTCGGCGAGGACGATACCCTCCGCCTCGCCGACATTGACCAGCCTGAACGAGGTGCTGAAAGATACACAGGTCTTGTTTTCGTATTTCTCGTGCGCACTGACGAATACAGTAAGAACCCTGTCCGGCGAAGCGCTGAAGCGCAGATTAAGGCCCAGGTTTTCGAGCCCGGTTTGATCGTAAAGCTCAGCCACGCTTCCATCGGCGGATTTTATCACGATGCGGCCGAAAAAAGGAGAAGAGGGGTCGGAGACGGAATACATGTGCCTGGCGCTTGCACCGGAGCTGTCGTTCCTGAGCTCTGCCGCCGAAGCAAAAAGCAGCCTGCTTTTGATTATTGAAAGAGCGGCGGAGGCGTTGAAGCGGGCGTTTGCGATCTGCAGCGCGGTGCTGTTTGCCCGCACGGCGGTGACGAGCATGAGAGAGACTGCGGAGGCAATGACGGACATTATGGCCAAAGCGGCGACAACCTCTATAAGGGTCATCCCGTCTTTTTCCTTCAGAAGCTTTTTCATCATAATCCCGTACTTCCTAAGCCGGCACAAAGCAGATATAGGAGCCGTTGGAGGCGTAATATCCGCTTACGGAAACGGTTCCGTTTTCAAACGTAATGTTCAGCACCGCAGAGGAGGAAGGAGCAAAAGCGGAGTCCTTTTCGGTTTGGCCCGCCGAGCTGAAATTCTGTGCGGTTATTGACGAAACGTCCTGAAGCATTTTTACGGAGGTGCCGAGAAATCCGACGAGAAGGAGCGCGCCGATGCCGAGCAGGGCAAGGCTCAAAATTATTTCGACAAGCGAAAAACCGCCGTTGTTTTTAATAAATCTCCGCATAATCTCACCTTCCTAGCTGAAACAGGCATTTCAAATCACGAGCCGCTGTATACTACGTTTCCGGTCCAGGTATAGGTCGTGGAGGAAGCGCCTCCGGCGGAACCTTTCCTGACGATGTTTTCAAAAGGGGTTCCGGCAAGGGACGGGGATGTCCCCAGCGCGACGCTGCGGAGCCTGTACAGATTTGTCTGAGTGCCGGCGACGACCCTTCCTGTGAAGGAGCTTGTATTGGAAGTGGAAGTCACCCTGCCGCTAGGCGTGTAAAGATACACATCCGCAGGGCTCCCCCAGTTTCCCATCGAAAGGTTCGCTCCGTTCTGCCCGATTATAAAAAGCGCGCCGCCGCCGCTTTTCTGGACGGAGCTTATTGTAACCGAAGCCGCGCTTCTCAAAAAAAAGTATATGGGACCGGAATTGCTGACCACAAGGTTGCTTATTGTCTGACTGGTTTTATCGAGATATACGGTCATCGGCGAAGACTGAGTGGATCTGAGCGTCAACATGTTAACGGAAGCGTTGCCGGCATAGAGCCTGGTGTCGGTATTCGTGACGGTCCTGTTGTTTAATAGCGTAACGCTGTTTGGCGGTATTGCGCCGAGCGCCCATTCCGGAGCTCCGTTGACGGCGGCGTCATAGTTGTAGGATGGGTCCTGGTAGACGTAGGAAGCCGTATAGCTCTCGCTGACGATGCCGCCCACTGGCCCGCTTCCCGATACCGTCCCGGTCGTGTGCACGAGACCGTAAACCCTCGAGTTCGTGAGAACGTTGCCCGAAGCGTATACGTCGCCGGAGACGGGAGATGAGGCTGACGTTATGGAAACGTAAGAGCCTGAGTAAAGGCTTCCTCCGAAGGTAACGCCGCCGCCGACCTGAAAATAACCGTTTGAGCTGGCGGAACCGCTCACCGAGCTGCCGGAGCCGGAGGGGATGCTGACATATCCGCCGGCGCGTATGGTCTGAGCGCCGAAGGTGCTTGTCGCCGTGAAATTGCCGCCCGTATTTATGTTCCGGATTCCAGAATAGGCGCCGCCGACAGAGACGCCCCCGGTTGAATAAATATTTCCGTTAAGGGTTCCCGTTCCGCTCAGAGTCACCGTGCCTCCGGAATGTATGTCGCCGCTCACCTGGGTGCCGCTTCCGCTGAGAGTTACGCTGCCGTCTGCGTATATGTTTCCGGTGAGGCTGCCGCCGCTTATCGATACGTTCCCCTTGACATAGATATCCCCGCTTATCTGACAGCCAGTCAGGGAGAGGTTCCGGCCGCAGAAAATGTTGCCCGATACCGTGTTTGTGCTGAGAGACAGATCCTGGCTCAGAACGGCAAGCGCCACAGGTATGTTGACATACGACGCGGCCACGGAAACTGAGACATCACGCGTCAGAACCGCCGTATATGTCTTTTCTGCGCCGCCGAAAACGCCGAGGGAGGAAACGGTTATGGTTTCCGAGTAAGTGTAGTTTCCGTATGCGTCGTAGACGGGAGCCGTCTGCACGGAGGAGAGGCTTACGGTGCACAAGCCCATGCCGGGAGGCATGTCCACGGACGTGCTTGTCCTGCCGAGCAGAGATACGATGTCGTCGTTTGTAGTAGCCGGATTTTTCAGATAAGCCACGATTGCGTCCGCCCCGGACTTTGCGGTGAAGTAGGCCTGCTCGCTGTTTACCTGAGAGGAGGCGGATCTTGAGGCCATTTCAGCAAGTCCGAGCACGGAAGCGCCGAAAATCAGAATAACCGAGACTAGAAGCACGGCTAGAATCAGAGCCGAGCCGCTGTTTTCGTAGAGTCTGTTTTTTTGCGGCATAGCTTACCCTTCACTTTCTGGGCGGTTTTCACTTGATAGCATCGTCCGAAGCTTTGGGAACCGAATAAAATACCAGCGTGGCGGAAATCGTGGCATAATTGTTCTGCCGGTCATTTTCGGTTTCGAACGAATAGGCGATCGCGCGCACCGCCGCCGTTTTTCCGCTGTTCAGTACGTCCCCGCAGAAAGCGGTTACAGCCGCAACAGGCCCCTTCATGCTTAATGTAGCAGACACGCTGAGAACGGAATCAGCCGGAGCCGATTTTGACTGCCCGGCCGGAGTTTGAGCGGGCGGCGCAGAGGAGGCGGGCTTTGAGGCCGGCGTCTCAGCGCCTTTGCCCGGTGAGGTGAAGGCCTCGTAATACGCTAAAAGAGGATAGGAGGGGGAGCCTGCGTTCCTGCCTGGCTCGTCGACAGGCGCAATTTTTGGCTCGGAAAGCTTTACGGATATAACGGTAAGACCGTGCTTGACTATTATTTTGTTCAGCCAGAGGTTTATTTTCTCGGCGTCCGGCGAAGAAAAAAACGGAGCGGCTGACTTTGCGGCGCGGTCCTTTGCCAACTTCAAGTCCTCGTTTATGTTTCCGTATCTTGAACTCAGGTTTCTCATGAATTCGTACTGCTTTGAAAGCTCGGCGTATATCTGCTTGTTTGAGGCGTATTCGGCGGCGGCTTTCACATATACAAATTTGTAGATTAAGAACATGGAAAGCAAAAGAGCCAGGATGTAGAGCAGAATTTTTTCGCGCAACGAAAGAGTCACTTTCCTTCCCCCTTTACCGCGCATTCGACGGAGAATTCATAGCCCGCGTACTTAGAGGAGGCCTGGAAGCCCTTGTATTTGACTGAGCGGAATTTTCCCGTTGCAAGTAAGGACTCAACCGTTTCCGGCGGCGAATTGATATTTTGGGTGAGGCAATTAACCGTGTATATTCCGTCCGAATAGCTGAGCGCAAGGATCGAAACTCCCTTGGCCAGCCTTTGCTGGAGAGTGTTCAGTATGTCGGGGTCGGATTTGGGAAGAGCCGAGAATTTAGTGCCTGCAAGCTCGGCAGCTTCACTGTAAAGCCGCATGCTGTTCAGCATGCCCGTCTTTTGCTGCAGCGCTTTGTAATCTTCAGAGGAGTTTTCAATGGCTATCGCCTTCTTGAGCTGCTCAATGCCGGACCTTAGTTCGAGGTTTTTCCGCAGGGTGCTAAAGGCCGGGAACGAGACGGCGAAAATGCAGAGGAAGCTGATGAAAAACACAATTGCGTTGCGGTTCGCCGTTTTTTTGTTGTAAGTCCTGACCTTTCTCGTGACGAAAAAGTTGATATCCTTTGAGCTTATTTTTTTAGATATCTTTTTTTCGGAATCAGCGGATTTTTTTCCGGACATTTTTTCGCCTCCTCAACGTTCCAGTATCGTGCCTATGCTGTTTACCGCTTCTGTGAGCCGCAGCCCCTCGGGAACAAAAGCCCTTTCGAGCGACTCGATCACTGCTACGGGCAGGTTGAGCGCCGAGGAAAGATATTCCGGGAATCCCTTTATAAGAGAGGCCGTACCGTATATAAAAATGCGGCGAACCGGATCGGAGGCTTTTCTCGACACCTGGTAATTGACCATTTTGTAAAGCTCCTCCACTATGCCGCCGAGGTAGCGCCTTGAGGCTTCATAAAAAAGGATGTCCTGATCAAGGTTCTCGGGAGAAAAGTCGAAGCTGCTGAGGGCGTCGTTGGGCGCGATGCTTCTGCCGAGCTTTGAAAGAGAACGTTCTAGGTCTTTCACGCTTATCGGGGCCGTCCGGACGAATTCAAGATGCCCGTCCGCAAAAAGATTGCAGGTCAGTGCGGAAACGCCGATCTCCGCGATTATAGCGGCTTCATTGTCTATGGGCAGTCCGTTCACGGTGGAGTGCGAAACGAGCCTGTTAAGACAGTTGCAGCTGACGTCGAGCTTAAGGGGGTGCAGGTGAAGCTCGTTCAGCACGCTTTTGAGCTCGGCGATAAGGTCCTCAGGTATCGCATACGCCATAAGGCGGAGGGTGTTTCCTTGCCTTCGCATATATGTGTAATCGACCCTGTAACGGATATCGCTGCTTATCTGCTGAAGCATCTCGTTTTTAATTATGAGCGAAAGCTCCGATTCCGGCATGACGGGAAGAGCGAAGTCCTTGTACAGAGAAAGACCGGATATGACCGAAACGGAGGCCTTGCGCGGCCTTTTCGGCTGAGTAAGCAGAAACTCGTTGACCCCGCGCCGAAATTCCGAGCGGTCGCTTATCCTTCCTCCCGAGACCGTCCCGCCGGGCAGCGATATCCTGCCGCCGCCCCAAAGCCGGACCTTGCCGTTCCGGCACTTCCCAACGGCGGCGTATGCGGTGCTTTCGGAAATTTCAATCGACAACACCATAAGGACTCCTATCCGCCGGACAAGCCGGCAAGCAAAATTAAGTGGGAAACAGACGCGTTATCAGGCAGGAAAAATCAGCCCATCGAAGAGTACAGTCCGAACATCGGCAGAACCATTGAGAATACGATAAGCCCGACGACGCACGCTACAAAAAGTATCATTACAGGCTCCAAAAGCGTTACCATCTTTTTTACGGCGCTCTCCGCCTCGGCGTCGTAGATATCCGCGGTGGAAAGGAGCATGCTTTCGAGAGAGCCGGACTCCTCGCCGATGCCGATCATGGAAACCAGCATGGGAGGGAAGGAGCCTGTTTTTTTTACTGAATAAGCGAAGCCAAGGCCTTTCTTGATATCGTCCCGTATAAGAGAAAGATCCCTAGAAACATATGAGTTGCCCACCACCTTGTCGCTGAGTTCGAGAGCCGTGAGAAGAGGAAGGCCGCTTGAAATAAGAGACGACAGCGAGCGTGAAAAACGGCCTGAAATAACCGAACAATAGAGGCTGCCGAAAACCGGAAGGCGCAGCTTTAGCTTATCCCACCGCAGCTTAAATTCGGGGTTTCTCCGCAGGGTCCTTATAAAAAGCACGGTGATAAAGAGAATAAAAGCCGGAACATACCATTTTGAAACCATAAAAGCTGAAAGCCCCATGACAAATCTTGTGAGGCCGGGAAGTTGGGCTCCAGCTCGGGAATACATGACGGAGAACGTCGGCATCACAAATATCAGCAGCAGTATAAGCACCATTAAAGTTACCGCCATAAGGAATGCCGGATAAATAAGTGCGCCCTTTATGTCGCTGCAAATCTTATGCTCCTTTTCGAAATGAAAAGCAAGGCGTTTGGCGACAAGATCGGAGGAGCCGCTCCTTTCGCCGGCCTCAAACATATGAATCATAAGCGGCGGGAATGCTTTCGGGAAGTTTTTCAGGGCGGCTGAAAACTGCTCCCCTCGCTGTACGGATTGGTAAAGAAGCTGTACGACAGCCCGCCACTTCTTGTTTCCGGACTGCTGATATATTACGTCGAGAGTGTGTATCAGAGAAAGCCCCGCACCAAGCATCGTGCCGAGCTGACGGCAGAAAAGAGCCAGCTCGTTAGCGGAGGGCCTGAAGGACTGCTCTCCGCCGAGCTTATGGGAGACTTCCTCGGCGACGGAGGTGCAGAACAGGCCGCGGCTCTTCAACTTCTGATAGAAGTCCTCAAGACTCAAGGCTTCAAGCGTGCCGTCGCGCCTTGCGCCGTTTTCGTCTCTGGCGGTATAGCTGTATTTTGGCAAGTGCAAGCCCCCTTCCGGAAGAGCAATGTCGAATTTTTCTGAATTAACGCAGGAGAAGTCTTAAGTACCAGTCCGTCGCCGCCTCCCCGAAAAACAGCCCGAATATCATTGCCGCCGACAGAAACGGAGCAAAGGGAATAGACGCGCGGAGCCCGTCCCTGCTCTTTCCGGCGACAAAAAGGCCGGCCGCCGCGGCTATAACAGAGCCGGTAATAAAGGAGAAAAGGACGATTTTCCAGCCGAGTATCAGGCCGCCGGCCGCCATGAGCTTGACGTCACCCATGCCCATAGAGCCGGGAACGATCAGCGAAAGCACAAAAAGCGGCACGCTGGCGCAGAAAAGCCCGATTATCCTCTCCGAACGGGGCATATCCTTGCCGAAAACGGTAAGCGCCGCCCCGATAATAAGCATAAAAACGACGATACCGTTAGGTACTATTCGATGCCTGAAATCGATGAAGGCGACGGCGACAAGGGCCGCGGCGAAAAGCGAGAACAGAGCTGCACTAAAAATATCCTTGCGGAAAATCGCGAGCAGCGCGAAAAGCAGCCCGGTAAGAATTTCCACAAAGGGATAGCGGGGACTGATCCTTGCTCCGCAGCTGCGGCATCTTCCCCGTAAAATGAAATAGCTGAGGACAGGCACCAGGTCATATTTTGCGATGGTCCTGCCGCAGCTGACGCATTTCGAGCGTCCCGCCGCCGCAGACTCGCCCAGGGGCAGCCTGCAAATCAGAACATTGAGGAAGCTGCCCGCGCAAAGGCCGAAAAGAAAGAAGAAGATCACCACTATATACGGCATCGTCAGTCCTCCCGCCTTAAATCAGATTGTTTATACGGCCGGGTGCGAAAGCAAAAGCGCCCGCCACGGCCAAAGCTTTCCGGACCGTTGCGGCGCGCGTAAAAAGAGTCATGTGCTGTAAGTGACCCTTACCATCTCTTCGATTGTTGTAAGCCTCGAAACGACAAGCTCGCGGCAGCTTTCCACAAGCGTGGTCGTTCCCGATTTTTTCGAAAGGTCTCTCAAATCGTCGGTCTTTCCGCCGGAATCTATCAAAAGCCTCATTTCCCTGTCCAAAACCATTATTTCGTGGATCGCCGTCCTGCCCTTGTAGCCCGTTCCGCCGCAGTAGGGGCAGCCTTTGCCGCGGCCGAGGGTGAGCTCCTCGCCCGGCTCGAGGCCCAAAAGCAGCAATTCGTGCTCGTCGGCCTTATATGTATAGGCGCAGCGGGGGCATATTTTTCGCACAAGCCGCTGCGCTATTACCCCGACGACAGAGCTTGAAACAAGGTACGGGGCGATGCCCATGTCGACAAGGCGGATTACGGTTGAAGCGGCGTCGTTTGTATGAATGGTGGAAAGCACCCTGTGCCCCGTGATGGCGGCGCGGACGGCAATCTGCGCGGTTTCGCTGTCGCGTATCTCTCCGACCATTATCGTGTCGGGGTCCTGCCTGAGTATGGACCGGAGACCGGTCGCAAAGGTAAGGCCGGCCTTCGTGTTGATCTGCATCTGGTTTACCCCGGCGATCTTGTATTCGACGGGGTCTTCGACCGTTACGATATTCGATTCGATGTTGTTTAGCTCCCTCAATATGGAGTAAAGCGTAGTTGTTTTTCCGCTTCCGGTGGGACCTGACACCAGAATGATCCCGTTGGGCCGGCTGAGCATTTTGTCGAGCATCTCCATGTTGCGCGGGCTTATTCCCAGAGAAGCGCGGTCAAGCATCAGGTTCTTGTTGCCAAGAATACGGATTACCGCCTTTTCGCCGTGCGCGGTCGGGAGAATGGACAGGCGGAAGTCTACGGAGGCGCCGTCCAGAGTCATTTCGACACGCCCGTCCTGAGGCAGGCGCCGCTCCGCGATGTCCATGCCGCCTATGATTTTCAGCCTTACTATAATGGAGTTGTGGGCGTTTTTGTTAACGGTCAGCAGCTCCGTGAGCTGACCGTCGATCCTTATTCTGATTCTGGTCTGAGTTTCCATTGGCTCAATATGGATATCGCTTGCGTTTGCGGAGTAGGCCTGACGGATAATCGAGTTTACAAGACGGACGACCGGTGCGCTCTCCACGTCGTCGGAGGACTCGTTTTCCAGCTCGCGAAGCCCCTCGAAGCTGAATTCCTCGTTTATCGTCTCGGCAGCTTTGGCGGCCTTCTGAAAGGCGTAGGCCTTGTCAATCATGCTCCGCACATCGTCTTTGGCCGCAAGGACAAATGAAATCTCCTTGCCGGAGCGCAGCTTGACGTCGTCCTGAGCGCGCAGGGCTGTGGGATCAGAAATAGCGACGGTCAATACGTTTCCGTCGCTGAACAGGGCTATCATATTGTATTTTCTCGCGATTTCCTCGGGTATTATTTTCGTTATCTCGTGATCTATGCTTATAGTGGCAAGATCCACAAAAGGAATCTTTAATTTCCGCTCCAAAACGTGCATTAGCTGAGACTCGGTTATATAGCCGAGCCGAACTACAAGGTCTCCCAGCCTTGTGTCGGGATACTGCTTCTGCTTTTCCAAAACCTCGCTCAGGATATCCTCGCTGATCAATCCGCTTTCGACCAATAAAGCGCCTATAGGAAGGTTTTGGCTTTCCAAGTCTTTCACTCTCCAGTCCTAATATAAGCGAAATGGAAGCTTTTGGATCTAATTGCTGCGTTAATTCGACTATTTATGACAATTATAGCAAATATATATTGCAAAGTCAATTTTGAGCTAAGCTCAGAAGGAAAAACCATAGAAAAAGTTTTGACAAAAACTGCCGGGGAAGCCGGGTACGGACTTTTTATATTTTGCACAAGCGAAAAAGACTGCAAAAGCAATCTATTGACAAAAACCGACAAAATTATATAATATAGTATAGATCATTCTGCATCAGAGAATTGGCGGTGCGTAGTAAGCATAGTGGATTCCTGCCGGCGGGCGGGGCGATTTAAGGATGGGGCTATGAAAATGCGAAGAGTGCTCATAATGGTTTCCTTATTGGCCATGCTGTTCTCCCTCTCTCCCGTAAAAGCCCGCGCCGCGGACAACAGCATAACGTGGACTCTTGAAGAGCTGGAGTTTATCAGGCTGCATCCCGTTATACGAGTCGGAATCGACCCGAAGTTCGTGCCGTTCGAGTTTATTGACAGGGACGGCCTGTATAAGGGCATTACCGCCGATTATCTTGATATCATCAGCCGCAGAACGGGTCTCAAATTTGAGGTTGCGAAGGGACTTACCTGGCCGGAGGCCTATGAGCTTGCGCTTGAAGGCAAGGTCGACGCGCTGCCCGCGGTTTCAAAGACCGAGGAGAGGGAAAAGAATTTCCTCTTCTCGGAGCCCTATTATTATTTCAGGAGAGTTATCGTTACCCGCGACGACGATACGGGGATATCGGGAGTCGAGGACATGAAGGGCCTGACGGTTGCGGTGCAGCGGAACAGCTCGCACCACAGCTATCTGCTCTCCAATCCGAAAATCAACCTGAGCCTTTACGATTCGGCAGAAGCGGCCTTAGAGGCGGTCGCTAACGGATCCGAGCGCGCCTATGTGGGAAATCTCGCGACAACGAACTATCTGATACGTGCAAACGGACTCACAAACCTGAGATTCATTGCCTTGGAGGCGGAAAAGCAGCAGACGCTTCATATAGCGGTCCGAAAAGATTGGGCGGTGCTTGTCGGCATTTTAAACAAGGCGCTTGCGAGCATTACCGAAGAGGAAAAGATCTCGATAAACAACAAGTGGATAAATTTGAAAAGCGATGCCGATTACGGCCCGCTTATCAGGGTGCTAGTTATCGTCGGCGCTCTTGTGGCGGTTGTCCTGTCGGTTTCGTTTTTTTGGATCGTGCGCCTGAAAAACGAAGTGAAGAAGAGAAAGAGCATTCAGGACGCATTGGAAAAGGCGAAGCGCGAGGCGGAGGACGCAAACAACTTCAAATCGAATTTCATGGCCAGGATGTCACACGAGATCAGGACTCCGCTGAACGCGATAATCGGACTTTCCTATCTGCTTAAGAAAACGGACATCACGCTGACCCAGAAGATGTACGTCGACAGGATAACCCAGGCATCTACAAATATGCTGACAATCATCAACGATATACTCGACTTCTCAAAAATCGAGGCCGGAAAGGTTGAGCTTGAAATCGCCCCGTTCAGCCTTGACCAGTGCATACAGGATGTCGTTAACATCATATCATACAAAATCGAGGAGCAGGAGATAGGCTTCAAGCTGACTAAGGATCCTCTCGTGCCCAATTGGTTTTTGGGAGATTCGAAGAGGATCGCGCAGATACTGCTCAATATCCTGAACAACGCCGCCAAATTCACAAGCTCGGGCGAGGTGTCGCTCGACGTAAGGCTCGCGGGAAAGGAAAACGACAGGTACGAGCTGATGTTCACCGTAAAGGATACGGGCATCGGCATGTCGGAGGAGCAGGTGAAGCGGCTCTTCACTCCGTTTACACAGGGGGACGTCAGCATAAACAGACGCTTCGGGGGAACCGGACTCGGGCTTTCAATCGTAAAAAACCTCGTCGATATGATGGGCGGCCAGATAAATGTCCTGAGCGCCGAGGGAGAGGGCTCGACGTTTATCGTCCATCTGCCTCTGCGCCCCGACAGGGAGAAGGAAGAGCAGTACAGGAAGGACCTTGCCTCCGGACATTTCAGGAATATCCGGACGCTGGTGCTCGAAAAGACAGGCGCGGACATGAACGTGATAGAGAGCTATCTGGGGGCGTTCGGAATGCGCTGCGAGCTCACGACTTCACCCGAGGGCGCGGCCGGTATGCTCGAAGCCGCGAACGGCAATCCGGCCAAACCCTTTGATCTTTTCATAATCGATTATGAAACGCCTCCGGAAGGCGGGCTCGAATACCTCAAGTCACTCAGAAATAGCCCGAATATTATAAGAATGCCAAATGTCATCATGCTGCTGCCCATGATGAAAGAGGACCTTTTCGACAGGCTTGACGGGTACGGGGTAGACATCGGGATAGGAAAGCCCATAATTCCTTCGATACTCTTCAACGCCATTCTTGATATTTTCAGGCTTAAAGCGGTCTCGGCGGCGCGGCAGTCTGCGGAAAGGGAGGAGCATCCGAACGCTTCGGGAAAGCCCGGTCTTGTTCTGGTGGCGGAGGACAACAAGACGAACCAGCTGATAGCCAAAACCCTTCTGCAGCAGGCGGGTATGGAAGTCCTGCTGGCCTCGGACGGCAGCGAGGCGCTTGATGTTCTCACCCGCAGCGCAAACGAAATCGATCTTGTGCTGATGGACCTTCATATGCCGGTAATGAACGGCTACGAGGCCGCGGCGGAAATCAGAAGGCTTTCGGCGGACGTGCCTATCGTCGCAATGACCGCGGACGTTATCCTCGGAGTCAGGGAGAAGTGCGAGCAAAGCGGAATATTCCATTACATAAGCAAACCCTTCGACCCGGACCGCTTTATCCACACCGTGAGAGATATAATAGAAGAAAAAAGGGCCGCCGGAAGCGAAAAATCCCCCGCTCTCGACAGGGAAGCGGGACTTAGGAATCTGGGAGGAAACGCGGAGGCTTATCGAAGGGTGCTCGGTCAATATTTGGATGAAAATGAGGACCTTCCGCAAAGGCTGGAGCTTGCGGTAAGTGAACGGAGATACGAGGATGCAGGGCAGATGGTGCACAAGCTCAAAAGCGGCTCTGGCGCAATAGGCGCAAAAGCTTTTTTCGAGCTTTGCGTCAAAATGCAGAAGGCGCTGAATGAAAAGAGCGAAAGTGAGATAGCGGACCTGCAAAGCAAGTTTTTCGGCGAGCTTAAAAGGCTGCTTTCGGAAATTAGGGAGAGCGGGGAATGATAAGAAGCCCCGAGAGCATTCAAAAGCCTTAAGGGAGGTAAAAATATGCCCGAGAAAATCCTGATTGTCGATGATTCGGCGACAGACCGCCTGATAATCGAAAGCATGCTTTCCGACTACGAAATTGCGACCGCCTGCGACGGGCTGGAGGCCATGCGTCAAATAGAGACGGACGCTGAAATCAGCATAGTGATTCTCGATCTTCACATGCCAAACATGGACGGTTTTCAGGTTCTGGAGGCACTTAAGGCCACATACAGGCATAAGACGCTCAGAGCTATCATACTTACAAATTACGACGAGCCGGAAAACGAGATAAAAGGCTTGAAGCTCGGCGCTGTGGATTACATAAGGAAGCCCATAAATATGCAATCTCTGAGGGTGAGAATAGAGATCCATCTCAAGCTTATGCGCATGCAGCGCCTGCTTGAAGAGGAGCTGTTCAAGAACAGGCTGACCCTTGACGCCGTCTTCCAACAGGCGCCGATAGGGATAGCCATATCGCACAACAGAGAGCCGAGCGACAACTTCATGCCTGACATTGTGAGCATAAACCCCTGCTTCGAGCGCATAACGGGCAGGACGAAGGAGGAGCTTGTAAGACTCGGCTGGGAAAGGATTACCCATCCGGAGGATTTGGAAAAGGACAGGTATCTTTTTAACAGGCTTCAGGCGGGCGAAATCGGCGGCTATTCCATGGAAAAGCGATATATAAGGCCGGACGGCTCCGAGGTCTGGGTGAATATGATAGTGGCGCCCCTCAGGCTGAACAACGATTACAGGTATAATCATATATGCCTCGTTCAGGACATTACGGAGCGGAAGGCGATGGAAAAGGCGCTTCGCGAAAGCGAACAGAGCAAGGCTGTGCTGCTCGATAACCTGCCGGGCATGACTTACCGCTGCAAATTCGACAGGGACTGGACCATGCTGTATGTTTCAAACGGCTGCCTCGAGCTGACGGGCTACAGCCCGGAGAGCCTTCTCTGCAACCGGGATGTCGCGTTCAACGACCTCATAGCCCCGGAGTACAGGGAGGAGCTTTGGGAAAAGTGGGTGCAAGCGGTTGACGCGCATTTAAAGCTGAAAGTGGAGTACGAAATAGTTACGGCGTCGGGAACAAAAAAATGGGTCTGGGAACAGGGGCAGGCCGTTTACGGAGAGGACGGCTCGCCGCTTGCGCTGGAAGGCCTGATTATTGACATCACGGACAGGAAGAATTATGAGCTGAAGCTGAAGTACTTAAGCGAGCATGACCCTATGACGGGGCTCAAAAACTTAAGGTGCTTTGAAGAAGCGTATACGAACTGCAAAAACAGCGGGATTCAGGCAAGATGCGCGCTTGTAATGGTCAATATCCGCAGGTTCAGCGTGATAAACAAGCTGTTTGGCCATCGTTACGGGGACGGGCTGATCAGGGAAGTCGCCGCCTGCCTCCTTAAAGCCGTATCCGACCCGGATCTTCTTTTCCATCTCTCCGTAGACCGCTTTGCCATATATATTCCCTCTTATGAGGACAAAAGCGACCTGGTCGGGATATGCGACAGGATCATAAGCGTGCTTGAAGCCGAAATCAGCCAGAAGACGGTCGGCTTCAGCATAGGAGTGGTTGAGATAGACAAATACACCGCCTGCGATACGGAGGAGCTGCTGAAAAGAGCATACGCCGCGGCAGATTACTCGAACAAGCTCGAACGCTTCGGTTTTTGTTTTTTCAGCGGGGAAATGGAGGAAAAGCAGAAAAGGGAAATCGCGGTGAGGCAGGCCCTGAACGAAACCCTGCATAAGGAAGAAGACGGTTCGCTCTATATGCTTTATCAGCCGATAATAAGCCTGAAAACCGGAAAAATAGTAAGCTTCGAGGCGCTCGCGAGGTATAAAAGCGAGGAGCTAGGACAAATATCGCCCGCCGAGTTCATTCCGGTAGCCGAATCCTCGCTCATCATCATTCCGCTCGGTCAGAAAATCATGCGCCTGGCGTTTAAGTTCGCTCTGCGTCTTGCGCGCGAGGGCTACAAATCCGTATCGTTATCCATAAACATTTCCCCGATCCAGCTTCTGGGCGAGACTTTTTTGCCTGATTTGGAGAAGCTGCTTGATGAAACCGGTCTGGACCCGAGAAGCCTGAATATCGAGATAACAGAATCCGTGTTTTCGGAAAATCTAAAGGAAATAAACGACAAGCTGGATAAGATCAGCTCAATGGGAATCCAAATAGCTATAGACGACTTCGGGACGGGCTATTCCTCCTTTGCGAGAGAGCGGGATCTGAAGGTCAACTGCCTTAAAATCGACAAATCTTTTATTGCAAAACTTCTGGAAATAAACTGCGAAAAGGCGATAACCGGGGACGTAATATCGATGGCGCACAAGCTGGGGCACAGCGTTGTGGCCGAAGGCGTGGAGCAGGAAAAGCAGCGCATTTATCTTATGGAGCACGGCTGCGATATGATGCAGGGATACCTTTTCAGCAGGCCCGTCGACGAGGAGGCGGCCCTGGAGCTGCTCAGAAAGATGAACGGCTCCGAATAACAGACTATTTTTTCAAGCGAAAGCATAAGCGAATGCCGCTTATAGAAGCACCTGGCGCAAAACCCGTAAACGGCGGGTCGGCGCCAGGTGCTTTTTGCGCTGCGCGCTAATCGCAGAAACTTGAAATGTAACATAATATTGAAAATTTATAAAATATTTCTATATTTATAAATTTATTACAAAATTAATCTTGACAGCTTAATTTTCGATTATGCAATTCGATACCTCAGATGTAAGCGTGCGCCAGCGCCGGAAGGAAGTGTATTTTAGGGATTTAGAGATAATGAGCAAAGTAAAGCGTGAAAAGAAAATATCGGCGCCCGAGCCCTCAAAAAGCCTTTACGCCTTGAAGCGCGGGCTGGGGTTGGGGAGATCAGCATCGGAAAAAGTCTTGATTATGGGAGGATTTTTATATGAAAAAACTGATATTGAATCTTAGAATCTCGGTTAAACTGCTTTTGGGCTTCCTGCTGATTACATTGCTCTGCGTTTCAAACGGCCTGGTGGGCATTTACAATTTGAAAACCGTTACAAAAAACGAACAGCTGCTTTACGATAAAAACACTTCCGGCGCGATTGAAATAAGCGACGCGCAGAGAGAGTTCCTGAAGACGAGAATAGATATTCGCAACATTATTATCTACTCGAAATCGGACAAGACCCAGTATTACGGGAATATCGAGAGCAGCTTCAGGGACATTAACGAAAAACTGGAAAGTTATAGCAAAAAAATAAGCGACAGCAGGGAAAAAACGATATTCAATGAATTGAAGGCATCGTTCAGCGAAAGCGAGAAAGCGATCAGTTCAATCGTACAGGCCTCAAAGTCGGGGAAGCCTGAGGATGAACTGCTGCGGATGTTCACTGATGCGGGACAAACGGCCTCAAAGACCGACGCCGCCTTCAAAAACCTGTCGGATTATAACGCCGCGCTTTCCCGGGACAGGGTCAAAATGGATGTCGACGCTTCCAATAAGGCCGCTTATATTTTGCTGGGACTGATCGCCGCGTCCTTTCTGATAGGAATAATACTGACCGTGGCAAATTCAAGGATATTAAGCGCGCCTATTAAAAAATTCTCCGCCCTTGCCCAAATGCTTGCGGCGGGCGACACGGATGCCAATAAAATAATGGACGAAAAAGACCTCAGAATGAAGAAGAGGAAAGATGAGATAGGAATTCTCGCAAATTCATTTTCAAAGCTGCTCTCAAGCACAAACGAGCAGGCGAGAACGATCCAGAAGCTCTCTGAAGGGGACCTGACAGCAAAAGCGACAATAAGATCCGACGAGGACGTCGTCGGAAAAAGCCTTTCAAAGCTGATCGATACTCTCAACGCCTTGCTTACCGACATAACATTTACAGCCGAGCAGGTGGCGGCCGGCTCCGAAGTGGTTTCAAATTCGAGCATGGCTTTGTCGCAGGGAGCTACTGAACAGGCAAGCTCGGTGGAAGAGCTGACGGTATCGCTGGAAGAAATTTCTTCGCAGACCGGCGTCAACGCGCAGAACGCGCAGTCTTCCAACGAACTTTCCAAGAAGGTGAAAATGAACGCGGAAAACGGCAGCGCACGGATGAGCGAAATGCTCAGGGCCATGAACGATATAAGCCAGGCCTCCTCAAGCATCAAAAAAATAATAAAAAATATAGACGATATAGCTTTTCAGACCAATATTCTCGCTCTCAACGCGGCGGTGGAAGCGGCCAGGGCGGGACAGCACGGCAAAGGCTTCGCCGTTGTCGCCGATGAGGTCAGGAATCTGGCGTCGAGAGCGGCCAGGGCGGCCAGCGAAACCACTGAGCTTATTGAAGGCTCGATTGTAAAGGTCGAGACGGGGACAAAGATAGCGGACGATACCGCGGCGGTTCTTGGAGCGATGGTGGAGGAGGTGGCAAAGGTCGCCGAGCAGATAGAAGCTATCGCCGTGGCCTCGCGCGAACAGGCCTCCGCCATCGAGCAGATAAATCAGGGAATAAATCAGGTTTCTCAGGTGGTCAGCAACAATGCCGCCATTTCGGAGGAAACCGCCGCGGCAAGCGAGCAGCTTTCAAGCCATGCCGCGCAGCTGCAGGAAAAGCTCAAGGTGTTCAAGATAAATTCGAACGGAGAACAGGAAAAAAACAGCGCTTCCGTAACGCCTGCCCCCCGTTCTGATAATAGCGCAGGCGTTACGAAGAATTTGTCGAAACCTAATAATGCAAAAAAGGAGATCAATTTCGGAAAGTATTGAACCGCGAGCCAAAACCTGCGGATTGTGTCTTGCTCAGAAATAAAAAGCCCCGCAGTCCGTAAAACTGCGGGGCTTGAGACTGTCAAAAAAACCCAAATAGCTTTTTTGACAAGGGGGCTTAATGACGGCCGCTCTGCCGCGCCCGTCATGAGAGGTGTCATTTCCGACGTACACGCCGCCGGAAATGACAGATTTGACTTTTTTCCGCCATTCGTGGCGGAAATTCTGCGAAGCTTTTTTGCTGTAAACAGGTTCTTTGACA
>JAJUGN010000014.1 GCA_029265975.1 Clostridiales bacterium
GGGTATTTGATGTTGGACGGGGCGCAGGTTGCGTCGATGATCATCGTACCGCCGTTTCCCGGCCCGTCGTCGTCATGATCTTCTCCACTGGCCTTCTTCTCCGCCCCGGGCTTCTGCGCCCTTGCGATGATCATCTCGTTGATCTCGCCCAGCACTTCCGGAGTCAATCGCTTGCGGAAGTACACCATCAGCGAAGGGTCGAACGGCGGTTTTGAGTCGTCGTATTCCCGATAGCCGCAGAAGTACTGAAGATATGGTCCTTCCTGAATCTGAAGCGCCGTTTCCTCGTCGGAATACCCATATTCCGCCTGTATGATGCACGCGCCCAGCGCCAGCCGCAGCGGTTTGGCGACGTTCCCCTTCCGATTCGTGAAAAGCTTCGCGTAACGGACTTCGATCTCGTCCCACGGGATGCTTTGCGCCTTTTTGATCCAGCGGTTTTCCGGGTTCAGCTTCAGCCCTGCCGCCGCGCCGAAGTCTGTCAGGCTGAGCTGGTTGTCCTTGAATTTGTACATCGCACCTCTCTCCAGATGCAAGTTTTTTTCGCTTTTTTGCCCGTTTTCCCTGCACCCAGTTTACCATATCCGAGCCTCAATGTCTTGCAATCGCCGGTTTTTTTGTTTGTTCAGGAGACATAAATGTAGAACCATCAGAGCACAAAATTTTTGACAGACTCCTTAGTTTGGTCAAAAAAAGAAACCCTGTAACCGTTGAAGTTACAAGGTTTTTGGCGGAGATGGAGAGATTCGAACTCTCGAGACCCTTTTGGGGCCTACACGATTTCCAATCGTGCGCCCTCGACCAAGCTAGGCGACATCTCCATTTTCATGTTCAATATTCAAATCGTGCTTAACTATTATAATTTATAAGCACTTCAAAGTCAAGCATAATTTCTTCCGCCTTTTCACGCACAAACTCAAACGTTTGTCGCTTCCAAAGTCCGTTAAACGCTAAAGCTGCAGCGGGAAAATATCTTCGCCTCGTTATTTCACCCTGCAAGCGGATGCCCGGTTTTGCAGCGGCCATTTGCGGCGGGTGCGCATTTTTTTAGATTTCGGCAAATTTTTCGAATACTTTCCGGAGGATTTCTTTAATAATATATATACAAAAAGCGCAAAAAAATATACGCATATGCTCTTGAAAAAGGTAATTTTTTATGATATTATCAGGCTAATTTATAAGGGAAAGAGTGATAGGCGCTTTGGAAAATAATAATTTGATATATAACCAATATTATGACCAACCGCAGAAAGACATCTACTTTTTCCAGTTTGTGCAGGAAATTAAGCGGCACCAGCTTTTGTGGCGCGAGAACATGACGCTGATAATTATTCTGAAGGGAGAAGTGGAGATTACAGTACACGGGGACGTCACCGTGATGAAAGAGGACGACGTATTCCTGATAAACCCGAATTACGAGTATTCCACTATGGCCAGGACAAGAAACTGCCTTGCGGCGGTGGTGATTTTTGATCCCGTTATTTTCAGGCGAAGCATAGAAAATTTTGACGCGCTTTTGTTTAACTGCCGCACGGAAGAAAAGACGAGGTACGAAGGCAAATTCAACCGCATAAGGGGGCTTATGGCTTACCTTATGAAGTACGGCATGACAAACGACAATATGCTCGACATAGAAGGCGCGTACTATCTTTTTGCGTCCATGCTCATGCGCGATTTTCCGCCCGAATACTTCAACACGGGTCTGGGCGAGCAGCGGCTGTATACCTTCGACAACATACTCGAATATATACGCAGCAATTATAAAAGCAACATATCCCTGCAGGACGTCGCAAAGGTCGGCAATTACAATCCCGCTTATATCTCGCATCTTTTCAAATCAAAAGTCCGTGTAGGCTTCCATGACTGCCTCACCAGACTTCGTCTGAGAAGCGCGGTAGCTGACCTTAACCACACGGACAAATCCATGGTGCAAGTCGCTCTGGACAACGGGTTTCCAAATGCCAAATCATTCTATAAGAGCTTCAGGGACATGTACCAAAAAACGCCCTTCCAGTATAAAAAGCAGATAATGTCCGGCGACCTTTCCGAGCTTCGCGCCTCGACCGCCGAGCAGCAGCAGTCACAGCAGAAGATAAACGAAATGGGCATTTCCTATCCCAACGAGATCGTCGAGGCGAAAATCAGCGAATATCTGAGCAAAATGTGCCTTGTTTAGAGCTCTCTCATACAAGAATTTGACAAAAGAAGCAGCTTATTATAAAATCCTTTCAAGATGGCTGTGGGCCATAAGCCGCAGCCATCTTATTTCTTCCCGAGGTGGTGCAGAGATGAACTGGCTTGAGGCCGCTGTCGATACAAAAAACGGAAATACGGAAGATGTCTGCGCCCTGCTCCAGAGAGCGGACATCGATGAGCTCATAATAGAAGACGGTTCCGATTTCGAAAGCTTTCTTGAAAAGAACCGCGAGTACTGGGATTATGTGGACGACGCGCTGCGCGAAGAGAAGCGCGGAATCAGCAGAGTCAGATTCTATGTCACGGATGATGAGGCCGGGAGAAAAAAGTTGTCCGAAGCGCGGGAGATCCTTGCGGGCGCCGGATACGATATAAGCGTTGCCGAGGTCAGGGACGAGGACTGGGAAAACAACTGGCAGCAGTATTACCGCCCTATCGAGATCGGCGAGCGGCTCGTCGTAGTGCCTGAATGGGAGGAGGTGCCCGAAACCGGGGGGCGGGCCGTTCTCCGTTTGAACCCCGGCTTGATTTTCGGAACCGGGAGCCACCCTACGACGAGGATGTGCCTTCTGGAAATCGAAAAAGCCGCGGCCCCGCATGTTAAAGTGCTGGATCTCGGCTGCGGCAGCGGGATACTCTCGATAGGCGCGCTGGTGCTGGGATGCGAAAGCGCGCTCGGCTGCGACATCGACGAAAAGGCCCCGGAAACGGCGCTCAGGAATGCGGCGCTCAGCGGCATCGGGCCTGAGAGATTCAGAGTCTACGCCGGAGACGCGCTGCACGATAAAAAGCTGCGCGCCGTAATAGGCGGAAAAAAATACGAGCTAATATGCGCCAACATCGTTGCGGACGTCATAATCGGGCTCTGTCCCGACATAACCGGCTGGCTTTCGCCGGACGGTATATTCGTCTGCTCGGGAATTATAGAAGGGCGGCAGGAAGAAGTGGCGGAAGCGATAAAAAAGAGCGGGCTCCGAATAATCGAAACCCGCTGCGAAGATGACTGGTACGCTTTTACTTCTTGCCTTCCCCGCTAGGAATAGCTTCTGCTTTAAATCTGAGCTTCCTTGCCAAAGGCAGAATCACTCCTCCTACGCCGTTTCCGAGCGTCATGACTAAAAGATAAATTATGGTTTTCGGGCCCCACAGATCGGCTATGGAGAAGTAAACCATATTTGCTATGCAGTGCTCGAAGCCGCTGAGTATAAAAACGGGAACGCATGTGAAAATACCTATATACTTGCCTATTTCGTGAGGATTGTTTTTATAGCTGTCGACAGCTATGTACATGAGCATTCCGCAAAGTATGGCCAGAATAAAGATGCTGGAAAGCCCATCGTTCAACTTTGCCATGCAGACTGTTTTTGCTTTTTCGGCGATGGGAACTACACGGGTAAATCTAATCATATAACCTACGCCGACGGTTCCAACAAGGTTACCAAGCCATATGGCTCCAAGAGAAAGCAGGTACGAAGGCTTATTGTCAAACAGGTAGCATACCTTTCCGGTAAAAAGATTAAAACCATTTACACAGATAGTGAACAACCCGAGCGCAAAGAACAAAGCTCCGGTGACTTTGTTGTCTACAGAAAGATAAACGATTCCGCCGATTGCAATGCATATGCCGCCTAAAATGGAATAAACGAAAAAATACAGTTTTTTCATTGGCATTCCCCTAACTGAAATTATGATAATATAATCGCTAAGATAGTCTAATCCTTGTTGATATTAATTTCAATAACAAATCGCCCTGGCTTTTTGTAAAATATTTTGAATATGAAAAAATACATACGATTCTGCCGAAATCAGAGGGAAAAACAGGCTTTTTGCTCTCAAAAGGCTCGGTTTTTTCAGGATGAAAGGCCTTTCTAAATAATTTTTATCGTCCGCGCGACCGTATGGCCGACGGCAAAGCCTATAACCCCAAAAATCAACGAAATGAAGATATACGAGTAGAAATTCAGTTTCTCGCTATGCTTAAAAAGGCGGAAGCCTTCATACATAAAGGTTGAAAAGGTCGTGTAAGCGCCCAGGAAGCCTTCGCCGAAAAGCAGGTAAAAGCCGCCTCGCGGAGCCGCGCCGGATAATAAGCCCAGCAGAAACGCGCCGCTTATATTAATCAGGAACGTTCCGATTGGGAATGTCGACCTTGACCTTTGGGACATATATTTTCCGAGGCCAAACCTGGCTGCGGCCCCAAAAAAGCCGCCAATGCCTACTATTAATACTCCCATCTATTCCACTTCGCTTTCGGTTTCAATTTCGGTCCCGTCGCCGCCCTGTTCCTCGTCCGGTGCCATGGCTGCTTTTTCAGCCAAAAAAGCTCCGAGAAATGCGGCGCCCAGCCCGAGAGCCGCGGATACGACGGCATATGAAACCGCGTAAAAATAACGCCCGCCGGAAAAAAGGACAAAGGTTTCCCTGCACATGGTCGAAAATGTTGTGTATGCTCCGATAAATCCCGTACCCACACCGAGCCGGACGTCCTCGTCGAGCTTCAGGAAATCGAAGGCCGCGGTGTAAACGAAGGCCAGCAGCAGGCTTCCGCTCACGTTTATTATCAGCGTGTTCAGCGGGAAAAGATGGTTATAATCCCATAAGGGCAAGGCTTTGAGCAGATATCTGGAGATGGCGCCCAAAAAACCGCCTATGCCTATATAAATGTACTTTCTCATTTTCTCACAACCAATTGTTTTTTTATAAGCGGATATAAAGAAACCCCCTGCAAACAGCCGCAAGGCCGGTCGCAGGAGTCATCAGCAATCAAGCGTTAAAGGCGAACTCCATCGCCTTAGTGAATGATACCACAATACTTTTTCTCTTGCAATGATAAAAATATAGTTTTATATTAAAATAGTTTCATCACTACGACAGCAATTATGCGTTTATGAGGAGAAAACGATGAATTTTGCCGCTTCCTGCATTTTCGGCCTGGAGGGCTTGGTTTCCGACGAGCTTAAGAGGCTTAAGACAGAAAATGTGCTTGCCGAAAACGGGCGCGTTCTTTTTTCCGGGGACGAAGCCGTGCTGGCGCGCGCCAATATAAATCTCGCCTGCGCCGAAAGGGTGCAGATACTGGCGGGGGAGTTTGACGCCCGCTCCTTCGACGAGCTTTTCGAGGGCGTAAAGGCGATAGCATGGGATGATTATATTCCCAAAGGAGGCGCCTTCCCCGTAAAGGGACATTCGATTAATTCAAAGCTCTTTTCCGTTCCGGACTGTCAGGCCATAATCAAAAAGGCCGTCGCGGAACGGCTGAAGCAAAGGTACGGGACCGGATGGCTGGACGAAAGCGGCGCAAAGTACCAGATACGCTTCAATATAATGAAAGACAGGGCTTCCTTATATATAGACACGAGCGGAGAAGGGCTGCACAAGAGGGGCTACCGCCCCCAGGGCAACGCCGCGCCGCTGCGGGAAACGCTTGCCGCGGCCATGGTGAGGATAGCGAGGTTCAAAGGCAGGGAGGAGTTCTGCGATCCCTTCTGCGGCTCCGGCACCATAGCCGTCGAGGCTGCTCTGGCCGCCAAAAACCGCGCGCCGGGCCTGAACCGGCGCTTTGAAGCGGAAAACTGGTCTCTTGTGCCTCAAGCCGTATGGGCGCGGGAGAGAGAAGCGGCGAGGGGCAGGGAATACTCGGGCGATTACAGGATATGGGGCGGAGATATAGACCCGCGCAGCATAGAAATCGCGGCTCGCAACGCGGAGAGAGCGGGGGTTTCGGACATCGTGTCTTTCGAGGAGGCCGACGCCGCAGCCTTTTCACGAGCATCCCGCGGCGGGATTATAGTAACAAATCCCCCTTACGGAGAGCGCATCATGGAAAAGGAGGAGGCGGAAAAGCTTTACAGGGCTTTCGGAAAGGCATATGAAAAGCTGGACGGCTGGCGGCTTTACCTTCTTTCTTCGCACACGGAATTTGAACGGGCCTTCGGAAGGAGCGCGGACAAAAAGAGGAAGCTTTATAACGGCATGATCAAGTGCGATCTTTATATGTATACGGGAGAAAAGCGATGAGGCATTTGTTCGTTATAAATCCCGCCGCTGGCGGAAAGGACATGACGTTTGAGCTCAGGAGGGCGGTCAATGACACGATGGAAGCGAAGGCTTCCGGAGAGCCCTATGAAGTGTATGTAACTCGTGGGCCGATGGACGCCGCGCATTTCGTAAGGGAGCGCGCTGAGTCCGGCGAGGAGCTCAGGGTGTATGCCTGCGGCGGCGACGGGACGCTCAACGAGTGCGCAAACGGAGCCGCCGGGTTTGATAACGTCGCGCTCACGCACTATCCGGCCGGCACAGGCAACGATTTCATCAAAATTTTCGGCAGGGACGCCGAAAAATTCAAGAAGCTTGATATGCTTGTCGGGGGAGAAGAGAGACGTCTTGACCTTATATGCTGCAACGGGCGTTACAGCATCAATATCTGTTCCGTGGGTATCGACGCGCGCATAGGAACCGAGGTGCATAAATATTCCGGCTATCCCATGTTTGCGGGGCGGGCTGCTTATATCGTTTCGACCGTTGCAAATATTGTAAAAGGGATAAACCAGCATCTGACGATAGAATGCGACGGAGAAGTCTTTGAGGGGGAGTTCGCCCTGGTGTGCGCCTGCAACGGGAGATGGTACGGCGGATACTTTAACCCCGTTCCCGAGGCCGTGCCCGACGACGGGCTGATCGACTTTCTGATAATAAAGAAAGTATCCCGGATAAAGTTCATGCAGCTGGTGGGAAAATACAAGGACGGCAGATATAAGGAGATGCCCGAGCATATAAGGCATATCCGCGGCAAAAGACTTGTTATAAAAAGCCGAAATAAGATGATAATAAACGTCGACGGAGAAATCGTCGAGGACAATACGGCCGATTTTAGCGTTAAACCGGGGATGCTGAGGTTTTTTTACCCTAAGGGATTAAGGTGGTAACAAAAATTTAACAAAAAAATTAAGAAAAAATTGAAAAAAGGTCTTGAAAAAATCAATAGTATAGCTTATTATTACAATTGCGTTAGCACTCTAACCGCAAGAGTGCTAACGCAATTGATGCAATATAAAATAAAAATAACAATATCAGGAGGTATACGCATGAAACTTATTCCTTTGGCAGACAGGGTTGTTTTGAAGCAGGTCGAAGCTGAGGAGACCACAAAGAGCGGAATCATCCTTTCCAGCTCGGCCCAGGAGAAGCCTCAGGTTTACGAGGTTATAGCAGTGGGTCCGGGAGGAACGGTTGACGGGCACGACGTCGAAATGACCGTTGAGGTCGGCGATAAGGTAATAACCGGCAAATACACTGGCACTCAGGTCAAGGTGGACGGCGTCGAGCTTACGATCGTGCGTCAGAGCGACATTTTGGCAGTAGTTGAATAAGGTTTTCTGTGGGTACGTTTCGGAAAAAGGCAAAAATCTATCGGCATGTTATTGAAAATTAATACTATGGAGGTAATTTAAATGGCAAAGCAGCTTATTTATAATGAAGACGCTCGCCGCGCTCTTGAGAGCGGCATCAACAAGCTTGCGGACACCGTGAAGATCACGATTGGTCCGAAGGGCAGGAACGTAGTCCTCGACAAGAAATACGGACCCCCTCTCATCACAAACGACGGCGTTACCATAGCCAAGGAAATCGAGCTTGAGGATCCGTTTGAGAATATGGGCGCAAGCCTCGTTAAGGAAGTTGCGACGAAGACAAACGACGTGGCCGGCGACGGCACCACGACCGCGACGCTTCTCGCCCAGGCCATCATCCGCGAGGGAATGAAGAACGTGGCGGCCGGCGCGAACCCGATGGTAATGCGCCGCGGCATCCAGAAGGCTGTGGAAGCGGCCGTTGCGGAAATCAAAAACATTTCCCAGCCCGTCAGCGGGACAGAGGACATAGCAAGGGTCGGCACCGTTTCCTCCGGCGACGAAGTTATAGGAAAGCTCATTGCCGAGGCCATGGAGAAGGTTTCGCAGAAGGGCGTTATAACCGTCGAGGAATCAAAGACCGCCGAAACCTACAGCGAGGTCGTCGAGGGAATGCAGTTCGACAGAGGCTACATCACGCCCTACATGATCACCGACAGCGACAAGATGGAGGCCGTTCTCGACGATCCCTATATCCTTATTACCGACAAGAAAATCTCGAATATTCAGGATATACTCCCCATACTTGAGCAGATAGTCAAGGAGGGCAAGAAGCTCCTCATCATCGCCGAGGACGTTGAGGGCGAGGCTCTCGCGACGCTCATACTCAACAAGCTCCGCGGAACCTTCACCTGCGTATGCGTCAAGGCCCCCGGCTTCGGCGACAGGCGCAAGGACATGCTTCAGGACATCGCAATCCTGACCGGCGGCGAAGTCGTGTCATCGGATCTCGGAATGGAGCTTAAGGACACTTCCGTGCATATGCTGGGAAGAGCCCGCCAGGTTAAGGTCGCAAAGGAGAACACCATCATTGTTGACGGTGCTGGCGACAGCAAGGCCATCAAGGACAGAGCGACTCAGATTTCAAAGCAGATCGAGATAACCACCTCGGATTACGACAGGGAAAAGCTGCAGGAAAGACTCGCGAAGCTCTCCGGCGGCGTAGCGGTCATCAAGGTCGGCGCCGCTACCGAGACAGAAATGAAAGAGAAGAAGCTCCGCATCGAGGATGCCCTTAATGCAACCCGCGCGGCTGTCGAAGAGGGTATCGTAGCCGGCGGCGGAACGGTATATGTCAACGCCGCGAAGGCTGTCGAGAAGATCATCGACCAATTTGAGGGTGATGAGAAGACCGGCGTCAGGAGCGTAGCCCGCGCCCTGCAGGAGCCCATTCGCCAGATTGCGGCGAACGCAGGCCTCGAAGGTTCCGTGATCCTCGACAAGGTCAAGAATTCCGGCGACAAGAACTTCGGCTTCGACGCCGCCAAGGAAGTCTACTGCAACATGATAGAAGCGGGCATAGTCGATCCGGCTAAGGTCTGCCGCAGCGCTCTTGAGAACGCCGCGTCCGTCGCAGCCATGGTGCTCACAACCGAGGCTCTCGTAGCCGACAAGCCCGAACCCAAAGCCGCAGCCCCGATGCCCGGCGGCGACATGGGCGGAATGTATTAATAGGCGAAGGGTATAATTCAATACCGTCCTAATATTAAAAAACGCTCCGTTAAGGAGCGTTTTTTTACAGCTTGTCAAAGAACTTTTTTGCAACAAAAAAGCTTCGCAGAATTTCCGCCGCGAATGGCGGAAAAAAGTCAAATCTGTCATTTCCGGCGGCGTGTACGTCGGAAATGACACCTCTCATGACGGGCGCGGCAGAGCGGCCGTCATTTAAACCCCTTGTCAAAAAAGCCCAAAGGGCTTTTTTGACAGTCTTAAAAAACGCTCCGTTAAGGAGCGTTTTTTAATATTCTATGCCTTGTCTTGCCCCTATTCCTCTGTCGAAAGGGTGCTTCAGCTTTTTCATTTCGGTCACATAGTCCGCCGCATCTATGAGCCAGTCGACGGGCTGGTGGCCGGTGATGACGATTTCAGTGCCGGGGCAAGAAAATATAAGCTTTCGCAGTGCCTCTTCATCAAGCAGGCCCTTTCTCAGCGCGTCCATGCCCTCGTCGAGAACCAGAAGATCGCACTCCCCGCGGAATGCGCTTTCGCAGGCGCATTTGAGGTTCAGGTTGTGTATATCGGCCGTTTCGGCCTTTTCCCGGTCGGTCATGGCGAAGCCTCCGGACTTGCCGCGTAAAAGCCTTATGTTCGGAAATTTTGAAAGCGACTGCTCCTCTCCGGTCGGAGAGCTTTTCAGGAACTGCACCACAATGACGGAGCGGCCGTGTCCCGCCGCCCTTATGGCCAGCCCCATTGCGGCGGTCGTTTTTCCCTTTCCATTTCCGTAGTAAACGTGGATCATCTGAAATCACCGCTTTTCAGTTTTATAATATCTTTTACAGCATCAATTAGACGCTCGTTTTCGTCGCGGGAACGGACGGCGATCCTGTAATACCCCTTTGAAAGCCCGCGGTAATTCGAGCAGTCGCGGAGCAGGAAGCCTCTTTCCCTGCAAAGTTCTCCCAGCTCGGGTATCGGGCTTCTGAAAAAGATAAAGTTCGCGGCGGGCTCGAAAACCTCCATGCCGCAGCCCCTAAGACCGTCCGCAAGGAGGACGCGCTGCTCGCGTATAAGCCTGAGCGAACGCTCCAGATATTCTTTATCCGCCATTGCGGCGATTCCGGCCGCCTCGGCGACCGAGGACACGGCCCAGGGCTGGCCGGCGTTGCGCAGGGCCTTTATCAGATCTTGATCGTATGAAAGGCAGTAGCCGAGGCGGAGCCCCGCCATGCCGTATATCTTCGTAAAGGCGCCGAGTATGACGAGATTCGGATTGCCCGGCAGATGCTTTATGAGCGAATGGGCGCCGGGTTCGTCGAGGAACCCGTTAAAGCATTCGTCGAGCACCATGCAGATACCGTTTCTCGCACATGCCGAGAGAATTTTAAGGAGCAGCGGGGGATCGATAAGACGGTCCGTCGGATTGTTCGGGTTGCAGAGGAAAACGATGTCGACATCGTCCGAAAGATCGTCCAGGTATTTTTCGGTGAGCGTAAAACCGTTGTCGGAAGAGAGCATGTGAAATGAAATCTCACAACCCGAGGTTCTCAGAGCAAGCTCGTATTCCGCAAAGGCCGGAGCCAGCAGCAGGGCTTTTTTGGGTTTTAAGGCGGCTGTAAGCCTGAATATCACTTCGGCGGCACCGGCGCCAAGAAATATGCTTTCGGGCGGAACGGACAGATTTTTTCCCAGCGCTTCCGTGAGTCTGCGCGAAAGGGGGTCGGGGTAGCGGTCGGCGTTGTCCAAAGAGGCCGTCACGGCTTTTTTTGCGGATTCCGGCAGCCCGAGCGGATTGCAGTTCGCCGAGAAGTCTACCGGTTCCTTGCCGTATTCCCTTACATAGCCTTCGATATCGCCTCCATGTATCAACGCCATAATATGATGCTTCCTCCAATTAGTATATACAAAATTAGGCAAAGAATAGATGTGCTGAACATTAAATTTATGGTGCGGAGTATGTCGGAAGGCTCGATCGGCCTTGCAGGATCGCCTATTATCGGCTTGTGCACGAGTTTTCCAAAGTAAAAATTGGCTCCGCCCAGCGAAACGCCCAGGGCGCCCGCCGCGGCCGATTCGGTCTGCGCCGAGTTCGGGCTGGTATGGTTTTTCCTGTCGCGGAGAAAAACTCGCAGGGCGTTTTTGGCGTCAAGACCGGCAAAAAAAGCCCCCGGAACCATTAAAAGTCCGGCTATTCGGGAAGGAATGAAGTTCGCAATATCGTCAAGCCTTGCCGCCGCCCTCCCGAAATAAAGATAGCGGTCGTTTTTATATCCTATCATGCTGTCCATAGTGTTTATAGCCTTGTAAAGCACGCCGAAAGCTCCTCCTCCGGCGAGAAGAAACAGAAGCGGAGCTATTACGCCGTCGCTGGTGTTCTCGGCAATGGTTTCAACGGCCGCGCGGGTCACGCCGGACTCGTCGAGCGAGGCGGTATCGCGTCCGACCACCATGCCGACGGCCTTTCTTGCGGCGGGAAGGTCAAAGTTTTGCAGTTCCTTGTATATGCTTATGCCGGCGTCGCTGAGACTGCGCGCAGCCAGGCACTGCCAGCAGATAACGGATTCGAAAACCAGGCGGAGCAGGGGGTGCGCTTTGCCCAGAAAATACAAGGCGGCAAACACCGGCGCCGCCGAGCAGATAAGGACAAGAAAGACCAAAAGAGCCCCGCCGAACAGCTCGCCGCGCGGAGTTTTCGGGAAACGGCTCCTGACCAGCTTCTCAATTTTTTCTATCAGCTTTCCTATGCCGACGACGATGTGCGGAAAGCCGGCCGGATCTCCGAATATATAGTCCAGCACAAAGCCGATTGCGGCGGCAGCTATTCTCGACATATGCTCAAATCCTTTATAAATTCGCGGTTTTCGAGCCTCGGTTTTTCGCTTTCGATGTCCGAAACGTCAAAACGGAAGCCCTCGCAGTGGGATACGCGGCAGCCGAAATAGTCGCAGGGAGGCTCGGAATAGCTGCTCGTGACAGCCATGATGGTGCCGCAGTGGGCAACGATGACAAGGCGGTCCTCCTTGCGCTCAAAAGCATCTTTCAGAACCCTTTTGAAAGCTTCACAGGTCCTCAAAATAAACTCGCTTCGGCTTTCTCCGCCGGGGCAGTTGTCCACGCCGTTGCCGTCAACCCAGGCCTGGTAGGCCGGATCCTCAGCCATTTCCTCGAAATTTTTGCCCTCAAAAGCACCGAAGTGCATCTCCTCAAGCCCCTCGTAAGGAACAAGCTCGGCGCGGGGGAACATAATCTCGGCGGTCTGCCTCGCGCGAAGAAGGGGGCTTACAACGACTCTTTTTACGCCGGGGCATACGCCGACGGACTTAGCGTGCCTTATGCCGGTTTCGCACAGAGGCTCGTCGGTAAGACCTATATAGCGCCGTTCGAGGTTGCCCTTCGTTTCGGCGTGCCTTAAAAGTATAAGTTCCATATTTTCAATCCTTTAATATCTGAGGTAAGCCGCAATGGATGCGGACCACGCGCTCCGCTTCACGCGCAAGCCGTATGCAAAGCCGCCCCACCGCTTCGCGCTTTTCACGCTCGGCAGGGTCAAGCGGCACTATGCCGCAGCCTATATCGGTGCAGATGACGACCCTCTTGTTAAGGAGCGCCGGAAAAATGCGCTCCGAGTCCTCGTCAGTGTTTATTATTTCCTGCAAGTCAAAAAGCACGGGGAAGTTTTCAGAAATCGAGGACGAAATCTGCTCGTCCGAAAAGCCGTATTCGGATTTTACGTAGCTGCGCTTGCCCGAGGCAAGTCCGCCGACGACAAGAATCATTCAAACCAGCACCTTCATAATCGTTGTGAGGCCGATAAGCATTAAAAGCTCGGCCACCGTCAGAAACCAGCCCGCAAGGTCGCCGCTCATGCCTCCGAACTGCCGCCAGGAGATAAGATACAGAGCCAAAAGAGCGAGCGACAGCAAAAACAGCATCACAAGGGCGGCGACGGGAAGAAAAAAGAGCATGAGCGTCATGGAGGCGACGGCAAAAATAAAAAGCACTGCCGCCGCGGCGGCCTTATCGGCCGTATCCCTGAAAGAACGGAGAAGCCCTTCGTTTTTTGTGGAAGGGAAAAAAATTACCGTAAGCCCGCTTGCCGAGCGGGAAAGAACGTGGGAAAGGGAAAGAAGCGCAAGTGAACGGAGAGTAATCTGCAGCTCAAAGCAAAACGCAAAATACAGCAGAAAATAGAGCCCGAGCGCCATGCCCCCGAAGGCTCCGATATGCGGGTCCTTCATTATCTCCCGCTTTTTTTCAGGCGCAGCCCGGCTTGCCAGAGCGTCAGAAGTGTCGCAGAAGCCCTCGAGATGTATGCCTCCCGAAACGAAAACGGGGATAACTGTAAGCCCGGCGGCCCTCACCGCCTGTCCGAAACTAAAGATGCCGCAAATCCACATCCAGACCCAGAGGAGCAGGCCGACAAACGCCCCGACAACAGGAAAACCGCACAGCATGTACTTCATGTTCTCGCCGTTCCACTCCACCTGCGGCACCGGTATGCGGGAAAACATGGATATGCCGAGCGCAACGCCTCTTAAAAATTTCAGGTTTACTCACCCCTTGATTGCGGCGGGAATGCCGCATACAACCTCAAAAACCCTGTCAAAGCGCGCCGCAATAGCGGCGTTGACGCGGCCGAGAGTTCTGATGTAAGCAAGCGTGCCCTCGTCATAGCGGTTCCCACCGGAAAAAACCTCGTTCGTTACTACGACAAGATCCTCGCACTGAAGCGCAAGAGCATTTATTCCTGCCACTATCGATTCAAAAGCCTGGTCCTCGCCGAGGCCCCTGCTGAAAAGCTCGTTTGCCGTAAGGTTGCCGAGGCATTCCAGAAGCGCGGCCCCGCGTTCCGGAAGCCGGAGCGCGCCTATGTCAACATAGTGCTCAAGCGTAAAAAAACCTCTGTTTCTGCGAGCCTGCCGGTGCTTTTCTATGCGCCAAAGACTGTCCTCGCCGTATGGCATCATCGTCGCAATATAGTATTTTCTTCCCGAAAGCCCGGAAAACAGCTCCTCGGCGTATTCGCTTTTGCCTGAAGCGCCTCCGCCGATGACGAGAGTCCGCATATTAACCCCCTTGAGGCGTATATGCCTCTATGCCTATATCGTCGAAGGTCGGCATGCCGTTGTATACTGCAAGGCCCATGTCGAGAAGCGGAAGCAGCGCAACCGCTCCGGTGCCTTCCCCCAGCCGCATCCCGGCCGTGATAAGCGCTTTGAGGCCGAGCTCGTCCAAAACCATTGTTCCGGCCGGCTCGGCGGATACATGGCTCGGGAACATCGCGCAGGCGGCGTTAGGGCAGAGCCTCTTAGCTATCAGAGCAGAAACGGCGCTGATAAAGCCGTCTATTATTATCGGCACGCGGTATATTGCACCGCCTATGAACGCTCCCGTCATGCCGGCTATGTCAAAGCCGCCGAGCTTTGAGAGAACGTCAAGCGGATCCGAGGGATCAGGCTCGTTTAACTTTATGGCCCGCTCGATAGCGCTGATTTTACGCACAAGGCCGTCGTCGGAAAGACCGGCTCCGCGCCCGGTGACGCTTGTGACGGGTTTTCCCAGAAGAACGGCGGCTACCGCGCTCGAGGTCGTTGTGTTGCCTATACCCATTTCTCCCGTCGCGATGATGCCGAAGCCCTTCTCCTTGAATTCGCGAACCAGCTCGATGCCGTGGCGGATGCCCTTTACCGCGTCTTCCTTTGTCATTGCCGGCCCGAGAACCATATTTTTAGTGCCGCTTGCAATCCGGCGGTCAAGTATTCTTTCGTTTTTGGATGCGGTGAGCATCCCCATGTCCACTGGCACTACTTCGGCGCGCGCGACGGCCGCCATCCGGCATACGGAGGTGTCGCCGCGGGTGAGGTTTTCCGCGACGATGGCAGTGACCTCGGGTCCCGTCTGGGTAACGCCCTCGGAAACAACCCCGTTGTCGGCGCAAAAAACAAAAACAGCCCTCTTTTTAAGCTGCACGTCATCGGAGCCGGTGAGAGCGGCGATTCGGATTATGGAATCCTCGAGAAGACCGAGGCTGCCGATAGGCTTCGCTATAAGATCCCATCGGCGCTTGGCGGAAAGCGCGGCGGATTCAATGGCCGGAGCGACGGTATTGAGAAGTTCATAAAATTCATTCAGCGCCAAGTTTACACCAGCTTTTCGTAGAAAATTGTCATTTAAGTATATCAAATGCCCTCCGTGATTGTCAAACGCAATGACAAAGTTATTGAAATAAAAGAAAAATTGTGATAGAATCAGCAAAAAAGTATAGCTTGTTTATACGCATGAAGAATGCCGGCGGTTTAGCCGAGGGAATCAGGATGAAATTTCCTAACTATCCCAGTAACCGTGAAGCTGACGAAGCTGCAAAAGCCACTGTTTTGACGGGAAGGCGCAGCGCCAGGATGAAGCCAAGTCGGGAGACCTGTATAAGCGATTTTCTCCTGGGGATGAGGGCGGCGCCGCGGTCCGGCGCGCGGTTTTCCTTCTCTCCGGAGAAGGATTTTTTTTGCAGTCGGTCCATGACTGTGAAATGGAGGAAAGGCAATGAAAAAATACTGGGCATTTATACTCGCGCTTTTGCTGACTGCGGCTGTATTTTCCGGATGCGCCGAAACTGGAGGCAAGACTGCGTCCTCTCCGGCGCCGACGCAGAAGGGCGCGGCTATAAAAGTGACGGATATGCTGAACCGCGAGGTATCCCTAAGCGCGCCGGCCACGAAGATAGTAGCCCTGACGCCCGCGGACTGCGAGATACTTTACGCGCTTGGCGCCGGAGGAGCGATAGTGGGGCGCGGGCAGTACTGCGACTATCCGGAGGCTGTGAAGAAAGTTCCCGCCGTGCAGTCCGGAAGCAATACGAATGTGGAGCAGATAATCGCCCTCGGTCCGCAGGTGGTCATAATGAGCAAGCTGGCGCAGACGGATGAGCAGATAGCCGCGCTCGACAAAGCCGGCATCAGGGTGGTCGTCACCACCGCCAAGGACATCCCCGGGACATATACGGCGATCAGGCTCATAGGCGCAGTGACAGGGAAAAGCAGCGAGGCGGAGAAGCTTGTTTCCGATATGAAAGCGGCTTTTGAGGAGCTTTCTGCCAAAGCGAAGGGAAAATCGGGAAAAACTATTTATCTTGAGGTCGCTTCGCTGAAAAACGGCCTTTGGGCTGCCGGGAAGGGCACCTTCATGGACGAAATCGCGAACATGATAGGCCTTAAAAACATTTTTTCAGACGTCAGCGGCTGGTCAAAGGTTTCGCAGGAGCGCGTCATCGAGCGAAGCCCCGACATTATTGCGACTTTTGAGATGACATATACCGAGGGGCAGGATCCGGTGGCGGAAATACTGGGCAGAAAGGGCTGGGAGGGCATAACGGCGATAAAAAACAAGGCTGTGCTCAGCTCCACGTCCAACGAATTGATGAGACCTGGACCCAGGCTTGTGGACGGAGCGAAGATGCTTTTTGACTTTGCCTACGGCAAATAGGCGCCCCGCCGCACGCCGGCGGAACAATCAAACAACGGGGCGGGCGCTTCTCGCCCGCCCTTAAAATAAGGAAAAACATATGAAAAAAAGGGACGGCTATTCTCCTGTCGTGCATATCCTGGCCTTTCTTGCGACTCTCGCCGTGCTGCTGATCTGCGTTTCAGCGGGCAGCGTAGGCGTGCCTCTTAAGGACACGGCTGCGATAATCTGGAATTCCTTGCTGGGGCTGCCCGTACCCGAGGGAATGTCAAAATCCATCATATTTTATGTAAGGCTGCCCCGAGTGATATGCTCGGCGCTTATCGGCGCTTCTCTCTCGCTTTGCGGGGCCGCAATGCAGGGTCTGCTCAGAAATCCTTTGGCCGACGGTTCCACTCTCGGCATCAGCTCCGGAGCCTCGATAGGAGCCGTGCTGGCGCTTGCCTTCGGCTTCAGCATACCCGGACTTGCCGGCGGGGGAGTGATGCTTACGGCCATAGTTTTCGCGTTCGCATCGCTGACCGTTATACTTACGCTCGCTTACAGCCTGGATTTCTCGCTTTCCACCAACACGATAATACTTATAGGCGTTGTGTTCAGCATGTTTGCAGGCAGCATTGTGAGCCTTGTCATCACTTTCTCGGACGAGCATGTAAAATCTGTCGTCTTCTGGCTTATGGGTTCTCTGGCGGGGAGCAGCTTCACAAAAGCCGTCACCCTGCTGATTACGCTTGCCGTGTGCGGAGCCGTGGTGCTCCGCTTTTCAAGGGAGCTGAACGCTTTCGCGATAGGAGAGGACAACGCCAGAAACATAGGGGTCAACGTACGGCTTGTAAAGCAGGTCGTTCTGGTGGCGGTTTCAGTGCTTATAGGCGTTACGGTTTCGATAGGCGGCACCATCAACTTCGTGGGGCTTGTCATACCGCACATGACAAGAATGGTGACGGGGCCGAACCATAAAAAGCTGCTGCCCGCCTCAATGTTTTCGGGCGCGGTATTCCTCATGCTGGCCGATCTGTTCAGCAGGGTCGTACTCAGCCCCAAGGAGCTCCCGATAGGCGTGGTGACTTCGTTTGCGGGCTCCATCACCTTCGTATATATATTTTATTGGTCGAGAAAGGGGAGAGCCTGATGCTGGAGGCAAGAAACCTCTCCGTGAGATACGGCGAGCTCTCCGTGCTGGACGATGTCAGCTTCAAGGTAGGAAAGAAAGAGTGGGTCATGATAGCCGGCCCCAACGGAGCGGGAAAAAGCACCATCGTAAACGCCGTTTCGGGCGGCGCGCCGTATACAGGGACTCTGCTTTTTGAAGGAAAAGACCTGCGCAGGCTGAAGCCCGCGGAGATCGCCAGGCTCATAGGGATTTTGGCGCAAAGCTCGCACGTCGGATACTCCTTCACGGTCGAGGAGATTGTAAAGCTCGGACGCTACGCCTACTCAAAGAGCGCCTTTTCGGCGCTATCCAAAACGGATGAGGAGTATATAGAACGGGCTTTGGAGCTTACCGGCCTTCTCGAAATACGCGGGCAGTCGGTGCTTACGCTTTCGGGCGGCGAGCGGCAGAGGGCCTTTCTCGCACAGGTCCTGGCTCAGGATCCTGAGCTGCTTATTCTGGACGAGCCGACAAACCATCTCGACCTGCCGTATCAGAAAAGCACCTTCGAGATGATAAAAGCTTGGATAGAAGAAACGGGAAGGTCCGTTATCTCGGTAGTGCACGACCTGAGCCTTGCCAAGGCTTACGGAACACACGCGCTGCTGATGAACAGGGGGAGGCTCGTGTCCTCGGGAGCCGTTAAGGAGGTCCTGACAAGGGAAAAGCTGGAATCCGTATACGGAATGGACGTTTACGACTGGCTTTCCTCCATGCTCTCGCAATGGCAGGAGGGCTGATACTTTGATCATATACAGCTTCAAAAACGGAGACACGCTGAAAAAATACGGCGAATCGCTGGTCGCCTGCTTCTCGGAGCCCAGAAAGGTCCTGGGCACGGCGCCTCTCAACGGAGGGAGGCAGGACGGGCTGAAATGGATATTCAACCACGGCGGCGAAATCTCCGGCACTATGAGGGGGCGCACTTACGAGGAGCACGTCGCGGCGCTTGCGGAGGAGCTGGGGCTTAATCCCGAATTCGCTTCCGGCATGAGCACGGCGGCGTCCGTGGACAACGCCTCGATAAGGACGCTGGAGTACGGAGAAGTGAGCGTCACGGCCGTCGTAACGGGAGGGATAGACGAAAACGCCGGCCGCGTAGGCGACAGGGCCCTCTGGCACGAGGAGGAGGGAAAACCTAAGTTTATAGCTGGCACCATTAATATACTTCTCTTTATTGACGCGGACCTTAGCGAGGGGGCGCTCGCAAGATCGCTGGTAACCTGCACCGAAGCCAAAACCGCCGCGCTGCAGGAGCTGCTGGTGCCGAGTCTTTACTCAAGCGGCTTGGCGACGGGCTCGGGCACCGACGGGACGATAATCGCAGCAAACCCGAGTTCTCCTCAAAGGCTTACAGAAGCGGGAAAGCACTTCAAGCTGGGAGAGATGATAGGCAGGGCAGTCATGCCCGCAGTGAAGGAGGCGCTGTTTCTACAGACAGGGCTTTGCCCGAAGCGGCAGACGGACGTTTTCGCAAGGATGAGCAGATTCGGGATCAGCGAAGCCGCCCTCAGGGAAAGGGCGCTCGGAAAAGGCGCCGATCGCGGCCGGTTTTCCGAACGTGCGGGACAAATCGCGAAAGACGAGGGGCTGGTATCCCTCTCTTCGCTTTACGCGCACATACTGGATCAGCTATCCTGGGAAATGCTCGCTGAAAGGGAGGCGCTTCAGGCGGCGGCACAGCTATTAGGGCTGATGGGCATGGATCCGTCAAAGCTCTCTCCGGGTAAAAACGCTTTTGAGGCGATGGTGGACGCATACGCCGAGGGGCTGCTTTCAAAAATCGAGTAAATCAAAATGGGCTGCCGTTCTCAGGCAGCCCATTTACAGCTTTTCAAAGAACTTGTTTACAGCAAAAAAGCTTCGCAGAATTTCCGCCGTGAATGGCGGAAAAAAGTCAAATATGTCATTTCCGGCGGCGTGTACGTCGGAAATGACACCTCTCATGACGGGCGCGGCAGAGCGGCCGTCATGAAGCCCCCTTGTCAAAAAAGCCCTTTGGGCTTTTTTGAGAGTCTGAAAATGGGCTGCCGTTCTCAGGCAGCCCATTTATCAGAATTTGCAAAGCATGTTCCGGTATTCGCTTTCGGGCCGTATCCTTCCGACGGCTGAAAATCCCAGCTGCTTCGAGTCGAGCACCCTGTTTGCCAGGCGAAGGAGGTCGTCCTTCGTCACCGCGTCATAGGCGGCGATAGTCTCCTCGGTTTCGGGCACGCGCCCCAAGACCAGCTCGCTTCTCGCCATACGGTTCATCCTTGTGTTTGTGGATTCAAGCCCCATAAGTATGTTGGCCTTCACCTGCTCGCGGGAACGCTCAAGCTCAAGTTCGGAAACGCCTTCCCGGGTTATTTTATGGATTTCTTCAGCGATGGTAAGCAGCGCCTTTTCCTCCGAGTCCTGCGAAAGCGCGAGGGAGATGCAGTAAACGCCCGTGTCGTCGTGCGCCGAAAGGAAGCTCCCGACGGAGTAGCAGAGGCCGCGCTTCTCCCGCAGTTCCTGGAACAGCCGAGAAGACATGCCGCCGCCGAGGATGTTGTTAAGAAGCTGCATCGCGTAACGGTCAGGGTCGAGGTTGCTTACGGAAGGGAAGGAAAGGCATATGTGGTTCTGCTCGATTTTTTTCTTTTTCGTTACAAAGCAGGGGGAATAGCACGCCGCCGTAAGCCTTGCCTTCCTGTTTTTCGGAAGGACCGAGAACTTTTCGCGCAGGAAGTCAACGTCCTCGTCCTTGAAGCTGCCCGACATTGCGACGACTATGTCGCCCGAACGGTATTTTCTTTCCATAAAATCGCGGAGGAAAGCGCCGGTCATCTTCTCGAGAGTCTTCCTTTTGCCAAGTATCGGCCTTGCAAGCGGGGAGCCCCTGTATACGGAGGAGAATAGCTGCTCCACCACAAGGTCCTCCGGGGTGTCCTCATACATGCCGATTTCTTCTATTATGACGCCGCGCTCGTTTTTTACGTCCGCCTCGTCGAAGCGCGAACAGAAAAACATGTCGCAGAGGACGTCTATGGCGAGATGGAGATGCGTATCCAGCGCCTTTCCGTAGAAGCAGGTGCAGTCCCTTGTCGTGAAGGCGTTGATTTGTCCGCCGATATGGTCCATCTGCTCGGCAAGCTCCGCCGCGCTGCGGGTCTGCGTGCCCTTGAAGAGCATATGCTCGATAAAATGCGCCGCCCCGTTTTCGGAGGCGGACTCAAAGCGAGAGCCCGTACCGACCCATATTCCTACTGCTGCTGAGCGGACGTAAGGGATGTTTTCGGAAACTATCCGCACGCCGTTTGGCAGTTTTATCTTATTATACATGAAACGCTCCTAAGCTGTTATTTCTTTAGTATTATCACGGCAATCTGAGGATTATTCAGGAACCTGGGGATGCGCCTGAACGGACCCAGGCCCCTTGAAACGAACATGACGGTCTTGTCCCTTATGAAAAAGCCTGCGTCGTATTTTGGGAAAAACGACCTGTCGGTGCTCAGGACGCCTCCGACAAAAGGAAGCCTTATTATTCCGCCGTGGCTGTGACCCGTCAGAACAAGATCGGCGCCTATCGAGGCGTATGTATCAAGAAGCGTGTTCCTGTGCGCCAATAGCAGGGTATACTTGTCCTTATGCTTACTCCTTATTTCACTGAAGAGCTGCTGCGGCGTCTTCTGATCCGCAAAACCGTTAGGGTCGTCGACTCCCGCAAGAATTATGGTGTCATTGTCCCTCGTCAGAGCGATGTAATCGTTTCTTAGAGCGGTCACACCGCATTCGTCGATGATTTTAAGAAGCTCCACCAGACCTCCCGAGGCCCACTCGTGGTTTCCTGTGACGTAATAAACGGGCGCTATCGGGGTAAGGCTCTGGAAGAGGGTCCTTGCCCAGTCGCCTTTTTTCCCGTCCTCAATAAGATCGCCTGTTATTACTATGATGTCGGGCTTTGCCGATTTTACGGCCGACACAAGCCGCTCGTTGTTTTTCCCGAAGCTTTTCCCGTGGAGGTCGGACAGCTGGACTATTCTGAAGCCGCTAAAGGCCGCAGGGATTTTTGAGCCCGAAACAGGAAATTCCTCGGTTACGATGCGAGTGTTGCTGTCATACCCCATAAAAACAAAAATCAGAACGAGCAAAACAAATGCTATGACGGTCCGCCCTCTGCGCCTGCGGCTTTTCCTTCTGCTGCGGAAATACATTCTAAACCTCTTTGTCTCTGATGTAGATATGGGTCGTGTTCGTTCCCGCGACCTGCCGTGCGTCAACCTCAAAACGAGGGATGGAACGGACCAGCGCGGTGAGCTTTGAAAAGCCGTAGTTCCTGGAATCAAAGTCCGGGCGCTTTTTAATTAGCAGGTTGCCCAGCTCTCCGAGATAGGCCCAGCCGTCCTCGTCCGCTATGTCCGAAACCGAATCCGCGATAAACCTGACCGCGTCCGGGGGCACGGGCGGGTGCTCGGAAGTTTTCTTCGGAAAGCGGCGGACGCGCTGGCCGTATTTCTCGTCTTCGGGCTCCTGATACTTTGCCCTTATCAGCTCTATATATATGAACTTGTCGCAGGACGCTATGAAGGGAGCGGGCGTTTTCTTTTCGCCTATTCCGATCACGCGGAGTCCGGCCTCGCGAAGGCGTATCGCAAGACGCGTAAAATCGCTGTCGCTGGATACTATCACGAAGCCGTCCACATTTCCGGCGTAAAGGATGTCCATCGCGTCGATAATCATCGCCGAATCCGTGGAATTCTTGCCGGTCGTATACCCGTACTGCTGGACCGGCGTAATCGCGTTTTCCAGAAGGGACATCTTCCAGGTGCCTATATTCGGGTTTGTCCAGTCGCCGTAAATACGCTTTATCGTTGGCGTGCCGTAAATGGCTATCTCCTGCATAATGCTGCCCAGCGCAGTGCGCGGGGCGTTGTCTGCGTCTATCAGAACGGCAAGATTCAAATTGCATAGCTCTGTCGCCAAGATTCTCCCTCCCGATTGAGTAAATATAGATAATTATAACATATTATAGGTATTAAACAAACATTTATGATGAAATATTAGGCCCGAGAAAAGGCGGACGAAAACATCGCCCCGCGCTAAAATCGCGGGGCGACGGATAATTGACCAAACGCTTCGATGCGGCGTCCATGATCCAGCCGCGAAAAGCTTTTTTAGGCCCTGGCCCCATAGAGGCGCAGGAAAAACCGTGTCTTAAAAGCCGACATGTACGGGCGGCTTGAAAAATCGGCGCCGAAAGCCGCGGCTATTTCCTTTTCCTGAAATCCTGGCGGGGACTTTTTGCCTTTCCGTAGGCTATTACCACCTTGCGGTTGGGCTCGGTCCCGACCGAATATGTCGAAATTCCGTCAACGTCCTGGAGAGCGGTATGGATTATATGCCGCTCATAGGAGTTCATCGGCTCTAAAGTCATGTTTCTGCGGTATTTGAGGACCTTTGCCGCCGTTTTATGAGCAAGCGCGCCCAGAGCTTCCTCGCGCTTGCTGCGGTAATCCTCCGCGTCGATGTTTATTCTGATATGCTTTGAGGAACCCCTGTTGACGGCATAATTTGTGATATGCTGTATGGCGTCGAGAGTTTCCCCTCTGCGTCCGATAAGGGAACCGAGACCTTCGCCTTTCAAATTTACGTTGTAGTTGGAGTCGTCGACCACGGTTACCTCGGAGACCGCCGACGAACCCATGCGCTTCAGAAGACCGTTTACGAAATCCCTGGTCCTGGAAACGGAATCGTCTTCGGCCTCATACGAAACGCGAATCCTGGCGGGGGAAGCACCGATGCCCAAAAAGCCGGGCTTTGAACGTTCGAGCAGCTCTACCGAAATCTCGTCGCGTTCCAGGCCCAAAAGGGCAAGAGCGGCCGATATCGCCTCTTCTTCGGTTTTTCCTGTCGCTTCTATCGATTTCTTCATAAGGTTCTCCTTATTATTTGTCCGCGGGCCCGTCGCTTGCTTCGCCGTCGGACAGATTGTTGCCTGAGGCGGTCTCCTCTGCTTCGTTTTCAGAGTCGTCATCTATTCTGCCGGTTTCAAGGAACCTTTCAAAGGCCTCCTTATCCTTGCGCTCGGCCTCTTTGGCGGCATCTTCCGCGGATTTTTCCGCGTCGGCCGCTGAGGAAGTCTCCTCTTTTTCCTTTATCAGCCTTTGAGCTTCGGCGTATCTGTCGGGGTCGTAGGCCCTTCCCCTTGCAAACGGGCGGTCTTCATCAGTCTTCTTTTCCGGAACGATGATCCCTTTTTCGGCAAGCCTCTTCTTTTCGTATTCGGCCTCTCTTCTCTCGGCCTCAAGGCGTTCGACCGCCTGAACCTTTTTCTTGCTGGTGTTCTTGTTGCGCTGATTGGCGTTTTCCGCTTTGAGGCGCTCGTATTCTATGCGCTTGCGCTCGCGCTCCTCCTCCAGAGCCCGCTGCTTTTCTATTCTGGCCGCATCCTCTCTGTCAAGCACCTTGGTATAGTACCTGCCGAGGAAAAAGTCCTGAATCATCTGGAAAACGCTGGTCGCGATCCAGTAGATGCCAAGTCCGGCCGGCATGATGAAGCCTATCCAAAGAGACATCAGCGGAGCCATGAGGGACATGCCCTTCATGTTTTCCTGCTCCTTGGAGCCGCTGCCGATCATGGAGACCTTTGTGGAAACCCAGGCGAGCACGGCCGAAATAATGGGTATAAGGAAAAGCCCGAAAGCCTCCAGGGAAAACTGTCCGAAAATGAATTTATAATCCGGGATCGCCGCCATGTTAAGCCCCAAAAAGGTAAAGTCAAGCTTCATCACGTTGGGCACCACGGCCTTTACGGCGTCAAAGTTTTCAAAAACCCGCTGTGCAAGGGTGATTTCGCCGTATGCGCTTTTGAGGTCCACGGCGCCGTATCCCAGCTTAGTTATCACGTCGGAAACCGTGCTTATCTGATCAGGCGAAAGCTGCATCAGATAAGTCAGGGGCTGCCTTATAACATTGTAAAGAGCCAGAAGTATAGGGAGAGGGATGAGGGACCAGATGCAGCCGCTCATCATTTTCACGTCGTTTTCCTTGTAAAGCTTCTGCATTTCTTCGTTGTATTTTTCCTTGTTTCCTGCGTAGCGCTTCTCAAGCTCCTTGAGTTTCGGCTGCAGACGGGAGGTTTTCATCATGCCCTTTTTGCTTTTTGCGGAAAAGTACAACAATACAATTTTTATTACAAGCGCAAAGAATATGAGAGCCAAGCCGTAACTGTTGAAGAGCTCGTAGAGCACCCTGAGCAGCCAGGCAAATGGGTAGAGAATATAGGTCATTGCGGCCTCCCTTATACGCGAAAGCGTACTTGTGGTTTTTCTAAGGTACGGGGTCGTAGCCGCCCTTATGGAAAGGGTGGCACTTAAGCAGGCGCTTTAAGGCCAGCCAGGAGCCCTTCAGCGCGCCGTATTTCTCCAGGGCTTCAAGCGCATAGGCGGAGCAGGTGGGACTAAACCTGCAACTCGGAGGCCTGGAGGGAGAAATATACCTCCGGTAGAAAATCACCATAGCAATCAATAATTTCTTCATTCAGTTCACCGAGGCCCGGGAGCCGCAATCAGCCCGAGGCGCGCAGCCAGGGAGAGAAAATCCTCCGACAGCGCCGAATAAGGCGCGAAACGGCCTTTTACCCTTGCAACAACTATAATGTCCCAGCCCGGGACGAAAGAACCTTCGTTAATCCGGTAGGTTTCGCGTATGCGCCGGCGCAGCTTGTTCCTGTGCACGGCTTTACCGATCTTTTTGCTTACGGTTATGCCAAGGCGGTTAAAAGGCCTTCCGTTTTTGCGGCAGTAAAGAATAAGGAGCGGCGATGCCGCGCTTTTTCCCTTGTTGTAAAGCCTGTGAAATTCATAGTTCTTATTAAGAGATACGGTAAATTTCAATAAGAAGACTCCGTTCTCCCTTAAGCGGTGAGTTTTGCGCGTGCCTTAGCGCGGCGGCGGGCGAGAACCTTGCGTCCGTTTTTCGTAGACATTCTCTTGCGGAAACCGTGGACTTTAGAACGCTGGCGTTTTTTCGGCTGGTATGTGCGAAGCATGTAGATACACCTCCTGAAGTATTACTCAACAACGGCAAAGCGCCGCCGTAGTCTGCAAAAATATGCTGCTGTGCAAAGTACAGCAACATATTTTACATTAATGAAACAATGGTTGTCAATATATTTTTGGCGGCCCCAAAACGACAGGATTTTGTTTTTTCGCGGACTTGTAAGCTGTAAAGCACCTGCCCGTCCTGCGCAGACAAAAGAAAAGGCACGGGCGGTTTTAAGCGCCCGCGTCTTGAGAATGTCAAAAAAGCCCAAAGGGCTTTTTTGACAAGGTGGTTGCATGACGGCCGCTCTGCCGCGCCCGTCATGAGAGGTGTCATTTCCGACGTACACGCCGCCGGAAATGACAGATTTGACTTTGTTTCCGCCATTCGCGGCGGAAATTCTGCGAAGCTTTTTTGCCGTAAACAAGTTTTTTGACAGTCTGAAAAGACACGGGCGGTTTTGAGCGCCCGCGTCTTATAAGGCAAGGTCAAGCTGAGCGCCGGAATGCCTTTTTCATTTCAGCGCCGTGCCGAAAGCGGAGCAGCGCAAAAGGCGGGTTCAGCTCAGAAGCGCCCTCTTATGGCTTGAGGTCGTGTATTTCGTTGTCCTGAATCGCGAGAGGGGCCTCCTGATAAACCCTTTTCTGAGAAGGTATGAATCCCCTGACGTTCGTCGAGGGATATATCCAGGTGTAGCGCCCTATGTGAGTCCCGGGCTGCGTTACGGCGTTCGCGCCTATCCTCGAATTATCGCCCAGCACGCAGCCGAAATAGTCGGTGCCGAGGTCTATCCGTCCGCCTTCGTGCTTAATCGTGACGACCGTCTGGTCGAATTTGCGGTTCGCCGTTATGGCGCCCGATCCGATCCTCGCGGAGGCTCCGATCACGCAGTCTCCCGCAAAGGAGGTGCTCTGTATCTTGGCCCCGTTAAAAACGACGCAGTGCTTGACCTCGGAGCAGTGTCCGAGCACGCAGCTGTCGCCGAGTATAGTGTAGGGCCTTATTATGCTGCCGGGCATGATTTCACAGTTTTTGCCTATATATACGGGGCCTATTATGGTAACTCCGTTATACAGTACCGTGCCTTCGTCAACAAAATAGTTGCCGTAAAAATCGCAGGCTCCCAGAGCCTTGCCCCTCATTTCCTTCACGTCGGGCAGAACAAGCTGATCGTCCAGAAAATCCTTCGCTTTGAAAAGCGGTTCCCAAGGGTACTTCATTCCGTCAAAAAAGCCTTTTACGGGAAACTTGCTGAAATCGGAAAAGTAGTAATTGATGTCCGTTACCATCCCTGCGCCTCCGCTCTTCTTCGTTTTCCAAAAATACAAATCGCGTGTATATTATATTGCAATACCCTTATTTAGTCAAATCAATAAGCGAAAATAAGATAAATTCTTTGGAACGGCCGTTTGCAATCACCGGAATATGTGCTATACTGTATTCAAAAGCACCACGGCGGCATATCTTACGAACGGGAGGCAAGGCAAATGAGGCCCTTATCGAAAAAGCAGAAGGAAATTTTCGAATTTATTACTAAATGCGTGGTTTCGCGCGGATATCCGCCTTCGGTCAGAGAAATAGGTTCCGCGGTGAACCTGAAATCCCCTTCGACGGTCCACGCCCACCTCGCGACGCTGGAAAGGCACGGCCTTATTTCCCGCGACGCACGCAAGACTCGCGCGATAATGCTCAATGCGGGAGCGGCGCTGGGAGTGCCTCTCATAGGGAACGTGGCCGCCGGCCGGCCGATACTCGCCATCGAGGACGCAGTAGGCTATATACCTTACGATCCCGGCAAGAACGGCGACTTCTTCGCTCTAAGCATCCGCGGGGATTCCATGGTCGACGCAGGTATTTTAGACGGGGATGTAGTGATAGTGCGCAAGCAGCCCACCGCCGAAAACGGAGAGATCGTCGTTGCGCTTATCGGGGACGAGGCGACCTGCAAAAGGCTGAGCTTAAAGAACGGGAAGGTCTGGCTGCTTCCCGAAAACGAAGCTTACGAGCCGATAGACGGCGGAGAGGCCGAAATAGTCGGAAAGGTTACGGCCGTAATCAGAACATACTGAAATCCTTATTTCTCGGAGGCGCAATGTTCAACGAATTGAAGGAACTTGTAAAGGCTTACAAGGAGCGCGACCCTGCTGCGCGCTCCGCTCTTGAGATATGCCTTTTATACCCCGGAGTCCGCGCCGTGCGCAGGCACAGGCGCGCCAACTGGTTCTACCGGCACAAAATGTTTTTCATCGCGCGCTGGATATCGCAGGGCACGCGCAGGATAACGGGCATAGAAATACATCCCGCCGCAAAGATAGGCAGGAGGTTCGTTATCGACCACGGAATGGGAATAGTCATCGGAGAGACCGCGGAGATAGGCGACGATGTGCTTATATACCAGGGCGTAACGCTCGGCGGAACGGGCAAGGACAGGGGCAAGCGGCACCCGACAATAGGAAACAACGTAATGATAGGCGCGGGCGCCAAGGTTCTGGGGCCTTTCACCGTCGGGGACGGCGCCAGAATAGCCGCAAACGCCGTTGTGCTCAAGGAGGTGCCGCCGTACAGCACCGCAGTCGGCGTGCCTGCGAGGATTGTGCGCATCGCTGGCGAAAAAGTGGACTATGTGGCGGCGGTTGACCAGATAAGCATCACCGACCCCGTTACGAGCGACCTTGCGGCAATAAAGCTCGAGCTGGATAAGCTGGCGGAAAGATTCGGAGGAACTGACGAATGAGGTTTTACAACTCCCTGACAAGGGAAAAGGAAGAATTCATACCTATAGAAAACGGCAGGGTCAGGATGTACGCCTGCGGCCCTACGGTCTACAATTTTATTCACATCGGCAACGCGCGTCCGATAATAATGTTCGACGTGCTGAGGCGCTATTTCGAATACAGGGGCTACAAGGTCACTTTTGTTCAGAACTTCACCGATGTGGACGACAAAATCATAAACCGCGCCAGGGAGGAGGGCGTTTCATCCTCCGAGGTTGCGGAAAAGTATATAGCCGAATATTTCAAAGACGCCCGCGGGCTAGGCGTGAGAGACGCGGACTTCCACCCAAAGGCAACCGAGAATATAAGCGAGATAATAGAAATCGTGAAATCGCTTATAGAAAAGGGCTTTGCCTACGAAAACGGCGGCGACGTATACTACCGCACCGCGAAATTTGAAAATTACGGGCACCTCAGCCACCAGCCGATGGACGAGCTTATGGCCGGCGCGCGCATCGACGTTACGGAAGTCAAGGAATCCCCCATGGACTTCGCGCTCTGGAAAGCGGCTAAGCCCGGGGAGCCCGCCTGGGATTCGCCCTGGGGCAGGGGGAGGCCCGGCTGGCATATAGAGTGCTCGGCCATGTCCGTGCGCTACCTCGGCAAGACCATAGACATACACTGCGGCGGGCAGGACCTTATATTCCCCCACCATGAAAACGAGATAGCCCAGTCCGAGGCGGCAAACGGCTGCAAATTCGTAAATTATTGGCTGCACAACGGCTTCATAAGCATTGACAACCGGAAAATGTCCAAGTCCCTCGGCAACTTTTTCACGGTGCGGGAGGCGGCCGAGGCCTACGGCTATGAAACAATCCGCATGTTCATGCTGATGGCGCATTACAGAAGCCCGTTAAACTATTCCGGGGAAGCTCTTATGCACGCGAAGGCCGCGCTTGAGCGTCTGTCGACCGCGGTCGACAATCTTAAATTTCTCTCGGAAAATTCCGATATTCCGGAAATGAACGGAAAAGAGAAGGAAACGGTCTCGGGCTTTGCAAAGTACAGAGAGCGCTTTGTCGAGGCCATGGACGACGATTTCAACACGGCCGACGCCGTTTCGGTCATATTCGAGCTGGTGAGGGAGCTTAACAGCGCCACCTCGGCGGAAATGAAGCCATCGAAGGCTTTTTCCAAAGCGGCGCTTGATTTCCTTATGGAGCTTGTCGGCGTGCTGGGATTAATTTACGGCGGCTCCGGCGAAAAGGACATTTCAAAGGAGGTCGAGGCTCTTATCGAGGCGCGCCAGGCTGCGAGGAAGGCGAAAAACTGGGCCGAGGCAGACCGTATACGCGACGAGATAAAGGCCATGGGAATCGTATTGGAGGACACCCCCCAGGGCGTGCGCTGGAGCTTCGCGAAGTGACGCATCATCGCCGGGAGGAGGCGAAACGCAGCTCAATGCGTTCCGTCTATAATAATAGGATTGTACAGACTGCCACATTGGGCGGTCTGTCTTTTTATGCGGCCGCTACAAAACAATTTTTGCAATGCGCAAGCCTGCTTAAAAATAAGTTTTTTTCTTGTTAAATACATTGAAATTAATCACGATAGATAGTATACTTACATCAATATTTTTCCATGGCATTTCGCGCGCGGCCTTTGGCGGTTCATTGGCTCAACGCTTTTTTTGAGGGGGATCGGCGGATGGATTTGAAGGAAATTCTGGAGGGACTGAGGGATTGCCCCTGCGGAAAACGGCACCATTTCGACACCGAAGTCGTAGAGATAGGCAGCGGGTTGGTGCACAGAACGGGGGAAATACTCGCCGCCGCGGGATTCCCCGCAAGGATACTCGCGGTCGCGGATAAAAACACCCTAGCAGCATCCGAAGGGCTAATGCAAAGCCTTGAAAAATCCGGCTTTGACGTTAAGCTCAAGCTTTTTGAAAACTGCATCCGCGCCGGCGTGGAGCAGGTGGAAGAGCTTAGGGAGGAGAGCAGGGGCGTTTCGGGGGTGCTCGCCGTGGGGACGGGCTCGATAGGCGACCTCTGCCGCGTTGTTTCATACCGGGAAAACCTTGAGCTTGCCATCTTCGGAACCGCTCCCTCCATGGACGGCTTTGCCTCCGACACCGCGCCCATAATCGAAAACGACTTCAAGCTGACAAGACAGGCAAAGCAGCCCAAGGTCATCATAGCGGACACAAAAATCCTCGCCGCGGCGCCGAACGAGCTTAAGGCGGCCGGTTTCGGCGATATGGTCGGGAAGTTCACGGCCATTGCAGACTGGAAAATCGCAAACATACTTACGGGAGAATACTACTGCGAAAGAATAGCGAAGCTTACGATGGAGGGACTAAAAAGGGTGGCCGAGCAGGCGGACAGGCTGCGCCTGAACGACGAGGCCGCCGCCGCAAGCGTGATGGAAGGCCTTGTAATGAGCGGGCTTGCCATGATGCTCGCGGGCAGCTCCAGACCCGCCTCGGGAGGCGAGCACGTCCTGTCCCATTTCTGGGAGTGCAAAAAGCTTGTCGCGAAGCGCTGGCCGGAATACCACGGGAAAAAGGTCGGGGTGGCCACGGTCATAATAAACTCTCTTTACCGCAGGCTCGCATCCGAGCACGAAAGCATCGAGCCGACGCCTGACAGGACGGACTGGGACGCGGTAAAAGCGGCTTACGGACCGGAACTAGTCGAGGATATGATGAAGATGAACAGACCTACCATAACTGACGAAATAGATCCGGCCCGCCTTAAGGAAAAGTGGCCGGAAATCAGAAAAATCATTTTTGAGACGCTTCCCAGTGACGAGGAGCTCGTGTCTTTAATGGAGAGGGCGGGGGCTGCGACCAGGCCCGAGGAAGTGAACGTAGACGGCGCACTTCTCGAGCAGGGGTTAAAATACCATTCATACATGCGTCATAGAGTCCTGCTCACAAGGCTTATACCCATGCTGGGACTGAATCATTAAATAATAAATAATCAGTCAATCGTTCAAATACGCGCTTTTTTGCGCGGGGGGAGGTTTTTATGGAAAGAAAATTTTCTGTCGGGATCGATTTCGGAACGCTTTCGGGACGGGCCGTGCTGGTCGCCCTGGACAACGGCGAGGAGGTCGCTTCCGCCGTTTACGAATATCCGCACGGGGTAATGGATGAAAAGCTCCCGAGCGGTCTCAGGCTGCCGCTGGACTTTGCCCTCCAGCATCCCGGCGACTACCTGCAGGTCCTTGAGCGCACGATACCGGAGGTCATGAAGCTCGGCGGGGTCAAGCCGTCGCAGATAGCGGGCGTCGGAATAGATTTCACAGCCTGCACCATGCTTCCCGTATATGCGGACGGTACTCCTCTCTGCTTTGAAGAAAAGTATGCAGACAGGCCCCACGCCTATGTAAAGCTCTGGAAGCACCACGCGGCGCAGCCTCAGGCAGACAGGATAAACGCCCTCGCCAGAGAAATGGGGGAGAAGTGGATAGACCGTTACGGAGGGAAAATATCCTCGGAGTGGATGTTCCCGAAGCTTCTTCAGATACTGGAGGAGGACGAGGAAATATACAACAGGGCCGACAGGATGGTGGAGGCCGCCGACTGGATAGTCTGGATGCTGACCGGGAAGGAGACGCACAACTCCTGCACCGCCGGATACAAGGCCATCTGGAGCAAAAGAGAGGGCTACCCTTCCAAGGCATATTTCAAAGCACTGGATCCGAGGCTGGAGAACGTGATCGGGACAAAGATTTCCACGGATGTGATACCGCTGGGTTCACTTGCCGGGACCGTGAGCGCCTGCGCCGCAAGGCTTACGGGCCTTCCGGAGGGCACGCCCGTGGCGGCGGCGAACGTGGACGCCCATGTGGCCGTGCCTGCGGTCGGGATCAACGACGAGGGCAAAATGCTCATGATAATGGGCACATCAACATGCCATATCGTTATGGGCACGGAGGAAAAAATAGTGCCGGGCATGTGCGGAGTGACCGAGGACGGCGTCCTGCCAGGATTTTTCGGCTACGAGGCAGGACAGTCCTGCGTCGGCGATCACTTTGACTGGTTTGTGAGAAACTGCGTCCCGGAAAGCTACGCGAAGGCGGCCCGCGAGGCGGGACAGCACATACAGACTTACCTCACGGAAAAGGCGCGCGCGCTTAAGCCGGGAGAAAGCGGGCTGCTGGCCCTCGACTGGTGGAACGGCAACAGAAGCGTGCTTGTAGACGCCGACCTGACCGGAGTGATGCTGGGCATGACTCTGAGAACGAAGCCGGAGGATATTTACAGGGCTCTTATAGAGGCGACCGCCTATGGAACGAGAATGATAATCGACACTTTCGAGGAGTACGGCGTCCCGGTAAAAAGCCTTTACGCCGCCGGCGGAATAGCCGAGAAAAACAGCCTTATGATGCAGATATACTCGGACGTTACCGGAAGGGAGATCCGCATTTCCGGCTCCCCGCAGGCCCCCGCTCTCGGCAGCGCCATATTCGGCGCCTACGCCGGAGGCTATTTCAAAAAGCTCGGGGACGCGATAAGGGTCATGGGCAAGGTCAAGGAAATCGTATACAGGCCCGACCCTGAAAACAGCAGAATATACGACAGGCTCTATGCGGAATACAAGATAATCCACGACGAGTTCGGCAGGGGTCAGAACGACATCTTAAAACGGCTGAAAGCCATACACAGAGGTGTCCACAATGCTTGAGGCTCTTAAAGAAAAGGTTTTCAGAGCGAACATGGACCTTCCGAAGCTAGGGCTCGTCATCTACACCTGGGGCAACGTATCCGGCATAGACAGGGAAAGCGGCCTCGTTGTAATAAAGCCGTCGGGCGTCGAATACGACTCGATGCGGCCCGAGGATATGGTCGTCGTAGACCTTGACGGCAAAAAGGTCGAGGGCGGGCTCAGACCCTCCAGCGACACCGCGACGCACATTGAGCTTTACAAGGCTTTTCCGGCTGTCGGCGGCATCGTCCATACCCACTCGAAATTCGCGACAGCCTTTGCGCAGGCTAGAAGAAGCGTTCCCGCCTTCGGCACTACTCACGCGGACTACTTCCACGGGCCCGTTCCCTGCACTAGGGAGCTCACGGAGGAGGAGATTAACGGCGAGTACGAGAAAAATACCGGGCTTGTGATAGTCGAGCGCTTCGGAGATATAGACTACGAGGCGGTTCCCGGGGTCCTCGCGGCAAACCACGGGCCCTTCGCCTGGGGAAAGGACCCGGAGCAGGCCGTCTACAACGCCAGGGTTCTGGAGCAGATCGCGGAAATGGCGCTTTACACGCTGCAGCTTGACCCCGGAGCAGCCGGAGCTCCGAAATACATACTTGACAAGCATTACAACCGTAAGCACGGCAAGAATTCATATTACGGACAGGAGAAAAGCGTATGAAACAGATATGGTTTTTAACCGGAAGCCAGAACCTTTACGGAGAAGAAACCCTCAGGCAGGTCGCCGAGGACAGCAGGACCATAACAAGATATCTCAGAAAAAAGCTGAGATGCGATCTCGTATACAAGCCCGTACTGAAAACTCCCGCCGAAATCACCGAGATAATGAAAAGCGCGAACAAAGACGACAGCTGCATCGGCGTCATAACCTGGATGCACACCTTTTCGCCCTCCAAGATGTGGATAAGCGGCCTCAATATAATATCCAAGCCCATTTTGCACCTTCACACTCAGTTCAACAGGGCCATACCCTACGAAAGCATCGACATGGACTTCATGAATCTCAATCAGGCGGCCCACGGGGACAGGGAGCACGGCTTCATATACGCCCGGATGAGGAAGGCCCGCAAGGTGGTCGCCGGCTACTGGAAGGACGAGGCCGTCATCGACGGCATAAACACCTGGATACAGGCCGCCGTAGGCTTCGACGCCTGCAGGAACCTGAGGGTCTGCCGCTTCGGCGACAACATGCGCGAGGTGGCCGTAACCGAGGGCAACAAGGTTTCGGCGGAGATCAAGCTCGGATGGAGCGTTAACGGCTACGGCATAGGCGATCTTGCCGAGAGGGTCGCGCTTGTCACGGATGCGGAAGCCGACAAAAAAATAGCGGAATACAGGGATAGGTACAAGTTTGCGACTTCAGATATAGGCTCCGTGCGCGAGCAGGCGAAATACGAGATAGCGCTTGAGGCGTTCATGACCGAGGGCGGCTTCGGCGCATTTACGACCAACTTCGAGTGCCTGCACGGCTTGAAGCAGCTCCCGGGGCTCGCGGCGCAGAGAATGATGGAAAAGGGCTACGGCTTCGGCGCCGAGGGCGACTGGAAAACCGCCGCGCTGCTCCGCGTAATGAAGCTGATGGCGGACAACAGGGCGACGAGCTTCATGGAGGACTACACCTATAATCTCGAGCCCGGCAACGAGCGGATCCTCGGCGCGCACATGCTCGAGATATGCCCGACCATAGCGGGCGGCGAGGTGAGGATAGGCGTGGAGCCCCTCGGAATAGGCGGCAAGGAGCCGCCCGCAAGACTCCTTTTCGACGCGATGGAGGGGGAGGCCATAGCAGTAACGCTCATCGACCTCGGAAACAGGTTCAGGATGATAATCTCCGAGGTGGAGTGCCTGAAGCCGGAAAAACCTATGCCGAAGCTCCCCGTCGCCTCTGCCACATGGCGTCCTTATCCGAACTTCAGGGACGGTGTATGGGGCTGGATCGTTGCCGGCGGCGCGCACCACACGGTATTAAGCTACGCGGTGAAAACCGAGGCTATGGAGGATCTTGCGAGAATGCTCGGCATCGAATGCGTGGTCATCGGCAAAAACACCGACATGGGAAGGTTTGAAACCGACCTGATGGTCGGAGAGCTTATCTGGGGAAGAGAATGAAAGCAAAGCTTATAGCGGACAGAAGATTCAAAATAGGCGCAATTTCTCCTTATATCTACGGCTCATTTATCGAGCATTTGGGCCGGGCGGTCTATGGGGGAATATATGAGCCCTCGCATCCCGAGGCCGACGATATGGGGTTTCGCAGGGACGTGCTCGATCTGGTGAGGCGTCTCCGAGTGCCCATAGTCAGGTACCCCGGCGGCAATTTTGTCTCCGGCTACAACTGGATGGACGGCATCGGCGACAGGTCCAAGCGCCCCCGACGGGCCGAGCTCGCCTGGTTCAGCACGGAAACAAACGAAGTGGGGATCGACGAGTTCCAGGAATGGGCGCGGCGCGCGGGCGCCGAAGTGATGATGGCGGTAAATCTGGGCACCGGCACGGTGGACGACGCGAGAAACCTCGTGGAATACTGCAACTTCGGAGGCGGTACGCATTACAGCGACATGCGCCGCAGAAACGGGTTTGAGAAGCCGTTCGGAATAAAGACCTGGTGCCTCGGGAACGAGATGGACGGACCCTGGCAGATAGGGCACAAGACGGCGGAGGAATACGGTCGCATCGCCTGCGAGGCCGCCAAGGTGATGAAATGGGTGGATCCTGATATAAGGCTGGTCGCCTGCGGAAGCTCCTACCCCGCCATGCCGACCTTCGGGGAGTGGGAGGCGACGGTTCTCAAGCACACTTACGAGCACATAGATTATCTTTCGCTTCACAGCTATTACGGCAACGACGCGGGAGACACCGCGTCCTACCTCGGCTGCTCTCTCGTTATGGACGAGTTCATTTCGAGCGTAGCGGCGATATGCGACTATGTAAAAGCCGTAAAGCGTTCGGACAAGACCGTTTACCTCTCCTTCGACGAGTGGAACGTCTGGTTCCACAGCAAGGAGCAGGACAAGGCCGTGGAAAAGTGGCAGGTAGCCCCTCCCCTGCTGGAGGACGTCTATAATTTTGAGGACGCTCTGGTTGTCGGCTGCCTTCTTATAACCCTCCTGCGCCACGCGGACAGGGTAAAGATTGCATGCCTCGCCCAGCTTGTGAACGTTATCGCGCCGATAATGACCGAGACCGGCGGACGATCATGGGTGCAGACGATTTACTACCCGTTTATGCACGCATCCCTTTACGGCAGGGGTGCTGCCTTAAACTGCGTCGTGGAGTGTGAGAGCTATACGGCGGGAGGCAGAAGCATCCCTTACGTCGAAAGCATAGCGACTTTCGACGAAAGCTCGGGCGAGCTTACCGTGTTTGCCGTTAACCGATCGCTGGACCGGCCTGTCGAGCTCAGCCTCGATTTCTCAGGATTCGGCGAGGTTTCGCTCGTGGAGCACATCGTGCTTTCAAGCGACAATATGAAAGCTGCAAACACCGCTGATGCACCGAATGCTGTGTCGCCCTCAAAGGGCGGAGCAGAAGGCGCCTCGGCGCCTCTTGGCCCGCACTCCTGGAACGTAATGCGCTACAAGGTGTTTCCTTGACAAATTGAGGCAAAAATCGCCTTTTGTTTTGTAAAAATCGCGTAAATGCGGGCAATATCATTAACTTAAACTTAAAATGACTTTGATTGCCGCGTAAATTCGTTAAAATTGCACGGCAATCTTTTTTGCAGGAAATCTTGACTTATATTGCAAAAATTGATATCATTAATTTTGTATTTCGATAAAAGGGGGGGCTAATCAATGCCGAGGATCAACGAGGTTCAAAACTTCAAACTGCAGGAGGAGATGATTTCCTCGTCAAAGAAGTTTGTCGGAAGCCTGTGCGAAGAGTTCAAGAAAAACGGCTATATACATCCGTCGTTTTACGAGAAGGCCGACGTCAAACGCGGGCTCCGAAACGCAGACGGCACAGGCGTTATGGCAGGCGTTACCCTGATAGGAAACGTTCAGGGTTATATTATAAAGGACGGTGAAATCGTCCCTCAGGAAGGTCATCTGATTTACCGCGGAATAGACGTAAAGGACTTGATAGACGGCTTCATTTCCGAAAACCGTTTCGGGTACGAGGAAACCGTGTACCTGCTTTTGTTCGGCTCTCTGCCAACCGCCGAGCAGCTTACGGAGTTCAAGCATCTTTTGTGCGAGTGGAGCGCTCTTCCCGCCGATTTCACGGAAGACATGATAATCAAGGCGCCCAGCCGCGACGTTATGAACAAGCTGGCCCGCTCCATACTTGCGCTTTATTCCTATGACGCCGAACCGGAGATAAACAATCTGGAAGGCGAGCTTTTCCAGGCTATCAGGATGATTGCCCGCTGCCCGACCATTGTCGCGCATGCCTACTCGGTGAAGCGGCATTATTTCGACAATGAGAGCCTTTACCTTCACCGCCCCAGAAGCGACATGAGCATAGCGGAAAACTTCCTCTATTCCATACGCCATGACAACAGGTTCACCGAAGAAGAGGCCAAGCTCCTGGATCTTTGCCTTGTCCTGCACGCAGAGCACGGCGGCGGCAACAACTCCGCTTTCGCCTGCCGCGTTCTCTCTTCCTCCGGCACGGACATATATTCAGCTCTTTCCGCGGCGGTCGGTTCCCTGAAGGGGCCGAAGCACGGCGGCGCGAATATACGGGTCTGTGAAATGTTCGACGACATCAAGAAGAACGTAAAGGACTGGAAGGACGAGGAGGAGGTCGCAAATTACCTCGGAAAGATAATCCGCAAGGAAGCCGGGGACGGCTCCGGCCTCATATACGGAATGGGCCACGCCGTATATACGCTTTCCGACCCGCGCTGCACGATTCTGAAGGAGTTTTCCCGCAACCTTGCAGCGCAGAAGGGCATGAGCGACGAGCTCAACCTTATCGAAACCGTCGAGCGGCTCACTCCGGGCGTTTTCCTCAAGGAAAAGGGAAGCACCAAGGTCATCTGCGCGAACGTGGATATGTACTCGGGCTTCGTTTACCAGATGCTCGGAATACCCAGGGAGCTTTTCACTCCGATATTCGCGGTTTCCCGCATGGCGGGCTGGTGCGCGCACAGGATCGAGGAGGTCTACAACTCCGAAAACCGCATAATACGGCCGGCTTACAAAGCCGTTTCAAAAAACGTTCCGTATGTTCCTCTGAAATCAAGATAATTTGTCCGGGGCCGCGAAAACCGCGGCCCCGGACAGACGGTCGAAAACGCCCAACGGGCTTTTTCGACAAGGGGGCTTAACGACGGCCGCTCTGCCGCGCCCGTCATGAGAGGTGTCATTTCCGACGTACACGCCGCCGTAAATGACAGATTTGACTTTGTTTCCGCCATTCGTGGCGGAAATTCTGCGAAGCTTTTTTGCTGTAAACAAGTTTTTCGACAAGCTGCCGGGGCCGCGAAAAGCGCGGCCCCGGATTATTTTCGAGCGGAAACCGTTTTTTTGCCCCGCCGCACAATGCTCAGAAAAAAACAAAATTGCCTATTGACATTAGGATATTTTTTTGGTATCCTACTTAAGCGCCTTATGGGAATAGGGCGAAATATGCGATGAAGCGGGAGATTGCTCGTAATCACGAGGTAACTTTCGCAGAGTATGTCCGCAAATTGCTTTAACGGGCAATTTGGCAATCGGGCGGCTGAGAAATGTCTGTACCGGGCCTTTACGCTGTATGCGTATATCGCCGAGTCAGAGATGCGCCGGCTCACCATGCCGGTGAGATTTTTGGGGCGGAATGATACGCACGGTAAAGTGTACAGAATTTTTCGACCGTACGCATAAACGGCACAATATGCCGCAACGTACGTTTAAGGAGGAAAAAACCATGGCAGCAGCAAAGAAAATGATAAGAATCAGACTTAAGGCCTACGACCACCAGCTTATAGACCAGTCCGCGGAGCGCATTGTCGAAACCGCCAAGAGGACGGACGCAAAGGTTTCCGGTCCTATTCCGCTTCCCACGAAGACCGAAATAGTAACTATTCTTCGCGCGGTGCACAAGTACAAGGACAGCCGCGAGCAGTTCGAGCGCAGGACGCACAAGCGCCTTATTGACATTCTGAATCCGTCGCAGAAGACGGTCGAGGCGCTCATGTCGCTGGAGCTCCCGGCGGGCGTGGAGATCGAGATCAAGCTGTGATCTATCCCCGGGTCGGCCCGGGCGGCGAGTATACATTATTTAATTATACATTTATTTGATAAGCCGGCACCCGATGCCCGCCGACTTGCGGGGCGGGCGGGTCATGTTGAAGCGTTCGGCTGAAACCTCGCTTCAACCAATAACCTTAAAGGAGGAAAAATGCATGAAGAAAGCCATAATCGGAAAAAAAGTCGGAATGACTCAGATTTTCGATGAAGCGGGCAGGGTCATACCGGTAACGGTTATAGAAGCCGGACCCTGTGTAGTGGTACAGAAGAAGACCTGCGAGAAAGAGGGCTATACCTCGGTGCAGCTCGGTTTCCAGGACGTAGAGGAAAAGAAGCTCTCAAAGCCGGAAAAGGGACACCTTAAAAAAGCCGGCGTCACGCCGAAAAAAGTGCTTAAGGAATTCAGGCTTGAAGGAGCCGAGTCCATGAACGTCGGCGACGAGATCAAGGCGGACGTATTCTCAGAGGGCGATAAGGTCGATGTCGTGGGCATCAGCCGAGGCAAAGGCTTCGCCGGCGTCATAAAGCGCTGGAACGCGCAGAGGACACCCACCACCCACGGCGGCGGCCCCGTTCACAGGCACGCCGGCTCCATGGGCAGCAACACGGACCCCTCCCGCATATTCCCGGGCAAGATCGGGGCGGGACATATGGGCGCCGAGCAGGTCACGGTTTTGAACCTTGATGTTGTGAAGGTGGACCCCGAGCTTAACATGATCGCGGTCAAGGGCGCGATACCCGGCCCCAAGGGCGGAGTCGTGTATGTCAGGAATACGGTCAAGAACAACAGAATCAAGAACACGGTCGTGACCGTGAGCACCAATCCGCAGAAGAAGTCGGCCAGAGGCTGAGAGAGGAGAGATTTAGATGCCAAAAACAAAGATCTATAACATGGCTGGCGAGCAGGTCGGCGAGATCGAACTCTCCGAAGCCGTTTTTGGAGTCGAGCCGAACGA